>NZ_JAYRST010000034.1:0-34045 GCF_041920015.1 Phenylobacterium sp.
AGCCTCGCGCGCGCCTTCCTCCAGCGCATGGTCGCGGTGGGCGATCTCCTCGTCGCGGAACTTGGTGAGCTCGGCGGCGAGTTCGGGTTCGCGGCCTTCCAGTTCGGCGATCTGGCCGGCGTAGTGGCGCTCGATCACGTCCTCGACCGCCTCGGTGCAGGCATGGGCGGCCTTCTCGCCCAGGAGGGCGGTGCCGGCGCCGAGGGCGAAGCCGGCGACGCGCCAGAGCGGGGTCATGGCGGTCGGGCGAACCTTGTGGTCGTTCAGCAGCTTGTCGAAGCGCGAGAGGTGCTCGATCTCGTCGGCCTCCATCTCGGCGAGCTGGCCGGTGATGCGCTCGCGGCCCTTGGCGGCGCGCAGCACGGCGAGCTGGCCGCGATAGATGTGGACCGCGCCGAGCTCGCCGGCGTGATCGACCCGCAGAATCTCGGCCCGGCGCTGGCTGGTCGCGCCAGCGCCGGGCCTGGGGGGAAGGGGTTTGCCGCTCATCGCGTCGTTCTCCGTTCATGCGCCACGGCCAGGCCGCTGAGCACGGTGAGGGCCAGGGAAGCCAGGGCGTTCCAGCCGGCCATGGAGAGGCCGAGGAACACCCAGGCCGCTTCGTCGCAGGCCGGCGGCTTGATCCTGGCGCCTTGCAGCAGGTCGGTCATCTGGCTGGCGTCGACGATCGCGCCGCCCCCCGAGCAGGCGGTGGGGCCGGGCCAGAACTTCCATTCGACGCCGGCATGATAGACCGCCAGGGCCACGCCCGCGGCGAAGACCAGGGCCAGGGCGGCGTTGAAGGCCAGGCGGAACCGCTCGCCGCCGCGCAGACGCGTCGCCAGCATGCCGGCCAGGGCCAGGGCCGCAGCCAGCCAATAGACCTCTCGCGCGCGCAGGCAGAGGGTGCAGGGCGCCAGGCCCCCGAAGGTCTCGAAAGCGTGCGCGATGGCCAGCATCGCCAGCGAGGCGACCAGGGCGCTCAGGCGCCAGCGTTGCAGCACGGGACGGAGAAAGGCGCTCATCGTTGGCGATATGACCTCAAAACCTGCGCCGTCCCAAGGGGTCAGGTCAGCATCTTCAGGGCGACCACCAGGGCGACCAGGGCCACGACGCCCAGCGAGCCGTAGAGCGCTATGCGCTTTTCGAACTCGGCCAGCATGGCCGGGCCGAAATATTTCAGGATCGCGGCCACGGCGAAGAAGCGCACGCCGCGGGTCAGGATCGAGGCCCAGACGAAGGTGACGAGCGAGAACTGCGCCAGGCCCGCGGTGATGGTCACCAGCTTGTACGGGATCGGGGTCGCGCCCTTGATGAGGATCACCCACAGGCCCCATTCGGCGAACCATTTTTCGAAGGCGGCCTTGCCGTCCGGGTGGCCCATGAGGGTCAGCAGCCACAGGCCGACCGGCTCCAGATAGAAGCCGATGGCGTAACCCAGCAGGCCGCCGACCACCGAGGCGGCGGTGCAGATGCCGGCGTAGACGAAGGCGCGCTCGGGCCGGGCCAGCACCATCGGCGCCAGCATCACGTCCGGCGGGATGGGAAAGAACGAGCTTTCGGCGAAGGAAACCACGGCCAGGCTGGTCGGGGCGTGGCGCGATCCGGCCAAGCCCATGACCCAGTCGTACATCTTGCGAAACATGGCGCCCCGACTTGCGATTTGCGCCTTGCTATCAGGCGAAAGGGCGCTTGTCTCCGGCGACGGCGTCGGGCAATCCGGAAGCCGCCCAACCCGCCAAGGAGGCCCGATGCGCATCCTGACCCTTGCTCTTGTGATGACCGCCCTGATGACCAGCCAAGCCCTCGCCGCGCCCAAATGGGCCATCGTCGTCCACGGCGGCGCCGGAGTGATCGAGCGCAGCCAGCTCACGCCCGAACAGGAGGCGGCCTATCGCGCCGCCATGACGCGGGTGACCGAAGCCGGGGCCAAGGTGCTGAAGGACGGCGGCAGCGCGATGGACGCGATCGAGGCGACCATCCACCTGCTGGAGGACGATCCGCTGTTCAACGCCGGGCGCGGAGCGGTGTTCACGGCCGAGGGCCGCAACGAACTCGACGCTGCGATGATGGACGGCAAGACGCTGAAGGCCGGGGCCGTGGCGGGGGTGACCCGCACGCGCCATCCGATCTCGCTGGCCCGCGCGGTGATGGAAAAGTCGCCGCACGTGATGTTGATCGGCGCCGGGGCGGACGCGTTCTCCAAGGCCGAAGGTCTGGAGCAGGTCGATCCAAGCTATTTCTTCACCGAACGCCGCTGGAAGAGCCTGGAGACCTTCGCCAGGGCCAACGATCTGCCGGTTCCGGCCAGGCCCGCGGGCGTCAAGACGCCGGATTCGGCCGAGGGCCTGGCCCATGACGAAGGCAAGCACGGCACGGTCGGGGTGGTCGCCCTGGACAGCCAGGGGAACGTGGCGGCCGGGACATCGACCGGCGGCACCACCGGCAAGCGCTGGGGCCGGGTGGGCGACAGCCCGATCATCGGCGCGGGCACCTACGCCTCGAACGCCTCGTGCGCGGTCTCGGCCACCGGGACGGGCGAGTATTTCATCCGCCTGACCGTGGCGCGCGACGTCTGCGCCCTGGTCGAGCTGAAGGGCCTGAGCCTGCAGGCCGCCGCCGACGAGGTGGTGCAGAAGAAGCTGACCGCCCTGGGCGGCGACGGCGGGATCATCGCCGTGGCGCCCAACGGCCAGATCGCCTGGAGCTACAACACCTCGGGCATGTACCGCGCCAGCATGGCCGAGGGCCGGCCGCTCAGCGTCGGCATCTACAAGGACGAGCCCTGAGCTTTCCTCCCCATTGTGATCGGGAAGGGGGAAGCGTGCGTAGGGCTCTACATGGGTGTCACCCCGGTTTGCGAAGCAAGACCGGGGCCCATGAACGTCGACGGATTTGAATAGGGTCCAGCGGCTCAAGATTCTGAAATCTCAGGTGTTCATGGACCCCGGACAAGCGCTGCGCGCTTTCCGGGGCGACACCGGAGGGGGCGCTGCGCGCGTGATAGCCTGGCGAAATCGACGCTGGCGACGGAGTGCAGAGGGCGCGATAGACTTGTCGTCATGGCTCACATGGACCCCCAGCTCGACCTGACCGAAGCGGCGCAAGAGGAACTGGAGCGCGCCTGTTCGCTCGGGCGGCGCGACATGGCCGCCTGCACGCCCTGGGGCGACACCTATGAAGGCTATACGCCCGCCGGCCGCGAGGTGTGTTTCGAGCGCAATTATCTGTGGGCAGGTGAGCCGGGCGGAGACATCTGCGTCGAGGTCGTGGTCTATTTCCCCGAAGCCTACGAGCAGGGCGTGCGCGTGACACGCACCGTGGGCGCGGAGGACTGAATGAAGCTCGCGTCGCTGAAGGGCGGACGTGACGGCCGTCTGGTCGTCGTCTCGCAGGATCTGGCCTGGTATGCGGATGCGGGCGCGATAGCGCCGACCTTGCAGAGCGCACTGGACGATTGGGACCGGGCCGAGCCGCTGCTGCGCGGCCTGGCGCAGAGCCTGGAGCATGGCGCGGTCCCGCGCGAGCGGTTCCACGAGCACGAGGCGGCCAGCCCCCTGCCGCGCGCCTATCAGTGGGCCGATGGCTCGGCCTATGTGAACCACGTGGCCCTGGTGCGCCAGGCGCGCGCCGCCGACATGCCGCAGAGCTTCTGGACCGATCCGCTGATGTACCAGGGCGGTTCGGACGGGTTCCTGGGCCCGCGCGATCCCATCCCGCTGGCGGACGAAGGCTTCGGCTGCGACATGGAGGGCGAGATCGCCGTGATCGTCGGCGACGTGCCGATGGGGGCGAGCCGGGAGGAGGGCCTGGCGGCGATCCGGCTGGTGATGCTGTGCAACGACGTCTCGCTGCGCAACCTGATCCCTGGGGAGATCGGCAAGGGGTTCGGGTTCTTCCAGTCCAAGCCGGCCTCGGCCTTCTCGCCGGTGGCGGTGACGCCGGACGCCCTGGGCGAGGCCTGGAGGGACGGCAGGCTGCACGGGGCGCTGGAGGTCGAACTGAACGGCGCGCCGCTGGGCTGCGCCGACGCCGGGATCGACATGACCTTCGATTTCGGAACCCTGATCGCGCATGCGGCCCGCACGCGGGCGCTGGGCGCCGGTACGATCATCGGGTCGGGCACGGTGTCGAACCGCGGGCCGGACGATGGGCCTGGCAAGACCATCGCCGAGGGCGGGGTCGGCTATTCGTGCCTGGCCGAATTGCGGACGGTGGAGACCCTTACCGCGGGCGCGCCGAAGACGCCGTTCATGCGGCGCGGCGACGTGGTGCGCATCGAGATGCGCGACGTACGGCGTCACACCCTGTTCGGCGCCATCGAGCAGACGGTCGAAGCGCCCGGCTGACCGGTCAGTGGGCGGTGACGGGCTTCAGGCCCCAGCGGTGCGAGCCTTCGCCGAACCGCAGGTGGAAGCCATAGAGCGCGCGGCGGGCCTCGTCGCGCCAGGTCTCTTCGAACGAGACGATGATCGCGTGCTCGAAGTCCTCGGGGATGTTCTTCACGTCGACGCCGACTTCGCGCGCGACATTGACGATCACGTCGCGGCGGTGTGCTTCGCCCCCGAAATAGACGAGGGTCTCGCGGATGCGTTCGACCAGGTTTTCCGTGGCCGGACGTTGCGTCGCCTTGCGACGGGATTTCTTCTGAGTTCGGTCCATTCTAGCCCCCACCCAATGGCGTCAAGCTAGGATGCTCGCCTTTAGCGAGCGTTAATCGCCGAAGTTAAACCCCGTTCACACCGTCGCGCTCAGCCCGCGCCCAGCGCGACGGCGGTGTGATAGACGATGAACGAGGCGGCGTAGGCGAGCGTCACCATGTAGGCGAACATCACGGTCGGCCAGATCCAGCTATTGGTCTCGCGCTTCACGACGCCGAGGGTCGGCGCGCACTGCGGGGCGAAGACGTACCAGACCAGGAACGACAGGCCGGTGGCCAGCGACCAGTGGCCGGACAGGGTGGTGGCCAGGGCGCCGACGTTGTTCTCCGCATCGCCCACCGCATAGACCGTGCCCAGGGTGGCGACCGCGACCTCGCGGGCGGCCATGCCGGGCACCAGGGCGATCGACATCTGCCAGTTGAAGCCGATGGGGGCCAGGAGCGGCTGGATCGCATGGCCGATGATGCCGGCGAAGCTGTAGTCGATGGCGGGCGCCGTGGCGCCTTCCGGCGGATAGGGGAAGGTCGACAGCACCCAGATCAGGATCATCAACGGCAGGATGATCCGGCCGGCGCGGTTGATGAAGATCTTGGCGCGCAGGCCGAGGTTGCGCAGCACGTTCATCGGCTCGGGCAGCTTGTAGGTCGGCAGCTCCATCAGGAACGGCTCGACCGCGCTGCGCCAGAAGATGCGGCGGATGACGAAGGAGACCGCCAGGGCGCTGAGGATGCCGGCGGCGTAGAGGCCGAACATCACCAGCCCCTGCAGGCTGAACACGCCCCAGACCTTGGTGTTGGGAATGAAGGCCCCGATGATAAGGGTGTAGACCGGAATCCGCGCCGAACAGGTCATCAGCGGCGCCACCAGGATGGTGGTGAGCCGGTCGCGCTTGTTGTCGATCACCCGGGTCGACATGATCCCCGGGATCGCGCAGGCGAAGGAGGACAGCAGGGGGATGAAGGCGCGGCCGTGCAGGCCCGCCCCGCCCATGATCTTGTCCATCAGGAAGGCCGCCCGGGACATGTAGCCCAGGTCCTCCAGCATGATGATGAAGAAGAACAGGATCAGGATCTGCGGCAGGAACACCAGCACGCTGCCGACCCCGGCGATCAGGCCGTCCGAGATCAGGCTGTGCAGCAGCGGATTGGGAATGTAGTCGCCCACGAAGACGGCCAAGGCGCCGAAGGCCGCCTCGATGCCGTCCATGGCCGGCGTCGCCCAGGTGAACACCGCCTGGAACATCAGGAACAGCAGGCCGAGCAGGATGACCAGCCCGCCGATCGGATGCAGCAGGACGGAGTCGATCCGCCCGGTCCAGGTGTCGGGATGCTCGGGCGGGCGGACGTAGGCGCGCACCAGGCGCTGGGCCTCGGCGTGGGCCTGGCGGATCTCGGCGGCGGTGGGCTCGCGCCAGGTGTTCTCGCCGGCCAGGCGGCCCTCGGCGATCAGGGCGTCGACCTGCGAGAGCAGATCCTCGATCCCGCGCTTGCGGGTGGCGACGGTGGTGACGATGGGGGCGCCGATCTCGCGCGAGAGGCCCTCGAGGTCGATGCGCAGGCCCTGGCGCTGGGCGATGTCGTACATGTTGAGCGCCAGCACCATCGGGCGGCCGACCTGCTTCAACTCCAGCGCCAGGCGCAGGACGAGGCGCAGGTTGGTGGCGTCGGCCACGCAGATGACGATCTCGGGCGGGACCTCCCCGGCCAGGCGGCCGAGCACGGCGTCGCGGGTGACGACCTCGTCCGGGCTGCGGGCGCGCAGGGAATAGGTACCCGGCAGGTCGAGTATGGAAAGGGCGTGGCCGGCGGGGGAGACGACGCTGCCTTCCTTCCGCTCGACGGTGACGCCGGCGTAGTTGGCGACCTTCTGGCGCGAGCCGGTCAGGGCGTTGAAGAGGGCGGTCTTGCCGGAATTGGGATTGCCGACCAGGGCGATCCTGGCCGGGGAAAGCACTTCACTCATATCACGCGTGGTCCAGCAGGATGAACACGTCCTCGGCGTCGCGGCGGCGCAGGGCCACGCGCATGTCGTCCAGCCGCACGGCGATCGGGTCGTGGCCGATGGCGCCTTCGTGGATCACCTCGATGCGGGCGCCCTCGACGAAGCCGAACTCCAGCAGGCGGCGTTGAAGTTCCTCGACATCGACGCCGTGCGCGGAAGGCTTGCTCTCGGCGCGCACGTCGACGACGACTCCGGCGTCGCCCAGGGACGCTTCGCTGAGCCGGACCACGACGCCGTCCGTCGGCGTGGCGTCGGCTTCGGGCCGGAGCGAAAGGTTGTTCATTCGGACAGGCTTCCTTGGAGAACTATTTGCGAACGATTATCAGTTCGAGCGGCGGCCGTCGAGAGCGCGGCCGTGCGTAATTTCCCCTGGACAGGCCAGGGCCTGCGAAATACCTCACCCTCTCCACATGCGGGCGTGGTGAAACTGGTAGACGCGCCGGACTCAAAATCCGGTTCCGAAAGGAGTGTCGGTTCGAGCCCGACCGCCCGCACCACATGCTCTTCTCATGCGTGTCGTCACCAGACGTGGGGAATCCAGCGGAAGCGGACACGTTCCGCATAGGCTGTGTAGCCCGGCAGGTCTCGGCGTAGCGCCTGCTCTTCGCGCAGGGTGCGCCAAGCCAGGATCGCGGCGAGGATGGCCGTGCCGACGAGGCCCAGCCAGGAGCCGAGCACGAGCGGCATGCAGAGGAACAACAGCAGCGCGCCGGCGTACATCGGGTGGCGGATGACCGCGTAGGGGCCGGTGTCGATCACCGACTGACCCTCCTGCACCTTCACGACAGGGGCTGCGAAGACGTTTTCGCGAAACGTCCTCCAGACCCCGAAGCCGTAGGCGAACATGCCGATGAGGCCGGCGACCTGCAGCCAGACCGGTACGGCCCTGAAGTCGCCGCGCGCCGCGTCCCAGGCCATGAACGCCACCCAGGCGCAGAAGAGCAGCATGAAGCCGCTGAGCCAGACCCTGTCCCAGAGGGGCTGACCCCGCTGGACCGGGGAACTCATGCGTTCGGCCAGCAGGGCGGGGCTCGCGCGGGCGAGCCAGGCGATGGCCGCGACGCTTCCCAGAGTGAAGACGATCAGCAGCGCCCATCCGCCCGGATAGTTCAGCGTGCCTGCGGGCGCGAACAGGAGAAGCATGAGGAAGGCCGTCCAGGCGGCCGTCTTCAGGAGATAGGTCAGCATCGCAGCCCCGCATGATGGCGACGTGAAGCGGTTGAACCTGTCGCTCGAATTTGATATATTCGGTATATGTCGAATATGTCAAATGCAGAGACGGCGGCCGGGTTCATCGAGGATGTGGCGCGCCAATTGATCCCCTGGGGCGTGCCGGCGGCTGCAGCGCGGCTCTACGGCTACCTGCTGCTGGCGGCCCAGCCGGTGAGTCTCGACCAGATCGCGGCGGACCTGCAGGTCGCCAGGAGCACCGCCTTCGTCGCGGCCCGGTTGCTGGAGCAGTACATGCTGGCGCGGCGCATCGGGCAGCGCGGCACCAAGCGCGTGCTCTACGCGGCGTCCGACAATTACGAGGCCATGCTCGCCGCGCAGAACCGCATGGTGGAGAGCCTGGCGGAGGTGTTCGAGCGAGGCTCGGGCATCGCCCCCACGCCAGCGCGCGAGCGGCTGGTCGAGGTGGCGGAGTTCTATCGCGTCACGCAGCGGGCGATGGATGCGGCGCTCGAAACCTGGCGGGCCGGCCGCCGATAGCCGGAGCCAGGTCTTTGCCTCCGCTAGTGACCGCCGCCGGGCGGGGACGCCTGCTTGGGCCGCGGCGCCAGCCAGATGGTGGTGGCGGCGATCGCGAAGACGACGGCGGTGGCCATGTACATGGCGTTGGTCGACAGCATCACCGCCTGGGTCTGGACCAGGCCCTCGAGCTGGCCGAGCGCCTGGGCCGGAGTGAAGCCGTGGGCGGTCATGGCCTCGAGCGCGCCGCCGGGCTGGTTCAGGGCGCCGGCCAGTTCGCTGCGCTTGGCGCTGGCGTCGTTCTCCCAGGCGGTGGTCATGATCGAGGTGGCGAAGGCCCCGGCCACCACCCGCAGGAAGTTGGCGACGCCGGCGGCCGCGGCGGTTTCCTCCGGGGCCACGGCGCCCAGGGCGATGCTCTGGGTCGGGATGAAGAAGAACGGCATGGCGAAGCCCAGGAAGAGCTGCGGCATGATGATCGAGGTGAAGTCTGCGCCGGTGTTGAAGTGGGTGCGCCAGATGGCGATGCCCGCCATCCAGAACACGCCGAACGAGACCAGGGCCCGCGGGTCGCGCCGGGCGACCTGGCTGGCGACGATAGGCGACATCACCACCGCCAGCACGCCCTGGAAGGCGGCGGCGTAGCCGGCCCAGGTGGCGGTGTAGCCCATGTTGGTCTGTAGCCAGAGCGGCAGGATCACCACGCTGGCGAAGAAGGCGCCGAAGGTCAGGCTGAGCGTCGTCACCCCCACGGAGAAGCCGCGGTGACGGAAGATGCGCAGATTGACGATCGGGTTCCGTGAGGTCAGCTCCCAGATCAGGAAGGCGGCGAAGCCGATGGCCGCGACGATGGCCAGGACGACGATGGTCGTGGAGGCGAACCAGTCCAGCTCCTTGCCCTTGTCGAGCATGATCTGCAGCGAGCCGACCCAGACCACCAGCAGGCCCAGGCCCACATAGTCGACCGGCACGCGCCGCGTCGGGCTCTCGCGGTGGATCAGCGAGCGATAGGCCAGGAACGCCACCCCGAAGGCGACCGGGATGTTGATGAAGAAGATCCAGTGCCAGCCGATGTTGTCGGACAGCATGCCGCCGAGGATCGGCCCGGCGATGGGGCCGACGACGGTGGTCATGCTCCAGAGGCCGAGGGCCTGGGGCGCGCGCTCCTTGGGGAAGATCTGCAGCAGCAGGGTCTGGGACATCGGCATGATCGGGCCGCCGCAGAAGCCCTGGAGCACGCGCCCGGCGACCAGGAAGCCGAAGGTCGGGGCCAGGCCGCAGAGGATCGAGCAGACCCCGAAGCCGACCAGGCCGAACACGAAGACCTTCACCGCTCCGAACCGCTGGGCGAGCCAGCCGGAGAGGGGGACCGTGATCGCCTCGGCCACCGAATAGGAGGTGATGACCCAGGTGCCCTGGCTGGGCGAGACGGCCAGGCCGCCGGCGATGTGCGGCACGGCGACGTTGGCGATGGTGATGTCCAGCACCACCATGAAGTTGGCCAGGCCGAGCAGCAGCCCGGTCAGCAGCAGCGGCGCGCCCGTCAGGGGCGCCGGCGTCGAGTGGCTCTGGCTCACGGGCCGGCTCCTATCTGGAGACGTCGATCACGGCGTCCATGGACAGGCCGACGCGCAGCGGATGCTCGGCCAGTTCCTTGGGGTCGAGGGTGATGCGCACCGGCACGCGCTGAACTACCTTGATCCAGTTGCCGGTGGCGTTCTGGGCCGGGATCAGGGCGAAGGCCGAACCGGTGCCGCCGCCGACTCCGGCGACCTTGCCGTGGAACTTCACGCCCTTGCCATAGAGGTCGCTGGTCAGCTCGACCGCCTGGCCGGGGCGTACCTTGCGGAGCTGAACCTCCTTGAAGTTGGCGTCCACATAGGCGGTCTGGATCGGGACGATGCTCATCACCGCGGCGCCGCTCGCGACCTTCTGGCCGACGACGACGGCCTTGCGCGCGACGATGCCGTCGACCGGGGCGCGGATGGTGGTGCGGGCCAGGTCCAACTCGGCCTGGGCGAGCTTGGCGCGGGCGGCGGCGACTTCGGGGTTGTCGGCCAAGCCGGCGCCGGCGACCAGGGCGGCGGCGGCCTTCTGCTGGCCGGCCGACTGGGCGGCGCTGGCCCTGGCCTGGGCCAGGCCCGCCTGGGCGGCGGCGAGGGCGGCCTTGGCGGCCTCGAAACGATTTTCGGCCTGGGTCAGCTCGTCGCCCGAAACGGCGCCGGAGGCCGAGAGGTTGCGGCGGCGGCCATATTCGACCTCGGCCCGCGAATAGTCGGAACGGGCGCTGGCCAGGGCGGCCTCGGCGCGGGCGATGTCGGCGGTGCGGGCCGCGGTCTGGGCGCCCAGGGCCTCGTCATTGGCGAAGTACTGGCCGACGCGCCGTTCGGCCTGGCCGAGCTCGGCCTTGGCGCGGTCGAGGGCGAGCTGATAGTCGGCCGGGTCGATCACGGCGATGACCTGGCCCTTCTTGACCACCATGGTCTCGCCGACCGGCGTCTGGAGGATGGGGCCGGAGACCAGGGCGGTCACCTGGGCGGTGTCGGCGCCGACATAGGCGTTGTCGGTGGTCACCCGCCGCGAACCGACCAGCAGCCAGTAGGCGCCCCAGATCAGGGCGAGGACGAGGATCACCGCGCCGAGGATGGAGAACAGGCGCTTGCGCCTGGCGCCGGCTCCAGCGCGGGCGGCGGGAGCGGGGGCTGCGATTTCGGCGGCGGCTTGCGGGGGAGGACCGATGTCGTCGGGCATGGAAGCGTCTTTCCGGGGGAAGGCGGAAATGGTTGGGATCAGGCGGCGCGGAAGCCGCCGCCGAGGGCGCGGACCAGGGCCGCGTCGAGGGTGAGGGCGCGGGCTTCCAGGTCGGCGGCGGCGCGTCGTTGCTGGATGACGGCGTTTTCGGCCGTCAGCACCGAGGTGTAGGATTCCAGCCCGCCTTCGTAGCGCAGGCGGGCGATGCGATAGGCCTCCTCGCCCTTGGCCAGGGCCAGGCGCGCGGCGGTCAGGCGTTCGCCCAGGGCGCGCTCGCCGGCGGCGGCGTCGGCCACCTCGCGCAGGGCCTGGACCAGGGTGGCGTCATATGCGGCCACGGCGGCGTCGTATTCGGCCCGCGCGCCGCGATAGGCGCCCGAGAGGCGGCCGCCCTGGAAGATCGGCAGGCTGACGGCTAGGCCTGCCTGGCCGATGTCGGAGCCGGACTTGGTGAGCATGTCCAGGCCCAGCGACTGGGCGCCGGCGAAGGCGGCGAGATTGATGTTCGGATAGAAGGCGGCGTGCGCGACGTCGATCCGCCGGGCGGCGGCCTGGGCGCGCAGGCGGGCGGCCTGGAGATCCGGGCGGCGGCCGAGCAGGTCGGCGGCGAGGTTCTGCGGCAGGCCGAAATCGCGGCCGGCGGCCGGCTGCGGGCGGGCGATCGAGAGCCCCCGGTCAGGGCCGGCGCCCATCAGGGCTGCGAGCTGGTCGCGGGCGAGGGCGAGCTGCTCGTTCGCGGCGGCGAGGTCCTGGTCGGCGCCGGCTAGGCCCGCCTCGGCCTGGCGAAGTTCGCCCTGGTTGGCCGCGCCGTTGGCGACGCGCTGGGCGACGAGCTGGCGGGTCGCCTCGCGATTGGCCCTGGCCTGCTCGGCCGCCTCCTGCTGGGCGAAGGCGCGGGAGAGGTCGGCATAGGCGCCGACCAGGGCGGTGGTCAGCACCAGGCGGGCCTGGACGGCGTCCATCTCGGCGGCGGTCGCCTCGGAGGTGGCGGCGGCCAGGGCGGCGCGGTTCTTGCCCCACAGGTCGAGGTCGAAGGAAAGGTCGAGGGTCGCGCGGCCGGTGTCGTTGTAGCCCTGGGGCGTGAAGGCTGGCGGAATGCCGTTGTTGTAGCTCTGCTTGGTCTGAGCCGCCTGGGCGTTGGCCGTCAGGCC
Organism: Phenylobacterium sp.; assembly: GCF_041920015.1. Classification (GTDB taxonomy): domain Bacteria; phylum Pseudomonadota; class Alphaproteobacteria; order Caulobacterales; family Caulobacteraceae; genus Phenylobacterium. The sequence continues at coordinate 12,233 of NZ_JAYRST010000034.1, forward strand.
GGGCAGCAGGGCCGCGCGGCCCTGCTGGACATGGGCCTGGGCGATGCGCAGCCGCGCCTGCGCCTGAACCAGGGTGGGCGAGCCGGCCAGGGCCTCGTCCACGAGGCCGTCGAGCTGGGCGTCGCCATAGGTCTTCCACCACTGGTCGGATGGCCAGTCGGCGGCGGGCGCCTGGAAGCTTTCGGTTGCGGCATAGGCCTGCGCCGACCGGACCTGGGGGGCTGGACCCAGGTCGGGGACGGCCGCGCAGCCCGCCAGGAGGAGGGCCGCCGTCACGGGGGGGAGGATCAGGCGGGCCATGCCGCGTCTCGCAAACTGAAGGCTGGGTGTTGTATGGCTGGAAAACCGTACGGTACGGTCATATGTTTGACAGGCTGGACGACGTCAAGTCCAAACCGTACAGGATGGTCAGATGGTGGCAGGCGCACCCCAGAGCAAGCGGGAGGGACGCAGGGACGAACGCCGCGACGGCATTCTCGACGTCGCGCGCGAGTGCTTCCTGGCCGAAGGCTATGCCGCGACCTCGATGTCGACCATCGCCGCGCGCTTGGGCGGCTCGAAGGGCACGCTCTACAACTATTTCAAATCCAAGGAAGAATTGTTCGAGGCCATGATGCAGCGCCAGTGCGGCGCCCTGGCCGAGACGCTGTTCGACCTGGCCCACGACGCCGCCGGGCCGCGCGAGCGCCTGGAGCATTTCGCCGAAAGCTTCCTGCGCCTGCTGCTGAGCGCGGAGTCGCGCGGCATCCAGCGCCTGGTGGTCTCCGAGAACGAGCGGTTCCCCGAAATCGGACGGATGTTCTACGATCTCGGCCCCAAGGCCGTGCTGATGAAGGTCGGGGAGTATCTGGCCGACCTGATGGGCCAGGGCGTGCTGCGCCGCGCCGATCCCTTCGTGGCGGCCCAGCAGTTCAAGGACCTGGCGATTTCGGGCGTCTTGCAGCCGCGAATCTGGGGCGTGGTCACCGACGAAATGACCGACGCCGAGATCGAGACCCAGGTGATCCGCGCAGTCGACACCTTCCTGCGCGCCTATCGTCCGGACTAGGCAGGCCGCCGCGACGGCGGCGGCTTCGGCTCCGACGGCAGGGAGCCGGCGGTAAGGTCGGCCAGGATCGGGCAGTCGGGGCGATCATCGCCCGCGCAGCAGTGCGAGAGGTGGCGCAGGGTCTCGGCCATGGCCTGCATCTCGGCGATCCGCGCGTCCAGCCCGGCCAGGTGCCGCTCAGCGATGGCTTTCACCTCGCGGCTGGGGCGCTCGCGGTCGCGCCAGAGCGAGAGGAGTTGGGTGATCTCGGCCATCGAGAAGCCCAGCGAGCGCGCGCGGCGGATGAAGCGCAGTTCGTTCAACTCGCGCTCGCCATACTCCCGATAGTTGGCGTCGTTGCGCGCCGAGGGCTGCACCAGGCCGATCTCGTCGTAATAGCGGATCATCTTGGTGGTGACGCCGGACGCCTTGGACGCCTGTCCGATGTTCATGGCGATTTCCTTCAGGCCGTGACGGGCGGAGAGAAGCGGCGCAGCCGCAGGGCGTTGGCCACGACGCTGACGCTGGACAACGCCATGGCGCCGGCGGCGACCATCGGCGAGAGCAGCAGGCCGAACATCGGATAGAGCGCGCCGGCGGCGACCGGGATCAGGATGATATTGTAGCCGAACGCCCAGGCCAGGTTCTCGCCGATGTTGCGCATCACCGCCCGGCTGAGGGCGGCTGCGGCGGGCACGCCGCGCAGGTCGCCGCGCATCAGCACGACATCGGCGCTCTCGATGGCGATGTCCGTGCCCGCGCCCATGGCCAGGCCGACGTCGGCGCTGGCCAGGGCCGGGGCGTCGTTGACGCCGTCGCCGACGAAGGCGACCGGGCCGAAGCGCTCGCGCAGCGCCTGGATGGCGGCGACCTTGCCCTCCGGCAGGACCTGGGCCTGCACCTCGTCGATGCCGAGCTCGGCGGCGACGGCGCGGGCGGTGGCAGGGTTGTCGCCGGTGATCATCGCGATCTTCAGGCCCATGGCGTGCAGGGCGTCCAGCGCCTGGCGCGTGGTCGGCTTGATCGCGTCGGCCACGGCGACGATGGCGGCCAGCCGGCCGTCCACGGCGACATAGATCGGGGTCCTGGCCTGGGCGCCCAGGGCCTGGGCGGTCTCGGTGAAGGCCGCAGTCGAGAGGCCGAGTTTTTCCATGAAGTGGTCCGCGCCGACCTGGACCAGCCGTCCGCTTGCCTGCGCCTGCGCCCCGAAGCCGGCGAGGTTCTCGAAGTCCTGCGGGTCGGGCAGGGGCAGCCCTCGCTCGCGCGCGGCGGCGACGATGGCCTCGGCGATCGGGTGTTCCGAACGGCTTTCCACCGCTGCGGCCAGGGCCAGGACCTCATCCTCAGCGAAGCCTTCGGCGGCGACCAGATCGGTCATCACCGGATGGCCGACGGTCAGGGTGCCGGTCTTGTCGAAGGCGACGATCTTCACATCGCGCAGGGCCTGCAACGCTTCGCCCTTGCGGAACAACACTCCCAGTTCGGCGGCGCGGCCGGTCCCGACCATGATCGAGGTCGGGGTGGCCAAGCCCATGGCGCAGGGGCAGGCGATGATCAGCACCGCCACGGCGTTGACCAGGGCGAAGGCCAGGGCCGGGCTGGGGCCGAAGATCATCCAGGCCGCAAAGGTCAGCAGGGCTGCGGCGATCACCGCCGGCACGAACCAGCCGGTGACCCTGTCGACCAGGGCCTGGATCGGCAGCTTCGAGCCCTGGGCGGTTTCGACCATGCGCACGATCTGGGCCAGCATGGTCTGGCTGCCGACCTTGGTGGCGCGGAAGCGGAAGGCGCCGGACTTGTTGACGGTGCCGCCCACAACGGCGTCGCCGGGGCGCTTCTCGATGGGGACCGGCTCTCCGGTGATCATGGATTCGTCGACGAAGGAGGCCCCGTCCAGGACCTCGCCGTCGACCGCCAGGCGCTCGCCCGGACGCACGACGACGATGTCGCCGGCCATGACCTCGGCGATGGGAACCTCGCGCTCCTGGCCCTCGCGCACGATGCGGGCGGACTTGGCCTGCAGGGTCATCAGCCGCTTGATCGCCTCGCCGGTGCGGCCCTTGGCCTGGGCCTCGAACAGGCGCCCGACCAGCACCAGGGTCACGATCACGGCCGCGGCCTCGTAATAGACGTGGTCGGCGCCGGCCGGCAGCAGGGCGGGGGCGAAGGTCGCCACGGCCGAATAGGCGAAGGCCGCGCTGGCCCCCAGCGCCACCAGCGAGTTCATGTCCGGCGCGCGGCGCAGAAGGTTGGGAACGCCCTTGCTGAAGAAGCGCCGGCCCGGCCCCAGCAGCACCAGCGCGGCCAGGCCGAAGCTCGCCAGCCGCCAGGGCTGTTCGCCGATGGTCATGGCCAGCCAGTGATGGACGGCCGGGATCGCGTGGCGGCCCATCTCGACCAGGAACAGCGGCAGGGTCGCGGCTGCGGCGATGGCGACGGAGGTCTTGAGGGCCTTGATCTCGCCCTCGCGGGCGGCGCGCTCGCGCTCGGCCAGATCGGCGCCGTCTGCGGGATCGACGGTTTCGGCCTGATAGCCGGCGGCGGCGACCGCAGCCATCAGGGCCGAGGCGTCGGCGCCGCCCAGGATGCGGACCTGGGCGCGCTCGGTCGCCAGGTTGACCTGGGCGTCCAGCACGCCGGGAACCGACTTCAGAGCCTTTTCCACGCGGCTGACGCAACTGGCGCAGGTCATGCCGACGATCTTCAGCTCCACCTGCCGGTCGAGCGGCTCGTAGCCGGCCTTGCGGATGGCCGCGGCGACTGCGGCGGCGTCGCCGTCCGGCGTCAGCTCGACGTGGGCGCGCTCGGCGGCGAGATTGACGTTGGCGGCCGCCACGCCGGGGACGGCGGCGATGGCCCTTTCCACGCGGCCGACGCAGCTCGCGCAGGTCATGCCCTGGACGGGAATGTCGATCGGCTGCAGGCGGGCTTGCTGCACGGCGGGCTCCTTCGGATGCGGACCCTGCCTTAATGGGCCTTCCCATCATGGGAGGGTCAAGGGGCCGTTTTCCGCATTGACCTTCCAACCGCTGGAAGGTGCACAACAGGCGCAGTCCCGTTCGGAAGGAGTTGGCGGATGTTGAGCTTCAAGGTCGAAGGCATGTCGTGCGGCCATTGCGTGCAGTCGGTGACGCAGGCCGTCCAGAAGGTCGCGCCCAAGGCGCAGGTCGCCGTCGACCTGGAGGCAGGCCGGGTGGACGTCAGCGGCGACGATCGCCGCGACGCCCTGGCCGCGGCGATCGAAGAGGCCGGCTACAAGGTCGCCGCCTAAGCGTCAGCGTCGCGGGCTGCCGTCTTCCCAATAGTAGCGGCGCGTGCCGGGGTCGTAGAAGTAATAGCGGCCCGCGCGGTTGTCGTAGTGCTGGCGACGGTTGACGTTGTCGAACTTCGGGGTGGTGGCCGCGCCCAGCGCAGCGCCCGCCGCCCCGCCCACCAGCGCGCCGGTTACCGAGCTGTCGACAGCGGCGCCGATGGCCGCGCCGGCCAGGCCGCCGGTGGCGGCGCGTTCGGTGACCGTGGTGCCGCAGGCGCCGAGCGTGAGGGCCGCGCCGAGCGCGGCGGTCGTAAGCAGAATCTTCATCGCGTACCTCGTCGGTTACGCCGTCCCTCCATTGCGAACGGTGCTGGCGAGGGAGTCGTTCCGCGCAAAGTTCGGCCGCCTGCGAGCCTCAGGGCAGCAGGATCGCCTGGGCGACCATGCCGAGGCCGACGACGCCCACCGCCCAGGCCACGGAACGCAGATAGGGCACGCCCCAGGCGTAGAGCGGCACATAGGCGACCCGCGCCCAGAAATAGAGCTGGGCGCCGAGGGCGGTGATCTCGCTTTCCCGACCGGTGACATGGGCGATGAGCACCGCGCCCAGGAAGAGGGGCAGGGTCTCGAACAGATTGGCCTGGGCGCGCTTCAGCCGCTGGGCGCGATCGTTCAGCGGCGGCATTTCGCCATCGCGCGGGCCAGCGTTCCATTTCAACCCGTACTGGCTGGTCTGGGCGATCGCGGACAACAGGATCTGCGCGAAGGCCAGGACGAGCGTCCAGGCCGCCATCATCAGGCCAAGGGTCATGTCGAGCTCCGTTCTGTCGTGGTCAGCTTGAGGCGTTGCAACTCTACGCCATGCGAGCGCAAAGGCGAGGGCGCCTGGCGCAGGCCTATGGCCCCGGCGGCGAGAGGCCTCTATGGAGGGGCGGGCAAGGAGCGCCCGTTGTCAGCAGAGCCCAGTCCGCACGCCGTCACCCAACGCAACGGCCTGGGGATCGTGCTCCGCGTATTGGCCATGGCCTGCATGGCGGGGCTGGCGGCGCTGGTGAAGGCCTGCGCCGAGCGCGGCGCGCCGGTGCTGGAGATCATCTTCTTCCGCAACGCCTTCGCCTTCGTGCCGGTGCTGCTCTACGTATGGAAGACGGCCGGTTTCGGGGTGCTGAAGACCAACCGGCTGGGCGGCCACGCGACCCGCTCGGCGGTGGGGCTGGTCGGGATGTTCTGCGGCTTCACCGCGGTGTCGATGCTGCCGCTGACCGAGTCCACGGCGCTCTCCTTCGCCTCGCCCCTGTTCATGACCGCGCTCTCGGCCCTGATCCTGAAGGAGCATGTGGGCGTCCACCGCTGGGGCGCGGTGGTGGTCGGGTTCGTAGGGGTGCTGATCATGGTGCGGCCGGACCCGACGCACATGGCCTCGCTCGGCACGGTCTTCGCCCTGGCGGGCGCCCTGGGGGCGGCCGGCGCGATGATCGCCATCCGCGAGATCGGCCGCACCGAGCCGGGGCCGACGATCGTCTTCTACTTCACCCTGGCCGGAATGCTGGTCGGGCTGTCGAGCCTGCCGTTCGGAGGCTGGACGATCCCGGACCTCACCACCCTGGTCATGCTGATCTGCACCGGCCTGCTAGGTGGGACCGGCCAGCTCTTCCTGACCGAGGCCCTGCGCCGCGCGCCGGTCGCGGTGGTGGCGCCCTTCGACTACACCCAGCTCGTCTGGGCCTGCATCATCGGCTTCCTGGTCTGGGACGAAATCCCCCGCGCAGCCACCATCGCCGGCGCGCTCGTCGTGGCGGCCAGCGGCGTCTACATCCTGTATCGCGAGACGCGGCGGCTGCGGGTTCGCAATCAAGCTTGACCTGAAGGATGCGCTCGAAAGTAGAGTGGCGTCATGCGATTGTACTTTTCCGCGCTCGCCGTCTCGATCGTCGTCGCCCTGGCCGGAGCCGCCGCGGCTGCTCCGCTTGAGCTGTATGCGCGCGGGCCGACCCTGAACAATGTCGTGATCTCGCCGGATGGGTCGAAGCTGGCGCTCCTGCGCTCGGACGGGAACACGCGTTCGATCGTGATTCAGGACCTGGAACAGAATGGGCCGATCGCCGGCGTCAATTTGGGCGAGGTGGAACTGCGCGGGGTGACGTGGGCCGGGTCCGGACACCTCGTGATCCGCACCTCGCAAAAGGCGACTCCGACGGGCCGTGACGTGAAGTTCACGGGACCGATAGAGGTGCAGCAACTGCGGCTCTACGACGTGAAGACGCGCAGCTTTCGAGAGGTGCTCGCCCGCGAGCCGGGCGCCAGCAATTTCGTGCTTGCCGGCCCTCTCGTCCGGTTGGTCGATGTCGCGCCGGTCCTTTACGTCCAGGCCATGCGGATTGTCGGAAGCGAGGTTCGGGAATCGCTCTTCCGGATCGACGTGGCGTCCGGGGCGAGCCGTGCTGTCGAGGACGGGCCCGACCTGAGAAAGACGCAGACGGATTGGACCGTCGACGGCGCTGGTCGCGCTATCGCAAGAACCGAGTACACAGCCAAGACGGGCGCCTGGAAGTTATCGATCAAGATCGATGAGACGTGGCGTCTCGTCCAGTCGGGGATATATCCGATCGATCCCCCCTCTGTTGTCGGCTTGGCCCACGATCCGCGTAACCTGGTGGTCGCCCGTTCGGAAGACGGGACGCGGCGCTATCGTCTTCTGTCGCTCGCAGACGGAGCTTGGGGAGAGGGATTGGATGTCGACGAAGAGGCGAGGCTGCTGCTGGACGCCCGCGATGGCCGAGTAATCGGATACATCCAAGGCGGCGCGGGGGAGGCGCATTTCTTCGATCCGGAAAACCAGGCCGACTGGAAAAGCGCCATGCGGGCGTTCGCTGGGGAGTCCGTTTTGCTTGAAAGCTGGTCGTCGGACCGCAAGCATTTCGTCACCCATGTCGAAGGCCCTAAGACCGGCAATGCGTTCGCCTTGGTCGATCTCACGACACGCAGCGCTTCGATTATCGACGATACTTATGCAGGCTTGACCGCTACCGGGATTTATCCAGCAAAATTCGTCGACTACACCGCGTCGGACGGCATGGCGCTGCGTGGCGTACTGGTGAGGCCGAGTGCTGCGGCAGGTCGAAACGCTCCGCTCGTCGTGTTGCCCCATAGCCTGTCAGATTGGTACGATGATCTCAGCTTTCACTGGATGGCCCAGGCGTTTTCGTCGCGTGGCTACACGGTCTGGCTACCGGATTTCCGTGGCTCCCAGGGACGTGGTGAGAGCTTTGAGGCCGCTGGGTATGGCGAGTGGGGCCGCAAGATGCAGTCCGACATATCGGACGGCGTGCGATTCTTGACGCAGGAGGGGATCGCTGATCCCAATCGGGTCTGCATCGTCGGTGTGGACTATGGAGGCTATGCGGCCCTTGCCGGGGTCACGCTGGAACAGGACATCTATCGTTGCGCGGTCTCGGTCGGTGGCATGTCGGACCTCGAACTGCTGGTGCAGGACAAGACGCCGGCCAATGCTGTTCGCCAACGCAACCGGCGCAAGCACCTGGGTCTGGGGAATCTCGACGCTTACTCCCCCGCCAAGCTGGCCGATCGGGTGAAGGCGCCGATCCTGCTGGTCCATGCCAAGGACGACACGGTCGTCGCGTTCGAACAGAGCAGGCTGATGGCGGACGCTCTGGAAAAGGCGGGCAAGAAGGCCGAACTGATCACCCTGGCCGGGGAGGATCACTGGCTGTCGAGTGGGGATACCCGGCTGAAGATGCTGACCGAGACGGTGCGTTTCCTGGAGGCGCATAATCCGCCCAACTAGGGGCGGAGGCTTTCGACCCTCCTTGTCTGACAAGGCGTTGGCGCCCTTCCGGGCAAGTATCGCGCATTGACAGACCATCGTTATGGGAAGATTCTTGGCGGGTAAGGTCGGACGCGCGCCGGGCCTCTTGGTGCGCCCGGCTGGGTGCAGGAGGCCCTGCCATGTTCAAGGGATTGCTGGTCGTAGGCGTCGCCGTGGCAGCGCTGGCTGTAGCGGGCGCGGCGCGCGGGGCGGTGACCGTGATCGGCGGCGGCTTGGCGGAGGCCTGCTCGCAGGCCGCGATGGCCGGCGAGGACGATCCGAGGTTTCAGGAGTTGTGCACTCTGGCCCTGGACACCGAGCTGATGAACGCCCGCGACCGGGCCGGGACCTTCGTCAACCGCGGCGTTCTGAAGCTGCGCCGCGCGGCCTATGTCGAGGCGACGCGCGATTTCGACCGGGCGGTGCGGCTGCACCCGGATCTGGGCGAGGCCTATGTGAACCGCGGCGCGGCCTCCATCGGCCGGCGGCTCTATGCGCAGAGCCTGCCCGATATCAACAAGGGGCTGGAGCTGGGCGTCGCCGAGCCGGCCAAGGCCTATTACAACCGCGCCCTGGCTCATGAGGGGCTGGAGGACGCCAAGTCCGCCTATCTCGACTATCGCAAGGCGCAGGAACTGGCGCCCGACTGGACGGCGCCGGCCGAGCAACTGATCCGTTTCACGGTTTCGCGCCGTTGAGGAGCCAGGCGGCCCGCCGCACGTTCAATGTTCATGCGAAACCTGACCCTCGTCCTTCTCGCCGCAACCAGCCTGGCGACGCCGGCCATGGGCCAGGTCAGCCCGCAAGCCCAGCAGCAGCTCGACCTGCTGACCCAGCAACAGCTCGACCGGCAGCGGTCGATCGCGCTGGAGAACCAGCTCAACGCCCTGGATGCGCGCGTGCAGTCCGAGCAGCGGTTGCAGGACTTCCGCGCCGCCGCGCCGCCGGCCTATCCGAAGCGCGCGCCTGGCGAGGAGGGGGCCGGGGCGGCGGGCTACGCCGTCATTCCCGACGCGGTCCTGGCCGACTCCAACGCGCGTGTTCGCGCGGTGACGCAGAACAGGCGCTGACAGACGCCGCCGCAACCCGCATCTTAGAGGCTGCCTCCGCGCGCCGCGCGCGGGGCGCTTGAAGAGGAAGCAGGGCATGCGTTGGCAGGGCGGCCGCAGGGGCGGCAATATCGAAGATCGCCGCGGAATGAGCGCAGCCGGGGTCGGCGGCATCGGCCTGGGCGGCGTAGTCCTGGCGCTGATCGGCTATTTCGTGTTCGGCATCGATCCGTCGACCACCATGTCGGTGGTGAACGGCGCCGGCGGCCAGCAGGCCCAGCAGCAGGACGGCGTGCGCGGCACGACCCAGGACCAGGGCGGTCAGTTCGTCGATGTGATCGAACAGTCGACCACCGACGTCTGGACCCAGATCTTCGCCGCGGAAGGCCAGCGCTATCGCCGGCCGGCCGCCATCGTCATCTACGACCAGGCCACCGGGACCGGATGCGGCATGGGTCAGTCGGCCATGGGGCCGTTCTATTGCCCGGCCGACCAGAAGGTCTATCTGGACCTCGCCTTCTGGCAGGAGCTGGAAAGCCGGTTCGGCGCCAAGGGCGAGGCGGCGCGGGCCTATGTGATCGCCCACGAGATCGGCCACCATGTCCAGAACCTGACCGGGGCGACCCGGCAGGTGGAGCGCGGGTCGCGCGGGGTCGACTCCTCGGCCGTGCGGCTGGAGCTGCAGGCCGACTGCTACGCCGGGGTCTGGGTGGCGCATGCGCCGGCCGCCTCGGGCGGGCAGGTGTCGCTGGACCCGGCCGATATCGAGGACGGCATCCGCGCGGCCGCGGCGGTAGGCGACGACGCCATCCAGAAGCAGGCCCAGGGCCGCGTCATGCCCGACGCCTTCACTCACGGCACCAGCGAGCAGCGGATGCGCTGGTTCCGCATCGGGGTGGAGAAGGGCGATCCGGCCGCTTGCGACACCTTCCGGGCAGGAAGGCTGTAGGTCCTTTAGGGGCGGACCTTGGGCGGCAGGGCCGCCACCTGGTCCGGCGTCAGGCGGGTGATGTCCTTGATGATGCAAGGCGTCAGGCCGCCTGCGCCCACCTTGACCTTCAGGTCGAGGTCGAGCGGGCGGCAGACCATGTCCGTTCCGCCGACGGTCTCCAGCACCAGCGGATCGCCGGAATTGACCCCGGCCAGGCAACTGCCGGACATGCCGAGGCGATAGACCTGCCGCTTGGGCTTCACCGACAGATAGAGCGTCTTGGCGTCGCCCTTGGTGTGGTTCTGGATCTGGCTGACCCGGAAGCATTGCGGCCCGGCCGCGGGCTTGGCGGGATCGGCGGCCAGGGCGGGGGCGGCGGCCGCGCAAAGAGCGGCGGCGGACGCCAGGACGATCAGGCGCTGCATGGCGGTCTCCTCAAGCGGGATGCCCGCTAAAGACTCTCGGGGCGCCGAAAATGAAACGCAAGAATGGGGCCGGATGGCGGCGCTTTCCATCTCCCAGGATCGGGCCTATGTGTGGTCGCAGTCCTCGGGGGGCCGCGCTTGGGCGGCTGAGAGGCGGGCGAGCCCGCGACCCGTAGAACCTGATCCGGGTCATGCCGGCGAAGGGAAGGCGTTTCGGGTGTTCGCGCGCCCGGTTTCCCCATCGCAGGCAGGCCCCTGGCCGCTAGGGAGCTTGCGCCGGTGAACATTCAGACCCCCGTCAAAGACGCCATTCCGACCGGCGAGCGCCCCGGCTCGAGCAAGGTCTATCAGCCGGGCGTGCTGTGGCCCGACATCCGCGTGCCGTTCCGCGAGGTGGCTGTGCATCCCTCGGCGAACGAGCCGCCGGTCACGATCTACGACCCCTCGGGCCCCTATACCGACCCGGCGGTGAAGATCGACATCGACCAGGGGCTGGCGCGCGTGCGCGAGCCGTGGGTCGTCTCGCGCGGCGATATCGAGGTGGTGGAAAATCCGCGGCAGGTGAAGCCGGAGGACAACGGCTTCGCCCAGGGCGAGCACCTGGCCCCGCAGTTCAGCGCCCCGCGCCGCGTCTATCGCGCCAGGGGCGGGGCGGCGGTGACGCAACTGGAATACGCCCGCCGCGGGATCGTCACGCCGGAGATGGAATACGTCGCCATCCGCGAGAACCTGCGCCGCAAGGAGACCGACGCCTTCATCCGCGACGGCGAGGACTTCGGCGCCTCGATCCCCGACTTCGTGACGCCGGAGTTCGTGCGCGACGAGGTGGCGCGCGGCCGGGCGATCATTCCGGCCAACATCAACCACACCGAACTGGAGCCGATGGCGATCGGCCGCAACTTCCTGGTCAAGATCAACGCCAACATCGGCAACTCGGCGGTGCTGTCGACCGTCGCCGACGAGGTCGACAAGATGGTCTGGGCGATCCGCTGGGGCGCCGACACGGTCATGGACCTGTCGACCGGCCGCAACATCCACAACATCCGCGACTGGATCGTCCGCAACAGCCCGGTTCCGATCGGCACGGTGCCGATCTACCAGGCGCTGGAGAAGGTGAACGGCATTGCCGAGGACCTGACCTGGGACGTCTTCCGCGACACCCTGGTCGAGCAGGCCGAGCAGGGCGTGGACTACTTCACCATCCATGCGGGCGTGCGGCTCGCCTATATCCCGCTGACCGCCAAGCGGGTGACCGGCATCGTGTCGCGCGGCGGCTCGATCATGGCCAAGTGGTGCCTGGCGCACCACAAGGAGAACTTCCTCTACGAGCACTTCGAAGAGATCTGCGAGATCATGCGCGCCTATGACGTGTCGTTCTCGCTGGGCGACGGCCTGCGCCCCGGCTCGATCGCCGACGCCAACGACGCGGCCCAGTTCGCCGAGCTGGAGACCCTGGGCGAGCTGACGCCCGTCGCCTGGAAGCACGGCGTCCAGGTGATGATCGAGGGCCCCGGCCACGTGCCGATGCACAAGATCAAGGCCAATATGGACAAGCAACTGGCCGCCTGCGGCGAGGCGCCGTTCTACACCCTCGGCCCGCTTACCACCGACGTCGCGCCCGGCTACGATCACATCACCAGCGCCATCGGGGCGGCGATGATCGGCTGGTTCGGGACGGCGATGCTCTGCTACGTCACGCCCAAGGAGCACCTGGGCCTGCCCGACCGGCAGGACGTCAAGGACGGGGTGATCACCTACAAGATCGCCGCCCACGCCGCCGACCTGGCCAAGGGCCATCCGAGCGCCCGGGCCTGGGACGACGCGCTTTCCCGAGCTCGCTTCGAGTTCCGCTGGGAAGACCAGTTCAACCTGGGCCTCGATCCGGAGACGGCGCGCCAGTACCACGACGAGACCTTGCCGAAGGAGGCGATGAAGACCGCCCACTTCTGCTCGATGTGCGGCCCCAAGTTCTGCTCGATGAAGATCAGCCAGGACATCCGCGACGCCGCCGCCAAGCAGAACGACGTCGCCGCCGGCATGGAGCAGATGAGCGAGAAGTTCCGCGCCGAGGGCGGGGAGATCTATGTGAAGGCCGGCGCGGCGGAGTAGGCCGCACCCGCTCACCCCGGCGGGCTTTCCGCACTATGACCGAATCCGGCGTGGGCCCAGGCTAGGCAGCTTGGGCCTCGGCCTGCGCGGGGTGAGCGGAGGTTGGGAATGAAACTCGAACCAGGCGCGAGGTTCTTAGGCGTCGACCTCTCCGCCCTCGATTTCACCGACGCCGACCTGACCGATGCGGTGTTCGAGAGCTGCACCCTGCGCGAGGTTCAGGTGCAGGGGGCGGGGCTGCAGGGCGCGCGGTTCGTGGGATGCAGGCTGGTTCGGTGCCGGTTTTCGCATGCGGACCTGCGCGAGGCGGCGTTCGAGGACTGCAATTTCGCCGACGATGACGGCCATGCCGGCGTGCAATTCGCCTTCGGGCGGCTGGACGAGGCGCGCATCCGCAACTGCGACCTGTCATTCGCGCGGTTCGAGCGGCTGAGCGCCTATGGCCTGGATATGGAGGCCTGCAACCTGCGCGGCGCGGCCTTCCTGCGGGCCGACTTCAGCCGCGTCTTCGGGCGTAGCGTGGTCCAGTGGGCGGGCGCCATGAAGGGCTGCAATCTCGAACTGGCCGATCTGACGGAGTTGCGGCTGCCGGAGGGTGACTTCAACCGTTCCAGTTTCCGCGAGGCCGCGCTGGTGGACGCCGATCTGGAGGGGGCGGACCTGCGCGAGTGCGATCTCTTCCAGGCGTTGACGGCCGGGGCCAAGCTGGCGCGCGCCGACCTGCGTGGCGCCGAGGTCAGCGGGCTGAACCTCGCAGACCTGGCCAGCGTGGCGGGAATGAAGATCGCGGCCGACCAGCAGTATCGGTTGCTGACCGCCCTGGGCCTCGACGTCTACGCCGAGTGATCAGTCGCGTTCGATGTGGGCCTTGACCGGCTCGGCCTTCCAGACGCGGACGGCGACGGCGGCGGTGATGGAGGCCAGGACCGCGGTGATCGCGCCGCACCACTGAAGCGTGTTCATGCCCTCGGCGGCGTAGCGGCCCACGGCCGCGCTGACGAAGAACACGAGCGCCGCGGTGCCCCACTCGGCGCCCCAGCTCGAAAACAGCAGCTTCAGCATGAAAATCCTCGGTCGGTTCCGACGGGCGGCCAAATTCCACAGCGAACGGCGTTCGGGAATGCGGCAAGGGGTCGCTCATCGGCCCGGCGGACGTCTCATGCACGAAAAAGGCGGCTCCCGCCTGGAAGCCGCCTTCTCCGTCCGCCTCGGCTGTCTGGAGCATTTTCCGCCGAAGTGGATACCGGTTCGGCGTAGAAAATGCTCCAAATTCAAAGAGTCTTGAGCAAAATCCGATCCAGTCAGATCGGATTTTGCTCTAGGGCGTCGGCTCTCCAGGGCTCTCCTGAGCCGGCGTCTCGACGGGAGGCGCGGCCGGGGGCTCGGTCATGGACGGCGCGATAGGCGGCGTCACGACCGGCGCAGGGACCGGCGCCTGGGAGCTGGGCGAATAGGGGATCGGCGCGTCGGGAATCCTCGCGCTGGCGTCGCTGGCCCAGGTTTCCGGACTGTCGGCGACCGGCGCCGGCGTGACGGCGGCGCGGCGGATTGCGCGGCGAGCCGGAGCCGGGGGCGCGGCGGGCTCCGGGGTGGCGACGGCCGGAGCGGACTGCGGCGCCGGCGTGGCGTCGGCGACCTTGGTTACCGGATTGGGCATGACGGCCGGCGGCGCAGGCGGGACGACGGTCGTCTCGGCGAACAGGTCGCTGGACCGCGGCTGGGCCAGCATCACCGCCGCGCCGGCCAGCAGGATCGCCGCCGGAACCGCGAACAGCGCGATCTTACCGATGTTGGAGGACTTGCGCTTGCGGGCGTAGACGGGCGTGGCCGGAAATAGAGAACTGGCCGAACTCGCATCGAGGTCCGATGCGGCCTCGGCGTCAGGGGTATGGCGCTGGACGAAGGGATTGTACTCGGCGCTCATGTGTAACCTCCCTCAGGTTGATCGTGAGGGAAACGACGACGAAAGGGAGCGTGTTCCAGACTCCGCCGGCCGAATGGGGCGATCTTGTCTTGATTTTCGGCGTAAAGGCCTATGTTTTCAGTCTTGTGGCGGTGTCACAGGATTTGTGAATATCTTGAGATAGGTGTCATGGGTGTCGACAACGTCTTGCTGTCTTGTCGACACGGTCTCGCCTTATTCCGGCTTGAGTTCGGCGATCGAGCGGATGATACGATCGGGGCGGACATTGCTGCCGGCGGGCACGCCCTCGCCCAGATGATCGTGCCAGATGGAGAAGATGCCCAGCCGTTGCGGGGCGGCCACCTCCCATTCGAGATTGTCGCCGACCATCCAGGTCTCCTGCGGTGCGACATCCAGGGTGCGCATGGCGTGCAGATACGCCTGCTCCTGCGGCTTGCCGAAGCCGGCCTCGCCCTCGATCTGGATGTGATGGAAGAGCGGGGCCAGGGCGAAGCGCTCCACCTTTGCCCGCTGGGGCGCGGCTGCGCCGTTGGTGACCAGCGCCAGCAGGACGTTCCGCGCACGCAGGGCCTGGATGGTCTCCAGGGCGCCGGGGAAGAATTTGGCCTGCTCCTCGCGATAGGCATGGAAGCGTGCGCCGAACGCCCTGGCGAACTCGGTGGTAAGGGCGGGCGCTTGGGGCCGGAGCGTGGAGAAGCCCTGTTCCACCGCCAGGATGCGGCCCTCGACCAGGTTCTGGCGCCAGACCGCCGCGCGGGCCTCGTCGGACCAGAAGGCGCGGAAGCCGTCTTCCATCGCCTGGCCGGCGGCCTGGGGCGTGAACGGGGCGAAGACGTCGCCGAATTCCTCGATCACCTCCTGCAGGATCTGCCGGCGCGAGCCGAAGGAGATGATGGTTTCGTCGAGGTCGAAGAGAATCGCTTTGGGCAGGGCGCTCATGGCCAGTCTGTCTGCCACGGAACCGCCGACCGAGTCCTCGGCGCCACAGTTGCACGCACCTGACGCGGGTGTGACCGAAGGCGCCGACAGCCCAGCTTGACCCCTCGCGCCGACCGCCGCCAAGGTGGCCTCCGGTCGGAGGGATGGATGCGACTTAAGGCTCGCCTGGAGCGCGATTGGCGGTTCTTTCGCGATCTGAATCGCACGTTGAAGCGCGTGAAGACCATTGCGCCGACGTCCGCCAACCTGGTCTGCGACGACATCCAGGCGGCGGTGGATCAGTGGCGCGAGCGGCCGGCCCTGACCTATGAAAAGCGCACCGTCACCTTCGCGGAGATGGACGCCATCGCCAACCGCTTCGCCCACTGGGCCAAGGGGATCGGCGTGCGGCGCGGACAGACCGTGGCGCTGTTCATGCCCAACCGCCTGGAATACTTCCCCATCTGGTACGGGCTGACCAAGATCGGCGCGGTCGCGGCTCTCATCAACAACCAGCTCGCCGGTGCGCCGCTGGCCCACTGCCTGAACATCTCCGGTGCGGCGCACGCGATCGTCGACGACGAGACGTCGCCGGCCTTCGAGGAGGCCAAGGGCCTGCTGGAGCGGCCGATGCAGCAGTGGGTGCTGGGCCACGCCCACGGCGACCAGCGCGACCTGACCCAGGCCCTGAAGAGCTGCAGCCAGCTTCCGCCCGACCGCTCGGTGCGCGAAGGGATGACCGCCGGCGACACCGCGCTCTACATCTATACCAGCGGCACCACCGGCCTGCCGAAGGCCGCGCGCATCACCCATGTCCGGGCCCAGCTCTACATGCGCGGTTTCGCCGGAGCGACCGGCGCCACGGAGAAGGACCGCGTCTACATCACCCTGCCGCTCTATCACGCCACCGGCGGCCTCTGCGCCATGGGGGCGGGACTGCTGAACGGCGGTTCGGTGGTGCTGAAGAAGAAGTTTTCGGCCAGCCATTTCTGGGACGATGTGGCGGCCGAGGGCTGCACCATGTTCGTCTATATCGGCGAGCTGTGCCGCTACCTGGTCAACCAGCCGGAGGTCGAGGCCGAAGGTCGGCACAAGCTGCGCATGGTATTCGGTAACGGTCTGCGGGCCGATGTCTGGGCCGAGATGAAGCGGCGTTTCCGCATTCCGGAGATTCTGGAATTCTACGGGGCCACCGAAGGCAACGTCTCGATGTTCAACTTCGACGGCAAGGTCGGGGCGATCGGGCGCACGCCGAAGTGGCTGAAGAAGAAGGTCAATTACCGCCTCGTCCAGTTCGACGTCGAGACGGAGGAAGAGGTGCGGGGCATGAACGGCCTGTGCATCGAGGCGGGCCCCGGCCAGATCGGCGAGTGCATCGGCAAGATCGGCCACGACGCGCGCAGCGAGTTCACCGGCTATGTCGACAAGGCCGCCTCGGACAAGAAGATCCTGCGCGACGTGTTCGAGAAGGGCGACGCCTGGTTCCGCACCGGCGACCTGATGAAGACCGACGCCGAAGGCTATTTCTACTTCGTCGACCGCATCGGCGACACCTTCCGCTGGAAGGGCGAGAACGTCTCCACCGGCGAGGTGGCCGAGCGCCTGCAGGCGATCCCCGGCGTGATGGAGGCCAATGTCTACGGCGTGACGGTCGAGGGCGCGGACGGCCGGGCCGGGATGGCCGGGCTGGTGGTCGGGCCGGAGTTCGACATCAAGGCCTTCGGCGAGACGGTGGCCCATGACCTGCCGCCCTACGCCCAGCCGGTGTTCGTGCGCATCCTGCCGGCCATCGAGACGACGGGCACCTTCAAGTACCGCAAGATCGACCTGGTGGCCGACGGCTTCGACCCGACGGCGATCAAGGGCGCGGTCTATTACCGCGACCCGGTGAAGGGCGGTTACGTGCGGCTGACCAAGCCCGGCTACGCCAAGATCCTGGCCGGCGGCGTGAAGCTGTAAGCCGAGCCTGCGGGCGCGCGCGGACTCGCCTATATTGGCGCCATGCCGACCGACGTGACCGCAGACGCGCCCTTGCAGGGCGCAGCCCTCATCAAGGACGAAGTGCGCCGCCTGCCCGACGCGCCGGGCGTCTATCGCATGATGG
Source organism: Phenylobacterium sp. (assembly GCF_041920015.1). Taxonomy (GTDB): domain Bacteria; phylum Pseudomonadota; class Alphaproteobacteria; order Caulobacterales; family Caulobacteraceae; genus Phenylobacterium. Next base: position 29,799 of record NZ_JAYRST010000034.1, read on the forward strand.
GCGAGGGCGGGGAGGTGCTCTATGTCGGCAAGGCGCGCTCGCTGAAGAAGCGGGTGACCCAGTACGCCCAGGGCCGGTTCCACACCCAGCGCATCGCCCTGATGGTCGACCTGACCCGGTCCATGGAGTTCGTCACGGTCCGCACCGAGACCGACGCCCTGCTGCTGGAAATCAACCTGATCAAGCAGCTCAAGCCGCGCTTCAACGTGTTGCTGCGCGACGACAAGAGCTTTCCGGAGATCGTCATCCGGCGTGAGCACCCGGCCGCCCAGCTTCGCAAGCACCGCGGCGCCCACACCATCAAGGGTGACTATTTCGGGCCGTTCGCCAGCGCCCAGTCGGTCAACCGGACGCTGAACACCTTGCAGAAGGCGTTTCTGCTGCGCTCGTGCTCGGACAATGTCTACGAGACGCGCACGCGGCCCTGCATGCTGCACCAGATCAAGCGCTGCGCCGCCCCCTGCACCGGCCTCATCAGTCTGGAGGACTACGGCGGCCTGGTTGATCAGGCCGAGGATTTCCTGCGCGGCAAGAGCCGGGCGGTGGTGGCCAGGCTGTCGGCGGAGATGCAGGCCGCCTCCGACGAGATGGAGTTCGAGCGCGCCGCGCGCATCCGCGACCGCATCCGGGCGCTGGCCTCGGTGTCGCAGGAGCAGCAGATCAATCCGGAGACCTTGCAGGAAGCCGACGTCTTCGCCCTGCACGCCGAGGGCGGCCAGGCCTGCGTGCAGGTGTTCTTCTTCCGCGCCGGCCAGAACTGGGGCAACCGCGCCTATTTCCCGCGGGTCGACAAGAGCGACGAGAACGTGGACGTGATGAGCGCGTTCCTCGGCCAGTTCTACGACGACAAGCCGATCCCGCGGCTGATCCTCGTCAATGTCGAGCCCACCGACTGCGAACTGCTGACCGAAGCCTTCGCCATCAAGGCCGGCCACAAGGTCGAGATCGCCCGGCCCAAGCGTGGCGAGAAGGCCGAGCTGGTCGTCCACGCCCTGACCAATGCGCGCGAGGCCCTGGGTCGCAAGATGGCTGAGAGCTCGGCTCAGTCGAAGCTGCTGGCCGGCGTCTGCGAGGCGTTCGGCCTGGAGGGTAATCCCGAGCGGATCGAGGTCTACGACAACGCCCACATCATGGGGACCAATGCGGTCGGCGGCATGATCGTGGCCGGGCCCGACGGCTTCCAGAAGGGGCAGTACCGCAAGTTCAACATCAAGAGTTCGGACCTGACGCCCGGCGACGACTACGGGATGATGAAGGAGGTCATGCGCCGCCGCTTCTCGCGCATGGTCAAGGAAGAGGAGGCGGGTGAGAACCCGCCGCGCCCGGACCTGGTGCTGGTGGACGGCGGGGCCGGACAACTGGCCGCCGTGCTGGAAGTGATGGCCGACGTCGGCGTCGACGACATCGCCGTGGTCGGGGTCGCCAAGGGGCCGGACCGCGACGCCGGGCTGGAGCGGTTCTTCATCGAGGGCAAGCCGCCCTTCATGCTCGAGCCGAAGTCGCCGGTGCTCTACTACCTCCAGCGGCTGCGCGACGAGGCGCACCGCTTCGCCAACGGCAGCCACCAGGTCCGGCGCGCCAAGGACCTCAAGAAGAACCCGTTGGACGAGATCGAGGGCGTCGGCCCCGGCCGCAAGCGCGCCCTGCTGCACGCCTTCGGCTCGGCCAGGGGCGTCAGCCGCGCCTCGGCCGACGACCTGGCCAAGGTGGACGGGGTCAGCGAGGCCCTGGCCCAGCGCATCTTCGATTTCTTCCGCAAGGGGTGAGCCAGGCGCTAGTCTTGCGCGTTGAGACCGGTTTGGGAGATCGCAGATGGTTCGCCTTGTCCTCGCCGCCGCCCTGGCGCTTTCGGCTCCAGCCGCCGCCTTCGCCAGTTCGCCCGACGCCTGGGAGGCGTTCCGCGCCGACGTGAAGGCCAAGTGCCTGGCCGCGGCGCAGGGCTCGGGCATGAAGTCGCCGGAAGTGCTGGTCCATCCGTTCGGGACCGAGCGCTATGGGCTTGCCGTGCTGCGCGAAGGCGCGGACAAGCGAATCTGCGTGTATGGCAAGCAGACCAAGACGGTCGAGCTGACGCCGGCCACCTGAAGACATCCAAGGCGTTGCGAGGATCATGAAAGCCCTGCCGAATATCCTGACCTCGCTGCGGCTGGTCCTGACGCTCTTCGTCTTCATGGCCCTGGCGACGGTGGCCGGCGCAGTGCCCGGCTTCAGCGAGCACATGACGCCGGAGGACCAGTTCGGCCTGCAGCGATGGGCGTTCTGGGCCTTCGTGATCGCGGCGGTGACCGACTTCTTCGACGGCTGGCTGGCGCGCAAGCTGGACGCGGTCACCGTCTGGGGGGCGATCCTCGACCCGATCGGCGACAAGGTGCTGGTCTGCGGCGCGATCCTCGGTCTGCTGGCCCTGGGCGGTCAGCCGATGGTGGTGCTGCCGGCCGGCCTGATGCTGTTCCGCGAGTTCACGGTCAGCGCCCTGCGTGAAGTGGGGGCCGGCAAGGGGATCAAGCTGCCGGTGACGCGCCTGGCCAAGTGGAAGACGACGCTGCAACTGACCGCCCTGGCGGCGGAGATGGTGGTCGCCTCCTGGGGCGCCTTCGACCTGCCGTCCGAACCGGCCGTCCGCGACCCGGCGACCCTGGTCGCCCACAGCCTGATGTGGGTGGCCACGGTCGTCACCCTGATCACCGGCGCGCAGTACTGGGAACAGACCCGCAAGGCCCTGGCGGAGACGTAAAGGCCCGTAACTCCTCCCCCTCCGGGAAGGTGGATCGGCGCAAGGCGCCGAGACGGAGGGGGCTGCTGATTCAGCAAATCCCCTCCGCCGGTTTCACCGACGGCTCCCCCGGAGGGGGAGCATTTAGGCGCTGCTTCAGGCGGCCGCCTTTTCGGCGACGCGGGCCTGGACGCGTTCCAGCCAGGCGGCGATGTTCTTGTTGTCGGCGTTGATCGGCTGGCCCACCTGGGCGCCGAACTGCAGGAAGCAGAACAGCAGGATGTCGGCCAGGGTGAAGCGATCGCCCGCGATCCAGGTCTTGCCGGCCATCAGCCCGTCCAGCCAGGTCAGCTTCTCTTGCGCCAGGGTCTTCAGGTCGCCGGCCGCGTGGGGGATGGTGCGCATGCGGCTCTGGAACAGCGGCAGGCCTTCGGCGTAACGGAACCCGTTGGACAGCGGCTCGCAGATGTTGAGGTCGATCCGGCGGACCCACATGCGGGTCGCCGCGCGCTCTTCCGGCGTCGAACCGATGAGGGTGTCGCCCGGAAGCTTCTCGTCCAGGTACTCGCAGATGGCGGTGATCTCGGCCAGGTGCGAGCCGTCGTCCAGTTCGAGGCAGGGAAGCTGGCCGGACGGATTCTTGGCGACATAGGGCGCCTGGCGGTTCTCGCCGCCCATCAGGTCGACGCTCTCCGTCGGGATCTCCGCGCCCTTCTCGGCCAGGAACATGGTCACGACCGCCGGATTGGGGCCCATCGAGGTGTAGAGTTTCATGCCGTCCTCCCTAGGAACTTGTCGGGAGGCACCCTGCGCAGGGTGACGCGAGGGTGATCAAGCCCTTTGCGGGCTTACAGCGGACTGGCGCTCGGCGGCGGCTCGGGCAGGGGGATGAATTCCTGGTCGTCGGCGTCGGGCAGCTTCATCCGGCCGGCGCGCCAGTCGGCCTTGGCCTGTTCCAGCCGGTCCTTTGAGGACGAGACGAAGTTCCATTCGATGAAGCGCGGTCCGACCGGTTCGCCGCCCAGCAGCATGACGACGGCGTCGGAGACGGCGGTGAAGCGCACCGCCTGGCCGGGCAGGAAGACCAGCATCTGGCCCTCGCGGTATTGGCGCCCATCCACCTCCACGATCCCCTGGGCCACATAGGCCGCGCGCTCGGGATATTCGGCCGGCAGTTCGGCCTGGGCGCCGGGTTTCATTCGCCAATGGACGTAGAAGAGCGGCGAATAGGTCCTCACCGGCGCGGACGCGCCGAAAGCCTCGCCCGCGATCAGCCGGGCCCACAGGCCGCCGTCCTCGTAGGTCGGCAGGTCGGCCGGCGCATAGTGGTCGAAGGACGGGGCGGTCTCCTCGTCCTCGGTCGGCAGGGCGATCCAGGCCTGGATGCCGTTCATCCGCCCGCCGGTCCGGCGCAGGGTCTCGAACCGCTCAGAGTGGGTGACGCCGGCGCCGGCGGTCATCCAGTTCACCTCGCCCGGATGGATCGGCTGGGTGACGCCGACGGAGTCGCGGTGGGTGATCTCGCCCTCGAACA
>NZ_JAYRST010000035.1:0-33421 GCF_041920015.1 Phenylobacterium sp.
CGATCGACTTGGCGATGTTCTGCAGCATCACCGTCTTGCCGACCCGCGGCGGGGCGGTGATCAGGCAGCGCTGGCCCTTGCCGAGCGGGGCGACGATGTCGATGACCCGGCCGGTGCGGTCCTTCAGGGTCGGGTCCTCGATCTCCATCTTCAGCCGCTCGTCGGGATAGAGCGGGGTCAGGTTGTCGAACAGGACCTTGTGGCGGACGTTCTCGGGGGCTTCGAAATTGATCTGGTCGACGCTGACCAGGGCGAAGTAGCGCTCGCCCTCGCGCGGGGCGCGGATGCCGCCATCGACGGTGTCGCCGGTGCGCAGGCCGAACTTCCGGATCTGCGAGGGGCTGACATAGATGTCGTCCGGGCCGGAGAGGTAGTTGGCTTCGGGCGAGCGCAGGTAGCCGAAGCCGTCCTGCATGACTTCCAGCGTGCCGGAGCCGGAGATCTGCACGCCTTCCTCGGCCAGGGCCTTGAGGATGGCGAACATCATGTCCTGCTTGCGCATGGAGTTCGCGTTTTCGATCTCCAGGGTCTCGGCGAAGGAGAGCAGGTCGGCGGGCGACTTGTCCTTCAGCTCCTGGAGCGACATGCGGGTGAGGCCCATGGCGGCGATGGCCTGGGCGACCTCGGAAGGACCGTCGTCTTCGTCCTCGGTCTCGGTCTCGGCGGCTTCGGCCGCGCTTTCGAGGACAGGGGTTTCGGCGGACTCGATCGGGGCGTCTTCCGCCGGAACGTCGGTGGGGGTGTCTTGGCTCATATATCTACTCGGATAGGCGACGCCGAGCGGTTCTCGGGCGCCGGGAGACTTTGGCGTTGGCGCAGGGAGGCACCGGTGAATGTCTTGGGACCGGGCCGCAGCGGCTGGCGTTCAGCGCGCGGCGCACGGGTAAAGGCGGGGCGTGGCTTCGCAAGGCGACTCCACGTGCGGTGAGCGGAACCACATGTAGGGCGCAGGGTCAAGCGAGACCATCGCATATGAATGTCACCCCGGTTTGCGGAGCAAGACCGGGGCCTATGAGCACAGGTCGATCAGAATGTGTCTCAACCGCGCAAGGTTCTGAAACCCCCGGTGTTCATGGATCCCGGACAAGCGCTGCGCGCTTTCCGGGACGACACGGTGCGGGGAGCAATGATGATGTAGGATCAGCGCTGGCCGAATTGAAGGGTGACGGCGAGGACGGCGATCGCGGCGGCCAGGAACGGCAGTTCGTTGGTGGCCCGCCAGAACTTGGCCGATTTCGGACGCTGGCCGGCCAGGAACTTCTTGTAGGAGCCGGCCAGGAAACCGTGCCAGCCGGAGATGAACAGCACGGCGGCCAGCTTCACCATCATCCAGGGCTGGAGCAGGAAGGCCCAGCCCTCGCCCACCGCATAGACGTGATAGAGGATCAGGCCGACGCCGAGGATCCAGACGATGATCATCGACGGATTGATGATGATCTTCAGGAGCTTGCGCTCCCAGACCAGGAAGTGCTTGTCGAACTCGGTGCCGGGAGGCGCGGTCTCGGTGTGGTAGGCGAAGAGCCGCGGCAGGTACATCATGCCGGCCATCCAGGCGATGACCGCGATGATGTGCAGGCCCCGCAGCAGGTCGAAATGGTTCATGTCAGGCTCCCCTCGCCTTGCAGGCGCACTTGCCATGTTCGGGCGGGCAGGTCCATGGCCCGAAGGGCGCGGGCGACGGCCCGCGATCCAGCGCCGCCAGGGTCGCCTGGGCCAGGGTGTCGATCAACGCCGGATCGAGCGTCGGGGTCGGGCTGCGCAGATAGGGCGCGCAGCCGATCTGGCGGGCCAGGGCGGCGTATTCATGGTCGAGCTCGACCAGGGTCTCGACATGTTCGGAGACGAAGGCGATCGGGCTGACCAACACACCCTTGCCGTCGGCGGCGGCGGTGCGGATGGCGTCGTCGGTGGAAGGGCCGATCCATTTCAGGCGCCCGACCCGGCTCTGATAGCAGACCTGCCAGTCGGGTAGTTCGGGCAGCAGGGCGGCGACGGCGGCGGCGGTCGCCTCGACCTGGGCCTGGTAGGGATCGCCGGCGGCGATGATCTTTTCCGGCAGGCCGTGAGCCGAGAACAGCAGACGCACCCCGCCTGGCCGGCCAGCCTTCAGCCAGGTCTGGCTGATCGCCCGGGCGTGGGCTTCGATCAGGCCCTGGGCGGTTGGGTAGCAGCAGACCGCGTGGCTGGCGCCCGATCCGCGATAGGCCCGCGCCCAGTCCTTCAGCGATGAGGCGGTGGTGGTGGTCGAGAACTGTGGATAGAGCGGCAAGAGCACGATCTGATCAGGGGCGAAGGCCGCGACCTCCCGCGCCGTCTGATCGGCGAAGGGCTTCCAGTAGCGCATGGCGATGAAGACCCGGCTCTCCAGCTCGGGCCGGGCCTGCGCCAGCGCAGCCTGCAAGGCGTCGGCCTGACGGCGGGTCTCGGGCAGCAGGGGCGAGGCGCCGCCCATGATCGCGTAGTTGGCTTTGGCCGTCTCCTCGCGGCCGCCGGCGATCATCCTGGCCAGCGGCAGGCGCAGGATGGCCGGCAAGGAAATGATCGCCGGATCGCTGAAGAGATTGGTCAGGAACGGCTTGACCGCCTCGGGGCCGTCGGGCCCTCCGAGGTTGAAGAGGACGACGGCGAGCTTCGTCACTTGCCGGTCACCCTGCGGACCGCCCGCTCGATATGCTCGACCGGCGTGTCGGGGATGACCCCATGGCCAAGGTTGAAGATGTAGGGGCCCTGGTTCCACTGGGCGATCAGGGCGTCGATACGCGCGTCCAGGGCCGGGCCGCCGGCGCGCAGCAGAAGATTGTCCAGCGCGCCCTGGATGGTCTTGCCGCCGGCCTGGATGCTGGCGCCGAGCGCGGCGCTGGCCTGGGTGTCGAGGGCGACGGCCTGGACCGGAACCTGGTCGGCGTAGTTCTGGACCAGGGCGCCGGCCCCGCGCGGGAAACCGATGAACGGCGTGTCGATCCCGGCCGCGCGGACCTTTTCGACGATCGCCTTGTGCGGGCCGATGACGATCCGCTCGAACATGTCCTCGGCCAGGTTCTCGGCCCAGCTCTCGAACAGCTTGAGCGCCTGGGCGCCGGACCTGGCCTGCATGACCAGGTAGCGGGCGGTGGATTCGACCAGCACCTCGAGCAGGGCGTCGAGTTTCTCCGGGTTCTGATAGGCGTAGGTGCGGGCCGCCTCACGCTGGGAGCCGCGGCCCTCCAACATGTAGGTCGCCACGGTCCAGGGCGCGCCGGCGAAGCCGATCAGGGCGCGCTCCGGCTCCAGCTCGGCGCGGACCCGTTGCAGGGTCTCGCCGATGTCGGCCAGACGCCCCGTGGAGGCCTCGATCTGATCGCGAAGAGACTCGATCGGCGGCAGCTCGCCCAGGCGCGGACCCTCGCCGGCCTCGAACCAGACTTCCTGGCCGAGCGCGCGGGGGATCAGCAGGATGTCGGCGAAGACGATGGCCGCATCGAGCGGGAAGCGCCGCATGGGCTGCAGGGTCGCCTCGGCCGCCATCTCCGGATTGTGGCAGAACGAAATGAAGTCGCCCGCCCTGGTCCGCAGCTCACGGTATTCCGGCAGGGATCGCCCTGCTTGGCGCATGAACCAGACCGGCGGCCGTTCCAAGGTTTCGCCTGCGAGCGCCCGCAGGAGGCGCGGCTTTGAACTTTCCGACATGCCGGCCGTTAAACCGGCTTCGGACGAAAGGCTCAAGCCCGCCTGCCCTTCTTCTTCCTTTCTATATTTTAGAAATAGGAAGTGGAGTTAGAGGTAGGGCCGTGGACGGCTGGGGAAAACAGCGCGGCCATACCCTTCGCCACCCCCTTTTCAACAAGGCGGAAACCACCTGTCCCAATCCAGGACGCGGCGCCTGTGAATTGCGGGGAAAGCCGTTAAGCCCTCGTTAGGATTTACGTTTCGTTAGGCGGTTAACGGGGAGTTAACGTCAGCGAACCGGAGTCTTCAAAGCGGGACCTTCGAGCGGGCCTGTTCATACTTTCTTAACCAACATCTCCGTGGACGGACGCCGGGTGAACGGGCCTGCTTGTCCCAAGGCTTCACAGGGCGGGCGCCCGCGCGGCGCCTATTCCCCAAAACGCTCCGACATCGTTAAGAAGGTTTCGACTCTTTCATCCCCAACTTTGCGCCGAGCAGCTTCATTTTCTCCCTCTACGCGCTGAAACGAGCCCAATGACCGGCAACCCGCGGCTTGCGACCTATTTCCACGTCCATCTGGTGTCGGATTCGACCGGCGAGACCCTGAACGCCATGGCCAGGGCCGTCTGCGCACGGTTCGAGAACGTGCTGCCGATCGAGCACATCTACGCCCTGGTGCGCTCGCCACGGCAACTGGAGCGGGCGCTGACCGATATCGAGGAAGCGCCGGGCGTGGTGATCCACACCATCGTCGACGACAACCTGCGCAGCGCCCTGGAAGAAGGCGTGCGGCGGATGGACATGCCCTGCATCGCCGCGCTCGACCCGTTGGTCTCCTCGCTGCAGCGCTATCTGGGCGCCTCGATCAGCCGGAAGGTCGGGGTGCAGCATGCGCTCGACAACGACTATTTCAACCGCATGGACGCCCTGAACTACGCCATCGGCCACGACGACGGCCAAGGCGGCCAGGATCTGGAACAGGCCGACGTGGTGCTGGTGGGCGTCTCGCGCACCTCCAAGACCCCGACCTGCATCTATCTGGCTCACCGCGGGGTGCGGGCCGCGAACGTGCCGCTGGTGCCGACCCGCGCGCCGCCGGACAAGCTGCTGGAGTTGAAGAACACTCTGGTGGTGGGCCTGACCATCTCGCCCGACCGGCTGATCCAGATCCGCAAGAACCGGCTGCTGAGCCTGAAGGAAAACCGCGAGTCGACCTATATCGACATGGAGGCGGTGCGCGAGGAGACGGTGAAGGCCCGCAGGCTCTACGAGCGGATGGGCTGGCCTGTGATCGACGTCACGCGGCGCAGTGTCGAGGAGACGGCCGCGGCGGTGCTGAACCTGCTGCACGGCGGGCACGGCCAGGTCGAGGTGATCGGCTGATGGGCGTGCAGGTTATCCTGGCCTCGAAAAGCGCCGCGCGGCGCGCGGTGCTGACCAGCGCCGGTGTGCCGTTCGAAGCGGTGGTGGCCGGCGTCGACGAGGACGCGGTGAAGGCTTCGATGCTGGCAGGCGGCGCCAGCCCGCGCGACGTGGCCGACGCCCTGGCGGAGATCAAGGCGGTGAAGGTCTCAGCCAGCCGGCCAGGCCTGGTGATCGGCTCGGACCAGACCCTGGAGTTCGAAGGCCGGCTCTATGACAAGGCCGAGACGCTGGATGCTGCGCGCGAGCGGCTGAAAACCATACGCGGCAAGCCGCACAGGCTGTATTCGGCGGTGGTGGCGGCCAGGGACGGCGCGCCGATCTGGCGCGAGGTGGTTTCGGCGACCCTGACCATGCGCGACTTCTCCGACGATTTCCTCGAGGACTATCTGGCCGCCGAGGGCGAGCAGGCGCTGGGTTCGGTAGGGTGCTACAGGCTGGAAGGTCCTGGCGCACAACTCTTTTCCAGCATCGAAGGCGACTATTTCACCATATTGGGCCTGCCGCTGATGGGTCTGCTCGACCTTTTCCGGCGTCATGGCGTGTTGAAGGCATGAGGCTGTCTGGCGCCACGCGGGTCGCCGGCGTCGTCGGCCGGCCGATCGTTCATTCGATGAGCCCGATCCTGCACAACGCCTGGCTGGCGGCGGCGGGGATCGACGGGGTCTATGCGCCGTTCTCGACCGAGCCTGGCCGGTTCACGGCCTTTGCGCAGTCGCTGCGGGGCGGCAGCGTCGCCGGACTGAATGTCACCTTGCCGTTCAAGGGCGAAGCCCTGGCCCTAGCCGACGAGGCGACTTTCCGCGCGACCAGCGCTCAGGCGGCCAATGTGCTGGTGTTCCGCGAGGACGGGACGATCTTCGCCGACAACACCGACGGCTTGGGGATGCTGGGCGCTTTCGCCGAGCAGGCGCCGGGCTTCGATCCGACCTCCGGGCCGGTCGTGGTGCTGGGCGCGGGCGGCGCGGCGCGGGGCGCGGCGGCGGCCTTCGTCGAGGCCGGCTGCCCGCAGGTGCGGATCGTCAACCGCACCGTGGCAAGGGCGCAAGAGATCGTTTCCGCGCTGGGCGGGGCGGCCTATGGCCTGCCGCAGGCGGCGCAGGCCCTGGAGGGGGTGGTCGCCGTGGTCAATGCGACCTCGGCCGGCCTTTCAGGGTCCGAAGGGCTGGACATTCCGCTGGAGGCCGCGCCAGCGGAGGCGGTGGTGATGGACATGGTCTACAAGCCGCTGGAGACCCCGTTCCTGGCGGCGGCCAAGGCCAGCGGCCGGCGCACGGTCGATGGGCTGGCCATGCTGATCGGCCAGGCGGTTCCGAGCTTCGAATACTTCTTCGGCCAGGCGCCGCCGAAGACGGTGGACGTGCGGGCCCTGGCGATCGAGGCGCTGGGGCTTTAGCTGTTGCAAGCTCCAGCCGTGCTGGGGAGCATCTTTGGAGGGACGACATGCTCATCATCGGCCTGACCGGCTCCATCGGCATGGGCAAGTCGACCACGGCCAAGATGTTCCGCGAGGCGGGGGTGCCGGTCTATGACGCCGACGCGGCGGTGGCCGACCTCTACGAGACGGGCGGAGCGGCGGTCGCGCCGCTGGAGGCGGCCTTTCCCGGCGTGACCAAGGATGGGGCGGTCGACCGCGAGGCCCTGCGCCAGCGGGTGCTGGGGAACGACGAGGCGATGAGCCGGCTGAACGCCATCGTCCATCCGCTGGTCGGCGCCGACCGGGTGCATTTCTTCAAGGACGCCGAGGCCGCCGGCGCCGACATGGTCGTGCTGGACATCCCCCTGCTCTACGAGACCGGCGGCGACGCCAATATGGACGCCGTGGTGGTGGTTTCCGCCCCGCCCGAGCAGCAGCGCGAGCGGGTGCTGGCCCGGCCGGGCATGACAGCCGAGCGGCTCGACGCCATTCTGTCGCGCCAGATGCACGACGCCGAAAAGCGGGCCCGAGCCCATTTCGTGGTGGACACCAGCCGCGGCCTGGAACCGGCGCGCGAGCAGGTGGCCGAGATCATCGCCGTGATGCGCGATCCACAGAAGCGGCCGGGTCGTGACAAGTCGCCGGCTTGATGCGTGCGGCGAATAGGGCGAGGTAAGGCGCATGGCGCGTGAGATCGTCCTCGACACCGAAACCACGGGCTTCGAGCCGCACCTGGGCCACCGGCTGGTGGAACTGGCCTGCCTGGAGATCGAAGACTACCTGCCCACCGGGCGCAGCTTTCACGTCTATATCGACCCCGAGCGGGACATGCCGCCGGAGGCCGAGAAGGTCCACGGCCTGTCGGCCGCGTTCCTGGCGGGCAAGCCGAAGTTCCGGGACAAGGAAATTCATGCCGATTTCCTGACCTTCATCGGCGATGCGCCGATCATCGCCCACAACGCCACCTTCGACCGGACGTTCGTGAACTACGAACTGGAGGCGCTGGGCGTTCCCGGCGTTCCCGAAGAGCGGTGGATCGACACCCTGGCCCTGGCGCGCAAGCGCTTTCCGGGGATGCACAATTCGCTCGATGCGCTCTGCAAACGCTTCAAGATCTCACTGTCGGAACGCGAGAAGCACGGCGCCTTGATCGATGCGCGGTTGCTGGCGGCGGTCTATCTGGAGCTGAAGGGCGGCAGAGCCCTGACCCTGGAGCTCACCACGCGCGAAATGGCCGCTCAGGCTATCGCCGTCGCCCGCGCCGCCGCCTATGGCGCGCGGCCTCGCCCCCTGCCCTTCCGTTCGACCGAGGCCGAGCGCGAGCTGCATGCGCAGTTCGTGCGCGAGGTGATGAAGAACGACGAGCTCTGGTCGAAGTTCGGGCTTTAGGGTGATCGAGCGACCGGCGCCGATGGGCGGGCTGTAGCACGCCGGAGCGTGTCGTCCCAGAAAGCGCGCGGCGCTTGTCCGGGATCCATGAACCCTCGAGTTTTCAGCATCTTGCACGGGCGGAGCATGCTTCGATCCGCCCGTGTTCATGGGTCCCGGTCTTGCTTCGCAAACCGGGATGACACCCATGTGCGAGGTCCTCCCCAAAAGGAGGAGGAATTTGGCGCTTCAGGCGTGGCCGACGGCCTCGCCGCTCAGGGCCTGGGCGCGACGGGCGGCGTAGACGCCGGCGAAGTCGATCGGGTCGAGCATGAAGGGCGGATAGCCGCCGTCCGAGGTGACGCCGGCGATGATCTGGCGCGCGAACGGGAACATGAAGCGCGGGCATTCGACCAGCAGCACCGGCTCCAGCTCTTCCTGGGAGACGCCGGTGATCTGGAAGACGCCGCCGTACAGCAGCTCGACATGGAACACCGGGCCGTCGTCGCGGGTGGCGCGGGCCGAGAGCTTCAGGTCGACTTCGAACAGGCCATCTTCGCGGCCGCGGGCGTTCATCTCAACGCCCATCTCGATCTGCGGCTGGGCGACGTTCTGGGCGCGCAGGCTTTCGGGCGCGCGCGGGTTCTCGAACGACAGGTCGCGGATGAACTGGGCGAGGATGCGGATGCCGGGCTCGGGGGCCTCCGCGCCATTGGTCTCGGGGCCGGCGGCGTCGGTATCGGTCATAAGTGGGAAAATCCGGTTGCTTGGACGTCATTCACGTCCTGTTGTCGCCCCGGCTGCTATCACGCGACCCAGGGCAAGGCAACGTCGCCCCTGACGCGCGCGTTTCCTTGCCCTATATTGGAGTTTGGACATTTTCTAAGAGCCCCAAGACGTTGCAAGTTCTCGAACTGATCATTTTCGCCGGCCTGGCCGGGGTCGTGTTGTACCAGCTCTACGCGGTGCTGGGCCGGCGCGTGGGCCGCCAGCCGGAGGATGCGGCCGCGGCCGAGAAGCTTCCGGCCACGGCGCGTCAGACGTCTGTGGCCGACCAGCTCGAGGACGACGGGGTGGGGCTGACCGGCCTGGCGGCGATCCGGCATCACGATCCGTCCTTCGACCTGGGCCGGTTCCTGGCCGGGGCCAAGGGCGCCTACGAGATGGTGGTGCGCGCCTTCGCCGCCGGCGACCGCGAAACCCTGAAGAACCTGCTGGCGCCCAATGTGATGGCCAGTTTCGAAGGCGCCATCGCCGAGCGCGAGGCGGCCGGGACGACCGAAACGGTCGAGTTCCTGCATCCGCCGCGTGCGGACCTGGAGCGGGCGGACCTGCGCGGCGACACCGCCAGCGTCACCGTCCGCTTCCTGGCCGAGTTCCGCAGCCGCACCAAGGGCGCCGAAGGCGAGGCGGTGGACGACAAGCGCACCGCCGAGCTCTGGACCTTCGAGCGCAGCCTCAAGAGCCGCGACCCGAACTGGATCCTGGTCCACGTGGACGCGGCCGAAGCCTGACGCAGGGCCTGACGCTGGGACAGGGGCCGAAAGGCTTTCGTTAACCGTTCCGCCGTTTTCCCGCCTGTATGGAAATCTAGGACAGGCTCGCGGCGCGCTTCTGAGCGGCGCGCCTGGGCCGAAACCTTGGGCCAGGATGAGGGCGACTTGGAACTTCGACATCTTCGCCGGTTGGCGCCGGCGCTGCTTCTGACCCTGCTGGTCGCCGCCTGCGCCACGCCCAGCGCCGTGCCGCCGCCGGCCCGCCCTACGCCTCCGGGACCGGGCCCGGCCCCCACTCAGCCGCCACGTCCGCCGGCGCAGCCGGAGAGCTTCGCCGAAGTGCCCGGATGGGCGCAGGACGACCATGCGGCGGGCTTTGAGGCCTTCCGCGTCACTTGCGGGGTGGCGCGCGATCCGGCCCTGGCCGAGGTCTGCCGCCGGGCCCGCGCGGCCGGGCCGCTGGACGCCCCGCGCGCCCGCGCCTTCTTCGAGGAGAACTTCCGGCCCGAGCGGGTGATCGGCGAAGGGGTGCTGACCGCCTATTTCTCGCCGGAGTACGAGGCGCGCGAGCGGCCGGACGCGGAGTTTTCCGCCCCGGTGCGGCCCAAGCCCACGGACATGGTCGGGGCCGGGACCGCGGGCAAGGAGGCGCTGCGCCGCCGCCCGGACGGGTCGACCGAGCCCTATCCCGACCGCACGGCCATCGAGACGTCGCCACTGGCCCAGGCCCTGGCCTGGATGCGGCCGGAGGACCTGTTCTTCCTGCAGATCCAGGGGTCGGGGGTGCTGACCTTCCCCAATGGCCGCCGGTCCAAGGCGGTGTTCGCCGCGACCAACGGGCGGACCTTCGCGGGCATCGCCAACCCGATGCGCGACCGGGGGCTGCTGGCGGCCAACAACACCTCGGGCGAGGCGATCCGCGGCTGGCTGGCCGACAACCGCGGGCCGCGCGCCGACCAGATCATGCGGCTCAATCCGCGCTATGTGTTCTTCAGCCTGGCCCCCGACGACGGCCGCCAGCCGGTGGGGGCGGCGGGGATTCCGCTGCCGCCCGGCCGCGCCATCGCCGTCGACACCGGCCTGACCGGCCTGGGCGAGGTGTTCTTCATCGACGGGACGGCGCCGCTGCTGAACGGCGCCTTCCCCGACTATCGGCGCACGGTGGTGGCGCTGGACGCCGGCGGGGCGATCAAGGGGCCGGTGCGCGCCGACCTCTATCTCGGGCTGGGGGCGCGGGCCGGGGCGGAGGCGGGGCGCGTGCGCCATACGCTGCGCATGCACCGGCTGGTTCCGAAGGTCGGCCCCTATAGATGAAACGGCCGATCCGCCCCGACGAGCAGAAGCTCTGGGCGATGGTCGCCGCGACGGTCCATCCCAAGCCGGGGCGGGAGGCCGAACGCCTGGCCCAGGCCCTGGCCGACGCCAAGCCCGCAGAACCGAAGAAGAGCGGCGGCAAGGTGGCCGATCCGGCCGCGCGCCTGCCGCTGGCCGAGGCGAAGCCTGCGCCGCGGCCGCCGATGCGGCTGGAGGTCGACCCCATCGAGCCGCGCCGCAAGCATCGCATCACCCGCGAGCGCGACGTGATCGGCGCGCGGATCGACCTGCACGGCATGGACCAGGCCCGCGCGCGCGCGGCGCTGGAGGCTTTCGTGCTGCGGGCCTGGGACGACGGCTGGCGGGCGGTGCTGGTGATCACCGGCAAGGGGACGCGCGGCGACGGGGTGCTGCGCCGCCGCGCGCCGGAGTGGCTGGGCGGCCCGGCCCTGCGCGGGGTGGTGGCGGGGATTTCCGAGGCGCACCGTCGCCACGGCGGCGAAGGGGCGCTCTATGTGGCGCTGAAGCGCAAGCCGCGCGGTTGACCGGGAGCCGTCGGCGGCCTTGGCCGTTATACCGGCTCGGAGGTTTCCCATGGTCAAGCCGATCGTCGTCAGCATTCCCCACGAGCTGGGCCGCGCCGAGGCCCGCCGGCGGATCGAGGCGGGCCTGACCCGCATCACCCATCAGTTCGGCGAAGGCGTGAAACTGACCAAGGCCTGGGAGGGCGACCGCCTGGCCTTTTCCGCCAAGGTGGTCGGTCAGGCGGTGGCGGGCCGGCTGGACGTGCTGGAGGACGCGGTGCGGATGGAGGTGGAGCTGCCGCCGTTCTTCGCCATGATCGCCGACAAGGTGAAGGGCCGCCTGAAGAAGGAAGGCCAGCTCATGCTCGAGAAGAAATAGACCCGGTCAGGCGGCCCATCCGGCGGGTGATCTCGACTGACCAGGCCATGTAGAGCGCCAGCGCCGCCTCGCCGAAGACGTCGTCCAGCCCCCCGGCGGCTTCCGGGTCCTCGGGTAGCATCGGCGCCTGGAAGAGCGCGATCATCAGGTTGGTCGCCACATGCGCGCCGATGGCGAACTCCAGTCCGCCCAGGCGCAGGGCGGCCCAGGCGAAGGCCGCGCCGGCCAGCGCGCGCGCCGCCAGGGCGGCGGGGTCGAACTCCAGATGCGCCAGAGCGAAGACCGCCGCATTGATCGCGACGATCAGCCAGATGTTGCGGGTGAAGGCGGCGGTCTGTTGCAGGAGGTAGCCGCGGAAGACCACCTCCTCGGCCGTGGCGGCGACGAACAGGCCGACCAGCACGGCGGCGACGTAGAAGAGCTTGAGCCCGAGGCCTGAGCCGGGATCGAGGATCGGTGGGACGGCGCCTGGATGATGGGCGGCGGCCTCGAGGGCCATCAGCACGCCGGCGCCGAAGGCGGCGACCGCCGTGCCCCAGGCGACCAGGCCCCAGCGGAAGTGCGGGGCGGCGGTGAGCCAGGTGGACAGCGGCCGGGCGAAGATCATCCGCGCGGCCAGCATCACCGCCAGGGCCAGGGCGCCCAGGCCGACCCCGAGCTGCAGCACATAGACCGCCGAGCGACGCAGCCGGGGCAGGTCGTTGACCGCGAACAGCTCGCCGCCGGTGAGGATCGACAGGCCCACAGCCACGACGAAGGCCAGGACCATCACCGCCAGCGGCGCGCCGAACGCCATCAGCACCAGCCGCGGCCAGCGGCGGTCGCGTTCGGTCAGGACCTGGAGGAAGGGAAAATCGGCGATCACGCGGCGACTATGCGCTCGCCCGCAAGGCTTGCACAGACGGCGCCCAGAACCTTCACTGTCGATCTTCGTTATCGGGGTGGCGGAGTTTGCTCATGACCTTGAAACGCGCGCTCAATCCCATGCCGGCCTTCGTGCGCCAGGCCCTGGCGGCGCGGAACCTGACCGCGGCCTATGAGGCCCGCCCGCCGTTCCAGCGCAATGACTATGTCGGCTGGATCGCCCGTGCGCGGAAGGAGGAGACCCGGCGCCAGCGGCTGGAGCAGATGCTGGACGAACTGGAGGAAGGCGACATCTATATGAAGATGCACTGGCGCCCGGCGGAGTGATTGGGGGGCGGTGGAGAGGATAGCCCGCAGCCCCTACGCATGTCGCCCCGGAAAGCGCGCAGCGCTTGTCCGGCGATCCATGAACACCTGGGCTTTCAGGACATTGCGCCGCCGGGACGGATTCTGAACCGCCTGTGTTCATAGGTCCCGGTCTTGCTTCGCAAACCGGGATGACACTCGTGTGCGATTGTCCCCGGATGGCCAGGCCCTAGGAGGTTCGGGAGGCCTTTTCGGCGAGGCCCGAGGTTCCTTCGCGGGCTTCCAGCTTGGCGGCGACGTCGTCGAGGGAGACGCCGGCGCGGGCCAGGACCACCAGCCAGTGATAGATCAGGTCGGCGCTTTCGGCGGCGAGGTCGCCCCGGTCGCCCTGGACGGCGGCGATGACGGTCTCGACGGCTTCCTCGCCCAGTTTCTTGGCGGCGCGATCGAGGCCGCCGGCCAGCAGCTTGGCGGTGTAGGAACTGGCCGGGTCGGCGCCCTTGCGGGCCTCGATGGTCGCGGCCAGCCGTTCGAGGGTGTCGGAAAAGCGGCTCATGCGGCCTCCGTGATGCGGACCGGGATGTGGGCCTTGGCCATCTCCCGCTTCACCTCGCCGATGGAGACCTCGCCGAAGTGGAAGATCGAGGCGGCCAGCACCGCGTCGGCCCCGCCTTTGGTCACCGCCTCGACCATGTGCCGGGCGTTTCCGGCCCCGCCGGAGGCGATCACCGGCACGTTGACCGCGCTGGTCACGGCCTTCAGCAGGTCGAGGTCGTAGCCGGTCTTGGCGCCGTCACGGTCCATGGAGGTCAGCAGGATCTCGCCCGCGCCGCGCTTCACTGCCTCGACGGCGTATTCGACCACGTCGAGGCCGGTGTCGGTGCGCCCGCCATAGGTGAAGACCCGCCAGCCGTCGTTGCGGCCGCGCTCCCCCGAGACGCTGGCGCCGTGCTTGGCGTCGATGGCCACCACCACCGCCTGGGAGCCGAAGGCGTCGGCGCAGGCGCTGATGAGGTCGCGGTTCTCGACGGCGGCGGTGTTGACGCTGATCTTGTCGGCGCCGGCCAGCAGCAGGCGGCGCGCGTCCTCGACCTGGCGGATGCCGCCGCCGACGCTGAGCGGCATGAAACAGACGTCGGCGGTGCGGGCGATCACGTCGAGGATCGCGCCGCGCCGCTCGTGGCTGGCGGTGATGTCGAGGAACATCAGCTCGTCGGCGCCGGCCGCGTCATAGGCTGTCGCCTGCTCGACCGGATCGCCGGCGTCGCGCAGCGAGACGAAGTTCACGCCCTTCACCACGCGGCCGTCCTTGACGTCCAGGCAGGGGATGACGCGGATCTTGAGCATCAGGCGGCGGCCTTCAGGGCTTCCTGCGGCGAGATCGCGCCGTTGTAGAGCGCCCGGCCCAGCACGGCGCCGGCGATCGGGACGCCCTTGCGCGCCTTGATCTTGACGATGTCCTGCACGCTGGCGAGGCCGCCGGCGGCGATGACCGGGATCGAGACGGCGTCGGCGATGGCGCCGAACGCCTCGACGTTGAAGCCCATCACCGTGCCGTCGCGGTCGATGTCGGTGATGATCAGGGCGCCGACGCCGGCGTCCTCGAAGCGCTTGGCGACGGTGACGGCGTCGAGATCGGAGCTTTCGGTCCAGCCCTGGGTCGCCACCTTGCCGCTGCGCACGTCGACCGAGACGGCGATCTGCTCTGGCCACAGCTTGGCCGCTTCATGCACGATCTCCGGCTGGGTGACGGCGACGGTGCCGAGGATGACGCGGCTGACGCCGGCCTCGATCCAGCGCTCGATGTCCTTGAGGCTGCGGATGCCGCCGCCGAGCTGGACCGGGATCGAGACGGACTGGAGGATCGCCTCGACCGCCTTTTCGTTGACCGCCTTGCCCTGAACCGCGCCGTTCAGGTCGACCACGTGGACCCAGTGGAAGCCGGCCTCCACGAAGCTGGCCGCCTGGGCGGCGGGCGAGGTGTTGAACACCGTGGCGGTGTCGAGGTCGCCGTGCAGCACACGGACGCACTGGCCGTCTTTGAGATCGATGGCCGGATAGAGGATCACGGTCGCCACTCCAGGAAACGCGCCAGCAGGGCTATGCCGGCGCTTTGCGACTTTTCGGGGTGAAACTGTACGCCTGCGACATTGCCCCTGGCGACGGCGGCGGGGAACCGGCCGCCATGGTCGACATAGGCCGCCACGTCCGCCGGATCGGTCGGATGGAAGGCGAACGAGTGGGTGAAATACATGGGCGCATCGCCGATCGCGGTGATGAGCGCGGGGCCGGACAGGTCGGTCAGGGCGTTCCAGCCCATGTGTGGCACCTTGGCGGCGGGATCGGCCGGTTCGATGCGGCGCACGTCGCCGGGAATCCAGCCGAGGCCGGCGGTCTCGCCGAACTCCAGGCCGCGGCTGGCCAGGAGCTGCATGCCGACGCAGACGCCGAGGAAGGGCGCGCCCTTCCCCCTAACCGCCTGGGTCATGGCTTCGATCAGGCCGGG
The DNA here is from genome assembly GCF_041920015.1 of Phenylobacterium sp. Taxonomy (GTDB): domain Bacteria; phylum Pseudomonadota; class Alphaproteobacteria; order Caulobacterales; family Caulobacteraceae; genus Phenylobacterium. The sequence goes on from NZ_JAYRST010000035.1 coordinate 15,242, forward strand.
ACGCTCGCCCAGGGCCCGCATGCAGGCGGCGAAGGCGCCGACGCCGGGCAGCACGATCCGGTCGGCGCCTGCAACCTGGTCCGGATCGCTGGTGACGATGATCTGCGCATCGCCGCCCGCCGCGCGGACCAGGGCTTTTTCGGCCGAGCGAAGGTTGCCCGACCCGTAGTCGATCAGGGCGACGCTCTGCATGGAAACGATCCTACTAGAGCACGCCCTTGGTCGACGGGGCGTGACCATGGGTCTTGGGGTCGACCTCGACGGCCGCGCGCAGGGCGCGGGCCAGGGCCTTGAAGCCGCTTTCGGCGATGTGGTGGCTGTTCTCGCCGTAGAGGGTTTCCAGGTGCACGCAGGCGCCGACGTTCATGGCGAAGGCGTGGTGGAACTCCTTGAAGAGCTCGGTGTCGAACTCGCCGATCTTCGGGGTCTTGAAGGCGACTTTCCAGACCAGGTAGGCGCGGTTCGACAGATCGATGGCGCAGCGGGTCAGGGTTTCGTCCATCGGAATATAGGCGTGGCCGAACCGGCGGATTCCCTTGAACCCGTCCAGCGCCTTATTGATGGCTTGGCCGAGGACGATGCCGGTGTCCTCCACCGTATGGTGGAAGTCGATGTGCAGGTCGCCCTTGGTGCGGACATAGAGGTCGATCCCGCTGTGGCGGGCGAAGCTGTCCAGCATGTGGTCGAAGAAGCCGACGCCGGTTTCGACATCGCAGGCGCCGGAGCCGTCCAGATCGACGCGAACCGTGATCTGGGTTTCCTTGGTGTTGCGGACCACTTCCGCCGTGCGGGCCATGGGGTCTAGAGTCCTTTCGACGCCGCCAGGTCCTTCAGGCTGACCTGGGGCCGCGGGCCATAGTGCGAGATCACCTCGGCCGCCGCCAGCGAGCCGAGCTGGCCGCAGACATTGAGCGGCCGGCCGGTCGCGAGGCCGAACATGAACCCGGCTGCGTATTGGTCGCCCGCGCCGGTCGTGTCCACGACTTTCTCCACCGGGACGGCGGGAACTGCGAAGGTTTCGCCGCCCGCAACGATGATCGAGCCCTTCTCGCTGCGGGTGACGGCGGCGATCTTGACCTTGCCGCGCATCGCTTCGACGGCGGCGTCGAAGTCGCTGGTCTGGAAGAGGGCGGTGAGTTCGGTCTCGTTGGCGAACACCAGGTCGACCTGGGTCTCCAGGAAGCCCAACAGGCCCTCGCGGTGGCGCTCGACCACGAAGCCGTCCGACAGGGTGATGGCGATCATCCGGCCCGAAGCATGGGCCAGGCCCGCGGCCTTGGCGAAGGCGCGGCGGGCGGCTTCGGCGTCGAACAGGTAGCCTTCCAGATAGACGATCCTGGCCGCCTCGATGACCTCGGGGTCGATGTCGGCCGAGGCGAACTCGGTCGAGGCGCCCAGGAAGGTCGACATGGTCCGCTCGCCGTCAGGCGTGACGTTGATCATCGAGACCGCGGTCGCCTTGCCGTCCAGCAGGGGCGGGGTGTCGAAATGGGCGCCGATGGCGCGCATGTCGTGGGTGAAGACCTTGCCGAGCTGGTCGTCGGCGACCTTGCCCAGGAAAGCCCCGCGGCCGCCGAACGAGGCGACGCCGGCGATGGAGTTGGCGGCCGATCCGCCCGAGGCCTCGACGCCCGGCGCCATGGCGGTATAGAGCGCTGCGCTGCGGGCCTCGTCGACCAGCATCATGGCGCCCTTGTCCATGCTCTGCTGGACCAGGAAGTCGTCGGTCGCCGGAGCGATCACGTCGACGATGGCGTTGCCGATGGCGGCGACGTCGTAGAGTTCGGCCATATGCTCTTTTCCGGGGAAGCGGTCGGCGGCTTGCTACAGGGAAAGCTGCGTCCGGGCAACGGTTTGGGCGAAGGAGGGGCAACCGCCGGCGGTCCCATGAGTTGATCCTTCGACCCAAAGGAGGATCACATGGGCGTCCTGAAGAAAGACAAGTCCGACAAACGCTCGATCATCGCCGGCTCCGGCGCCGCGGCGGCGGACGCCGCCGTCGAGGGCCGTCCGCAGATGGGCGACCACCGCAGCGAGGCGCCGCATGCGCGGCCCGCGAGGCCGCTCGGCGCAAACGAAAAGCCCGACCAGATGGCCGACAAGGAAAGCCGCGCCGAGGATCGCCAGGAGGCGTTGCTGGACGAGGGCCTGGAGGAGAGCTTCCCCGGCAGCGACCCAGTCAGCGTCAAGCGGATCACCTGAGATATCGCCGCCCGTTTCCGCCTGCGGGGCCGGGCGACGCCACTCGGCGCGGATAAGCGACGGTTCGCATGTCGTCCCGGAAAGCGCGCAGCGCTTGTCCGGGATCCATGAACGCCTGAGCTTTCAGGCCCTGGCGCCGCCGAGACGGCCCCTGAACCGCATGTGTTCATGGGTCCCGGTCTTGCTTCGCAAACCGGGATGACACCCATATGCGATGGCGTGGCTAACGGATTGGGCTCGACCGCAACGCCAGTTCGTTGACGGCCGCGCGCGGCGGGCCTAAAGCCACGGCATCCGCGTGACTGGCGAAATCGAGGTGGGCGACCACCGGGGAGCGCGGATTTCATAGCGCCGCTCGCCTGGGCAATTTCCTTTTGAACCTTCTTTAGGAGACTGCCCCGTGCCCGCCGCTCCCGACTTCCCCCCTGCTCCCGACCGCGTCGTCCCCAAGCGCGCCCTGATCTCGGTCTCCGACAAGACCGGGCTGGTGGAGGCCGCGCGCGTGCTGGCGGCCGCTGGCGTCGAGCTGGTCTCGACCGGCGGCACCCGCAAGGCGATCGTGGACGCCGGCCTGCCGGTGAAGGACGTCTCGGACCTGACCGGTTTTCCGGAGATGATGGACGGGCGGGTCAAGACCCTGCACCCCATCGTGCATGGCGGCCTGCTGGGGGTGCGCGACGCGGCCGACCACGCGAAGGCCATGGCCGACCACGGCATCGGCGCCATCGATATCGTCTATGTGAACCTCTATCCGTTCGAGGCCACGGTCGCGAAGGGCGGCAGCTTCGAGGACTGCGTCGAGAACATCGACATCGGCGGCCCGGCCATGGTCCGCTCGGCGGCCAAGAACCATGGCTATGTGGCGATCTGCACCGAGATCACCGACCTGGAGGAGGTGCTGGTCGAGCTGAAGGACGCCGGCGCGACCTCGCTGGCCCTGCGCAAGCGGCTGGCGGCCCGCGCCTATGCCCGCACCGCGGCCTATGACGTGGCGATCTCGGCCTGGTTCGCCCAGGCGCTGGGCGAGGAGGCGCCGCGTCGCCGCGCCTTCGCCGGCGAGCTGGTCCAGACCATGCGTTACGGCGAGAACCCGCACCAGAAGGCGGCCTTCTACCGGTTCGCCAATCCTCGCATCGGGGTGGCGACGGCCCGCCAGCTCCAGGGCAAGGAGCTCTCCTACAACAACATCGCCGACACCGACGCGGCCTATGAGCTGATCGCCGAGTTCGACCCGGCCGCGGCGCCGGCCTGCGCGATCATCAAGCACGCCAATCCCTGCGGCGTGGCCACCGGCGGCTCGCTGCTGGAGGCCTACGAGCGGGCCCTGGCCTGCGATCCGACCAGCGCCTTCGGCGGCATCGTGGCGCTGAACACCAAGCTGGACGCGGCGACCGCGGCCAAGGTGCTGGAGATCTTCACCGAGGTGGTGATCGCCCCGGACGCCGACGAAGACGCCGTGGCGCTGTTCCGCAAGAAGAAGAACGTGCGGCTGCTGACCACCGGCGGCCTGCCGGACCCGCATGTGGCGGGCGAGGTGTTCCGCTCGGTCGCCGGCGGCTTCCTGGTGCAGAGCCGCGACACGGCCAACCTTGCGCCGGCCGACCTGAAGGTGGTGACCAGGCGCGCGCCGACCGACGAGGAGGTGCGCGACATGCTGTTCGCCTTCACCATCGCCAAGCACGTGAAGTCGAACGCCATCGTCTACGCCCGCGGCGGCCAGACCCTGGGCGTCGGGGCCGGCCAGATGAACCGCAAGGACTCCGCGCGGATCGCCGCCCTGCGCGCCGCCGATTTCGGCCTGGATCTGAAGGGTTCGGCCTGCGCCTCGGAGGCCTTCTTCCCGTTCCCGGACGGGCTGATCCAGGCGGCCGACGCCGGCTGTACCGCGGTGATCCAGCCGGGCGGCTCGATCGGCGACGACAAGGTGATCGAGGCCGCGGACGAGCGGGGCCTGGCCATGGTGTTCACGGGGGTCCGGGTGTTCCGGCACTAGGGACGGCAGCCTACGTCACATGTCGTCCCGGAAAGCGCGCAGCGCTTGTCCGGGATCCATGAACACCTGAGCTTTCAGGCTCTGGCGCCGCCGAGACGGATTCTGAACCGCCTGTGTTCATAGGTCCCGGTCTTGCTGCGCAAACCGGGATGACACCCATATGCGATAGCCCTCCCAGAGGGGGAGGATTTGCGACGTCTATTTCGCGTCCGCCAGCTCGCGCAGGGCGGCGTTGGCGATGGTGAGCTTGGCGAAGGACCAGGGGCCGCCGGCGGCCTCGATCTCCTCGACCGCCTTGCGGGCGGCTTCGGAGGTTTCGCGGCGCTGGGCGGACCAGGCGGCGATGGCCGCGTCGGCGCTCTCGGGGTCGGCGCCGGCTGCGGGATCGCCGGCCTCAGCCATCACCGCGCGGGTGACGGCGGCCTGCTCGGCCAGCAGGTCTTCGACCAGGCGGCGCACGGCTGTCCGCTCGAAGGCGTCGCCGGCCGTGAAGCCGCCGGCCGCCGCGCGCAGGCGGTCGAAGGCGAAGGCCTTGCCGACCCGCTGGTAGAGCCGCGCGGCCGGCGCCAGTTTCCAGCTCGAGGCGTCGGCCAGGTCGACGAGGTCCACGGCCACGGTGAGCGGCTGCAGGCCCGCGACCTGGCGGGCCAGGGCTTCGGGCGCGCCGGCTTCGGTGAGGCGGCCCACCTGGGCGTTCAGGCGTTCATGCTCGACCGGCGAGAGGATCTCGGGGACCAGCTTCTTGAGCGCGGCCGCGCCCGGGCCGTAGCGCCGGACCAGGGCCTCGACGCCCAGGCCGCCGCGGGCCGCGCGCCGGGCCAGCCAGAAGGTCTCGCCGCGCAGGGTGTAGGCGAGGCGGCGATAGAGGGCCATCTGGCCGGCGGCAGGCGCCTGGCCGTCGAGGGCCGCCACCTGGTCCCAGATCGCCGGCAGGTCCAGCACCGCCTTGGCCGCCTCGTAGGCGGTGACGAAGGCGGTGACGTCGCAGGACGCCGCGGCCATCAGCCGGGTGGGGAAGGTCGGGCCGCAGCGGTTGATGGCGTCGTTGGCGACCACGGTCGCGATGATGTCGCGGCGCAGGCGGTGGCGGCGCAGGGCCTCGTCGTACTTGCGCACGCCCTTGGGGAAGTAGCCTTCCAGCAGGGCCTCGAAGTGCGGGTCGTCGGCGACGGGGCTGTGGGCCATGTCGCCCTTCAGCTCCAGCTTGCCGTAGGCCAGCAGCACCGCTTCCTCCGGCCGGGTCAGGCCCTTGCCGGCCTGGCGGCGCTCGGCGATGACGCCGGCGTCGGGCAGGCCCTCGACCGCGCGGTCGAGCTGGCCGCGGGCCTCCAGGTGGGCCATGTAGCTGGCGTGGGGCTCCAGCTCGCCGGCTGCGTCCAGGTCCATCAGCGAGAGCGCCAGGGTCTGGTCGTAGTTGTGCGCCAGGACGTGGCTGGCGACGTCGCTCGTCATCGACTTCAGCAGCTTGTCGCGCGCCTTGCGGGCCAGGACGCCCGTGCGCTCCAGCATGCCGGTGAGGATCTTGATGTTCACCTCATGGTCGGAGGAGTCGACCCCGGCGGAGTTGTCGATGGCGTCGGTGTCGATCCGCCCGCCGCGCAGGGCGAACTCGATGCGCCCGGCCTGGGTCAGGCCGAGATTGGCGCCCTCGCCCACTACCTTGACCCGCAGGTCGGCGCCGTTGACGCGGACGGCGTCGTTGGCCTTGTCGCCGACATCGGCCTGGCTTTCGCGCTGAGCCTTCACATAGGTGCCGATGCCGCCGAGATAGAGCAGTTCGGCCGGCGCCTTGAGGATGGCGGTGATCAGCTCGGCGGGCGACAGGGCGTCGGCCGCCACGCCCAGCATGGCCTTCACTTCCTTGCTCAGCGGGATCGACTTCAGGCTGCGGGCGAAGACGCCGCCGCCCTTGGAGAGGGCCTTGCGGTCGTAGTCGTCCCAGGACGAGCGCGGCAGTTCGAACATCCGCTGGCGCTCGGCGTAGGACTTGGCCGGGTCGGGGTCGGGATCGAGGAAGACGTGCCGGTGGTCGAAGGCGGCCAGCAGGCGGGTCTCTTTCGACAGCAGCATGCCGTTGCCGAACACGTCGCCCGACATGTCGCCGACGCCGACCACGGTGAAGGGCTCGGACTGGATGTCCTTGCCCAGCTCGCGGAAGTGGCGCTTGACCGCCTCCCAGGCGCCGCGGGCGGTGATGCCCATCTCCTTGTGGTCGTAACCGGCCGATCCGCCCGAGGCGAAGGCGTCGCCCAGCCAGAAGCCGTAGGACTCGGCCACGCCGTTGGCGATGTCGGAGAAGGTCGCCGTGCCCTTGTCGGCGGCCACCACCAGATAGGGGTCGTCGCCGTCATGGATGACCACGCCCCGCGGGTGGACCACCCTGCCCTCGGCGTCGAGGTTGTCGGTGATGTCGAGTAGGCCGTGCAGGAAGGTCTTGTAGGCGCGGACCGCCTCGGCGCGGACCACGTCCGGGGCGCCGCCCTTGGGCAGTTGCTTGGGATAGAAGCCGCCCTTGGAGCCGACCGGCACGATCACCGCGTTCTTGGTCTGCTGGGCCTTCACCAGGCCGAGGACTTCGGTGCGGAAGTCGTCGCGGCGGTCGGACCAGCGCAGGCCGCCGCGCGCGACCGGGCCGAAGCGCAGGTGCACGCCCTCGATGTGCGTCGCCCAGACGAAGATCTCGCGATAGGGCCGGGGCAGCGGCAGGTCGGCCAGCTCGCCGGACGCGACCTTGAAGCTGATATAGGGCTTGGGCCGACCGTCTTCGCCGAGCTGGTAGTAGTTGGTGCGCTTGATCGCGCCGACCAGCAGGGCCAAGCGGCGCAGCACGCGGTCGTCGTCCAGGCTGTCGACCTGCTGCAGGGCCTGGACGATCTCGTCCATCACCTTCACCGCCTGGGCGGTGCGCGTGGCCAGGTCCGCGGCGATGGCCGGGTCGAACTTGGTGCGGAAGAGGTCGAGGATCAGCCGCGCCACGCCCGGATGGTTCGACAGGGCGGTTTCCTGCACGCGCTGACTGGGATCGAGGCCCGACTGCTGGCGATAGCGGGCCAGCGCGCGGATCAGCGCCGCCTCGCGCCAGGAGATCGACAGCTCCAGCACCATGCGGTTGAAGCCGTCGTTCTCGGTCGCGCCGGTCCAGACGGCGGTGAAGGCGTCCTCGAAGGCGCTCTTCACGTCCTCGAAGACCAGATGCTCGCCGTGCTGGTCGTCCAGTTCGAACTCGTGGACATAGACGCGCCGGCCGCCGGCCGGGGTCACCGGATAGCCGTTCTCGACCATGGCCTTGAGGCCCATGTTCTCCAGGATCGGCAGCACGTCGGCCAACGGGGCCGGCCCGCGCGGATGATAGAGCTTGAAGCGAAGCTGGGTCTTGGAGTCGGCCGCGCGGCGGAAGGCGCGGATGCGCACTGGCTCGCCCTCCTTCAGGCTCTCCAGCACGGCGATGTCGGCCAGGGCCTCGGCGGCGTCGTAGCGTTCGCGATAGCCGGCGGTGAAGGCCTGGCCGTAGCGGGCGACCAGGTCGGCCACCTCGGCGGTGGCGCGGCCGGATGCGCGCACGGCGGCGGCGAAGCGGTCTTCCCAGGTGCGGGCGGCGGTGGTGATCTGGGCCTCGATCGCCTTCAGGCTCGGCTGCAGGTGCTGGCCGGGCTGGACGCCGATGATGAAGTGCACCCGCGCCAGGGGGCTGTCGGAGAACGAAGGGTAATAGGCCGAGACGCGGCCGCCATAGGACTCGGCCAGGATCTCGCCGGCGCGCTGGCGCAGGTCGGAATCGTAGCGGTCCCGCGGCACGAACATCAGCACCGAGACGAAGCGGTCGAACGGATCGCGCCGCTCGAACAGCCGCACGCGCGGCCGGTCGTAGAGGTGGAGGACGCCGAGGGCGGCGGCCAGCAGGTCGTCTTCCGAGGCCTGGAACAGCTCGTCGCGCGGATAGGTCTCCAGGATGTTGCGCAGCCGCTTTTCGTTGTGGCTGCCCGGCGCCTTGCCGGCGCGCTCCAGCACGCGGGCGACCTTGGCGCGGATCAGCGGCACCTCATGGGCCGGTTCGTCATAGGCCTCGGCGGTGAAGAGGCCGACGAAGCGGATCTCGCCGGAGGGCTTGCCGTCGGCGCCGTACCGCTTGACTCCCACATAGTCCATGTAGCCGCGGCGGTGGACGCGCGAGCGCAGGTTGGACTTGGCCACCGTCACCGGCTGGGCCGTCAGGCTGGCGGCGATCTGGGCGGTGAGGATCGCTGGCTCGGAGGTGCGGCGCAGCACGGTGCGGGCCGGATCGCGCAGCACGCCCAGGCCGTCCTGCGGCTGGAACAGCGGCTCTTCCTGGGCGTAGCCGCCATCCTCCAGGCGCGGATATTCGTAGATGCGCGCGCCGAGATAGACGAAATGCTCGTCGTGCAGCCAGCGCAGGAACTCCAGGTCTTCGGCGCGTACGCCCGGCGCGGTCTCCAGCTCCTCGATGGTGCGGGCCATCAGGGCCAGCATGGCCGGGAAGTCGTCCACCGCCGCGCCGACGTCGGCGAGAGCGGCCTTCACGCCCTCGATCAACGCCTTTTCGCGGTCGGCGCCGACGCGCTCCAGGACGACCTGGATCATCGACTCCCGGCGGGTCTCGCCTTCCTCCACGCGCGCGCCCTTGCGGTCGCGGGCCACCGCGACGACCGGGTGGAACATGGCCCGGACCGACAGCCCCTGGTCGGCGATCTCGCCCATCACGCTGTCGACCAGGAATGGGGCGTCGTCCTGCAGGATCTCCAGCCGCTCCAGGCCCGGCGCGCCCTCGACAGGCGCCAGGCGCAGCACGGGAGCCTCGCCCTTGCGGACCGCGGCGAAGGCCCAGAAGTCGGCCAGCAGCGCGCCCAGCGCCTGGCTGGAAAGTTCGGGAAGTTCGTCGGGGGCTGCGTCTTCCGCCGCCTGGAGGACGAAGGCCTGGGCGCTGGGGGCCTCGCCCGCCAGGCCGGTGAAGGCCGTCACGAGGTTGCGCTGGGCCGTGGTCAGCCGGGGTCGCTTGCTCATTGGAAAATCCCCTTGGTCGCGAGGGCGCCGCCGGAGGAGAGAGTCCGGCGGCGCTTAGCTCCACCCGGGGGGGACAGGCAGAGCGCTCGGGGCTCGCAATGGCGGGGGCTTTCGCCTGGACCGCCTTGGCTTCGGGGTGCGCCCGAATGAACTCTAGATAGGGATTGGACGGACAAGTTGAAGGCCTTGGGTTTCAGTCTTTGGGTTCACGCTTGCGTGACGGGGAGGAACGGGGCGCGGGCTTCGGCGGTTCGTCGGGAGAGCCGGCGGCGTGATCGCGCAATTTTTCGGGCTGGCCGTCGGCCGACAGCAGCACCGCCAGCCAGCGCGAGCCGTCGAACTGGGCCAGGATGACCATGGCCATGACGGTCAGGGGCGTGGACAGGAACATGCCCGTCATCCCCCAGATCATGCCCCAGAAGGCCAGGCTGAGCAGCACCACCACGGGATCCATGTTCAGGCTGTCGCCCTGCATCCGCGGCAGGACGATGTTGCCGACCACGAACTGGATCGCCTGGAGCACGCCCAGCAGGATCACCGCTGGCCAGAAGGTCTCGCACTGGATCAGGGCGAAGATCGGCGGCGCCAGGATGCCGACCGCCCCGCCGATCACCGGGATGTAGGAGGCGATGAAGATCAGGAAGGCCCAGAAGACGGCGTTGTCCAAGCCGACCGCGACCATGGCGATCCATGAGGCGACCGCGATCATCAGGCCGGTGACCGTCTGGACCCACAGGTAGCGTTCCACCCCGTCGCGGATGCGGCGGAAGGCGGCGAGGGCTTCCTTGCGCTCGGCCTGGTGCGGAAACAGTCCGACCACCTTGCGCTGGAACCCGCTGCGCGAGGCGATGATGAAGCCGAGATAGATCAGGATGAAGAAGGCGTCGGAGGCGAAGCCCTGGAGGCCCTTGGCGAAGTCGCCCAGATAGGCGCTGACATTGAGCTGGGCGAAGAGGTCGCTGACGGTCGGCGGCACCTCCACGCCGAACAGGCCGGCGACCTGGGCGATCAGGTTGTTGAGTCGCGGGGTGTAGGCGACCAGTTGGCTGACGAAGGTGCTGGCGTTGTCGGCGATGACCAGGCCCGAGACGCCGAACAGCACCACGGACAGCACGATGGCCAGGGCCAGGGCCGCCTTCTCGCTGATGACCGGCAGGCGCGAGCGCAGCACGCGGGCGAAGCCGTCGATCATCACCGCCAGGAACACCGCCAGGGCCAGGGGGGTTAGGATGCCGCGCAGCCAGTAGAGCGCGGCCCCGGCGGCGATCACCGCCAGGATGACGAGTGAAACGCGGACGGTGTGGGACTCTGGGGCTGGCGCGGGCATGGGTTCTTTTTGAAGTGGCGGGTCCTGGCCGACTGTCGAGGTCGGGACGCGCCGCGTCAATTTCGACCATCCCTATCCTCATTCGGCGAGGATGGGGAGTGTCTGTGCCCTTAAGACGCAGAACTGCGGCAGAACCGCATCGCCACCGAAGAAAATTCGGCAATGGGCTTTCGTGATCGGCGTTCGGGCGGCGGCTTGACCCAGCGGCGCCTGGCCGGCGATCAAGCTTTGAAACGACGCTCGCGCTCGCGCCGCCGGGCGGTTAGCTTCGCGGCAGCGAAATTGCGGAGCATTCCATGTCCGACGGCGTCCTGATCGGTTATTCGGATCACCTTGAGAACCTGCTGCTCAACCGGGCCAACCGGCATGGGCTGGTGGCCGGGGCGACCGGCACGGGCAAGACCGTCACGCTCCAGATCCTGGCCCAGGGCCTTTCCGACGCCGGGGTGCCGGTGTTCGCCGCCGACGTGAAGGGCGACCTCTGCGGCGTGGCCGCGCCAGGCACGCCCAATCCGAAGTTCGAGGAGCGGGCCAAGCTGATGGGGCTGACGCTCGATCCGCAGGCCGCTCCGGTGGTGTTCTGGGACCTGTTCGGCCAGCAGGGCCATCCGATCCGGGCGACCGTGTCGGAGATGGGGCCGCTGCTGATCTCGCGCATGCTCGACCTGAACGACGTGCAGGAGGGCGTGCTGACGGTGGTGTTCCGCGCCGCCGACGAAGAGGGCCTGCTGTTGCTGGACCTGAAGGACCTGCAGGCGGCCCTGACCTACGCCTCGGAGAACGCCAAGGCGCTGGGAGCCAAGTATGGCAATGTCTCACCGGCCACGGTCGCGACCATCCAGCGCAAGCTGCTGGTGCTGGAGGACCAGGGGGCGGCGGGGTTCTTCGGCGAGCCGGCCTTGCAGCTTTCCGACCTGATGCGGACCGACGGCTCGGGGCGCGGCTATGTGAACATCCTGGCCGCCGACAAGCTGATCGCCAGCCCGCGGCTCTATGCGACCTTCCTGCTCTGGCTGATGAGCGAGCTGTTCGAGGAGCTGCCCGAGGTGGGCGATCCGGACAAGCCGCGCCTGGCCTTCTTCTTCGACGAGGCGCACCTGCTGTTCCGCGACGCGCCCAAGCCGCTGCTGGAAAAGGTCGAGCAGGTGGTGCGGCTGATCCGCTCCAAGGGGGTGGGCGTCTATTTCGTCACCCAGAACCCGGCCGACATTCCCGAGACGGTGCTGGGCCAGCTCGGCAACCGCATCCAGCACGCCCTGCGCGCCTATACCCCGACCGAGCAGAAGGGGCTGAAAGCGGCCTCCAACTCGTTCCGCGCCAATCCGGCCTTCGATACGGCCGAGGCGATCCAGGGGTTGGGCGTCGGCGAAGCGCTGGTCAGCGTGTTGGACGAGAAGGGCGCGCCGACCGTGGTCCAGAAGACCCTGGTCCGCCCGCCGGTTTCGCGCCTGGGGCCGATCACCCAGGCCGAGCGGACGGCGATCATGGGCCAGAGCCCGGTGCGGGGCCTCTACGATACGGTCAAGGACCGCGAGAGCGCCTTCGAGATGCTGAAGGCCCGGGCCGACAGCGCGGCGGCTGCGGCCGCGCGCGAAGCGGCCGCAGAGGCCGAGCCCGCCAGCCGTCCGGCCGCGCGCGCCGCCCAGCCGCGGGCGCGTGCGTCCAGCCGCCAGTCGATGGGCGAGGCCTTCACCAAGTCGCTGCTGCGCCAGGCCGGCAGCACCATCGCCCGCGAATTGATGCGCGGCGTCCTGGGCAGCCTGAAGAAGCGGTAGGGCGTTTCGCTTTTCCGAAGCCCTTCAGGCGCTGTCGGTGAACGCACGCTTCCATGTCTTCCCGGAAAGCGCGTAGCGCTTGTCCGAGATCAACGAGCACCTGATCTTGCAGGATTTCCCCTGTCAGATCAGGTTCTGAACCATCGAGGTTCATGGGTCCCGGTCTTGCTTCGCAAACCGGGATGACGCCGAGGCGCGATGGCTTTCCGAGCTAGGAAAAACCCTATCCGCGCAGCTTGCGCAGCAGGACGTCGAGGTCGCGGGCGATCATCGGGTCTTCGACCTTCAGCGCGTCGATACGGCGGACGGCGTGCAGGACGGTGGTGTGGTCGCGGCCCCCGAAGCGGCGGCCGATGTCGGGCAGGGAACGGGTGGTGATCTGCTTGGCCAGCCACATGGCGACCTGGCGCGGGCGGGCGACCACGCGGGCGCGGCGCTCGGAGATCAGGTCGGCCTGCTTGAGCTGATAGTGCTCGGCGACGGTCTTCTGGATCTGGTCGACGGTGACCCGGCGCTCGGTGCAGGCCAGGTTCGGGCGCAGGATGGCCTGAGCCTCGTCCAGGGTCATGCGGGAGATCTCGCCGCCGACCCGGGCGACCAGGGTGTTGAGGGCGCCTTCCAGCTCGCGCACGCTGTCGGTGAAGCGGTCGGCCAGGAACTGAAGCACCTCGGCCCGGGCCGAGGGGACGAACTTGCCCTGGGCGGCCAGGGTGGCGAGCTTGCGCTCCAGGATGCCGAGGCGAAGGGTGCGGTCGGCCGGCTCGATGCCGCAGACCAGGCCCGCCTGGAGGTGGCTGCGCAGGCGCGGCTCCATCTCCTGCAGCTCGGCGGGCGAGCGGTCGGCGGTCATCACCACGCGGCGGCCGTCCTCGACCAGGGCCAGCAGGGTGTGGAACAGCTCTTCCTGGGTGGAGGCCTTGCCGGCCACGAACTGCACGTCGTCGATCAGCAGCAGGTCGGCGTTGCGCAGCTCGTCCTTGAAGGCGGCGGTCTGGCGGTCCTGCACCGCCTTGACGAAGGTCGAGGTGAAGCGCTCGGCGGTGATATAGACCACGCGCTTGTCCGGGGCCGACTGCATGGCCTCCCAGGCCAGGGCGTTCAGCAGGTGGGTCTTTCCGAAGCCGTAGGGGCCGTGGAAGATCACCGGGTTGAAGTGGCCGTCGGCCCAGGCGGCGACGCGGCGCGCCACGGCGAAGGCGAATTCGTTGGCCGGGCCGGCGACGAAGGTCTCGAACGAGAAGCGGTCCTGCAGGCCTTGCTGGCGCCCGGCGCGGGCGGCGGTCGGGGCGGACGCGACCGGAACCTCGATCTCCACCACCTCGGGCTTGAGCACGACGGGGGCGGCTGGGGCGGTGGCGGCGGGATCGGCGTCGAATTCGCTGCGCGACTTCAAGTCGAGGCTGCGGCCCATCGGGTCGTTCTGGGTCCAGAGTTCGCCGATGCGGCGCCAGGCGTGGCGGCGGATCCAGTCGCGGGCCATGCCGGTGGCCGCGACCAGGCAAAGTTCGTCCCCGCGCTCGCGCAGGACGGCCTGGCCCAGCCAGGACCCGAAGGTGGCTTCCCCGAGCTCGCGTTTCAGCGTCGAGCAGGTCTTCGACCAGATGGTCGCCGCCTGCATGTCGACAACAGAATTCGCAACGCCCCCAGCGGCCATCATTCCAACCTCTTTTGTCGTCATCCGTCCAAGCGCCCCCGCACCAGACGTACTTTGTTCAACAAACACAAAGCCTTAGTCGGCGAACGCATTGCCCCCGCCGTCGCCTCTATCATCCGTAATCAGATGGAAGGTCGTCTGTAAGAGCTGTCACCCTAGTCGGGGCGACCTGAGGGTCAACGGTGATTCTTCGCCGCTCCAGCGGATATTTTCGTTGACTCAAATCCAGCCCGCGCAGGGTAAGGGAATCTGGATTTTGGCGTTCCGTTAACTGAGAGAATCGGTCGCATGGCGCCGCTTTGGCGGGGCCCAAAAACAAAAACGCCCGCGGGTCTTTCAACCCGCGGGTGCGTCTCAAATCCGTATTTTCAGGCAGGTTGGCGGCCAAGCTTGAAGCCTGGCCGTTCTACCTCAGGCGGCAGCCATCTTCTTGAGCTGGGCGGCCAGGCGCGACACCTTGCGCGAGCCGGTGTTCTTGTGAACCACGCCCTTGGTGACGGCGCGCATCAGTTCCGACTGGGCTTCGACGAAGGCGGCCTTGGCGGCGCCGGCGTCGCCCGCAGCGACCGCTTCCTCGAACTTGCGCAGATAGGTGCGCACGCGCGAGCGGCGGGCTTTGTTGACTTCGGTACGGCGGGCGATCTTGCGGACCGCCTTCTTGGCGCCGGGCGTGTTGGCCATGTGTCAGCTCTCAATACGGATCGCGCCCGAGCCGAGCCCGGGCGGGCAAATTGGAGGCGCGGATATACGGGAGAGCGCTTCCCGGGTCAATGCGCTGTGGGCGCTTTAATCGAGAAGCGTGAACGCACGCCAGGCCGGATGGGCGCCGACCAGGTCGGCCATGCGCTGATAGCCGCCCGCGCCGGGGTGGGCGCCGTCCCAGGCGGCGGCTTCCTCACGCCACAGGCCGTCGGCCGCCAGGGGCTGGAAGACGTCGATGAACGGGACCTTCAGCCGCCCGGCCAGGGCCTTGAGGTGGTCGTTCAGAACCTCGACGCGCGCGCAGACGCCCGGATCGACCACCGGCGGAGGCCCGACCAGCAGGACCGGGCAATGGGCGCCGGCCTGCGTCAGCATTCCCTGCGCGTTCTTCAGCGTCCCGGCCTGCGAAACGCGCGGGGCGCCGTTCTCCAGGTGGCAGTCGTTGGCGCCGAACGAGAAGACGATGCGCATCGGCTCCTGGTCGGTGAGCCGCGGCGTCGCCTCGGCCCGCCAGCGCGCGGCGATGTCGGCGGAGGTCTCGCGCCGGACCCCGAGGTTATAGAGGGTGATCGAACGCCGCCCAGCCAGCGCCCGGCCGATCCAGCCGAGGTGATCGGGGTCGCCGGCCCCGGCGACCATGGAGTCGCCGAAGGCGATCAGCCGCATGGGAGATTTTCCTTGGCGCGTGACGGTCGCTTCAACCGGCTTCCACTTGAAGCTGTCACGCTCTACGAGCCCTTGAAGTCGGGTTTGCGCTTCTCGACGAAGGCGGCCATGCCCTCCGTCTGGTCGTCGAAGGCGAAGAGAGAGTGGAACAGGCGGCGCTCGACGGCCACGCCGGTCGACAGAGTGGTCTCGTAGGCGGTCTCGACCAGCTCCTTGTTCATCATCACCGCCAGCGGCGACTGGCCCGCGATCTTGGCGGCGGCGGCCAGGGCCTCCTCCACCAGCTTGTCGGCGGGAACGACGCGGCTGACCAGGCCGGCGCGCTCGGCCTCCGCGGCGTCCATCATCCGGCCGGTCAGGATCATCTCCATGGCCTTGGACTTGCCGACGAAGCGGGTCAGGCGCTGGGTGCCGCCGATGCCGGGGGCGACGCCCAGGTTGATCTCCGGCTGGCCGAACTTGGCGGTCTCGGCGGCGATGATGAAGTCGCAGAGCATGGCCAGTTCGCAACCGCCGCCCAGGGCGTAGCCGGCGACGGCGGCGACGATCGGCTTGCGGAACTGCTCGATGCGCCGGGCGCTGGCGCCGAAGAAGTCCTGCTTGAACATCTCCGCATAGGTCTTGGTCGACATCTCCTTGATGTCGGCGCCGGCCGCGAAGGCGCGCTCGGACCCGGTGAGGACCACGCAGCGCACCGCCTCGTCAGCCTCGGCGGCGTCCAGGGCGGCGGAGAGTTCGCCGAGGAGCTGGCTGTTGAGCGCATTGAGCGCCTCGGGCCGGTTGAGGCGGACCAGGGTCACGCCGTCGTTCGTCTCGACGATCAGGGTCTCGTAGCTCATGGCCGGCTCCTTCGAATGCCGGAAACGGCCTTAAGGCCCTTCGACCTCGTAGCCAAGCGCCCGCAGGCGGGTCGGCAGGCCGTCGGCGCCGACCAGATGGCCGACCCCGACCACCATCACCGTCCGGCCCGAGCCGTCCAGGCGCGCGCGGATCGCCTTGATCCAGCGCGTATTGCGCTCGGTCACCAGCCGCTGGTAGAGGCCCGGCGCGGCCTGGCGGAGCGGGCCCAGGACGTCCTCGTCCAGCGCCTTCAGGTCGCCGGCCATCCAGACCGCGACCAGGTCGTCATAGGCGCGCGGATTGCGCTCCAGCTCGCGCAGGGATTCCTCCAGCGAGGCGATCTGCTCGGGCAAGGGCGCGGCGTCGAAGATGGCGATCTGTTCCTCGGGGCTCTCGAAGGCCTTGCGCGCGGCGCTGGCGGGCGCGGCGGCGGCCAGGCTCTTCTCCACGCCGGCGTCCGCGTCGGCGCCCGATTTCATGAAGTTCGCCCCGGCCAGGGCGACCTCGGCGAACCAGGGCTCCAGCCGGTCGAGGATCGCCATGGAGACGCCGAGCTCGGCGGCGACCTTCTCCAGCCGCTGCGCGCCGTCCGCGGAGAGCATCTTCGACAGCGACCGGTCGGGCGGCAGCATGCCGCGGGCGGCGGCGAGTTGAGAGACCTTGGCCTCGGAGGCAGGGTCGATCGGCAGTTCGAACCACAGATCCTCGGCCCCGGCGATGGCGGCGTCCAGCCCGGCGGGCTTCCAGTCCAGCCCCGGCGGCAGCACGTGGACCGAGCCGAACAGCACCAGCTCGGAATCGGCGTCGCGCACCACCCACATCGGCGGCCGGGCGCTCGCCTCCTGGGCCGCGCAGCCGGCGAGGACGAGGCCGGCGAAGGCCCCGAGCATGCGTTTCATCATGGCCGGCCTCACGTTTGGCACCTGGGACAATAGAAGGTGGAGCGCCCGGCCTGCACCTCACGCGCGATGGTCCCGCCGCAGCCGGGATTCCAGCAGGCCTCGCCCTCGCGGTCGTAGGCGCGGAAGCGGTGCTGGAAGTAGCCCAGCGCGCCATCGGCGGCCGCATAGTCCTTCAGGCTGGAGCCGCCGGCCTCGATGGCCTCCTCCAGCACCTCGCGGACCACGCCGGCCAGGGGCGCCAGCCGCGAGGCCTCGATCGATCCGGCCGGTGCGAAGGGCGAAATCCTCGCGCGGTTCAGCGCCTCGCAGACATAGATATTGCCCAGCCCCGCCACGACCCGCTGGTCCAGCAGCAGGGTCTTGGGCCCCTGCTTGCGCCCGGCGAAGGCCGTCTCCAGCCGCGCCGCATCGAAGGCGTCCGACAGCGGCTCGGGGCCCAGCCCCGCGAACCAGGGGTGGCGGGCGATGGCGCTGGTCTCGATCAGGTCCATGTAGCCGAAGCGGCGCGGGTCGTAATAGGTGACGCGCCCGCCGCCGTCGGTCTCGAACACCACATGGGCGTGCCGGGGGTCGGGGTCGGCGGCGTAGTGGAACTGGCCGGGCCGCTCTTCGCCTTCCGGCCTGGCGATTTCGAAGCGGCCGCTCATGCCGAGGTGCATCACCAGGGTCTCGCCGCGGTCCAGCCGCGCCATCAGGTACTTGGCCCGCCGCTCCAGCGCCTCGATCCGCGCGCCGGTCAGCCGCTGGACGAAGCCTTCGGGGAACGGAAAGCGCAGGTCCGCGCGACGAGCCTCGACACGCGACAGGCGCGCGCCCTCGAGCACCGGCTGCAAGCCGCGCCGGACAGTTTCGACCTCGGGAAGTTCGGGCATGGCGCTGAAGTGGCATTTCGGGGGCGCGGGGACAACCCGCCCGCTGGCGCGTCAGGGCGGGGCGGGCTAAGACCCTCGTCCATGACCGGACCTTCCGCCACCTTCGGCTTCCGCGACGTCGACGCTTCCGAGAAGGCGGGCCTCGTGCGCGGGGTCTTCGACAGCGTCGCCAGCCGCTACGACCTGATGAACGACCTGATGAGCGCGGGCGTGCACCGGCTCTGGAAG
>NZ_JAYRST010000036.1:0-31235 GCF_041920015.1 Phenylobacterium sp.
ATCGAATATGCGCCCCACCTTCATCAATGTCGGCGAACGGACCAACGTCACCGGCTCGGCCAAGTTCAAGAAGCTGATCGTCGAGGGCGACTACGCCGCCGCCCTGTCGGTGGCGCGCCAGCAGGTGGAGGCCGGCGCCCAGGTCATCGACGTCAATATGGACGAGGGCCTGCTGGATTCGGTCGTCGCCATGCGGACCTTCCTCAACCTGCTGGCGGCCGAACCGGACATCGCCCGCGTGCCGGTGATGGTCGACTCCTCGAAGTGGGAGGTGATCGAGGCGGGCCTGCGCTGCGTGCAGGGCAAGTGCATCGTCAACTCGATCTCGATGAAGGAAGGCGAGGCCAAGTTCATCGAACAGGCGACGGCCTGCCTGCGCTATGGCGCGGCCGTGGTGGTCATGGCCTTCGACGAGGTCGGTCAGGCCGACACCGCCGAGCGCAAGTACGAGATCTGCGAGCGCGCCTACAAGGTGCTGACCGAGAAGGTCGGCTTTCCGCCGGAAGACATCATCTTCGACCCCAACATCTTCGCCGTGGCGACGGGGATCGAGGAGCACGACAACTACGCCGTCGACTTCATCGAGGGGACGCGGCGCATCAAGCAGAACCTGCCCTACGCCCGCGTCTCGGGCGGGGTCTCCAACGTCTCGTTCAGCTTCCGCGGCAATGAGCCGGTCCGCCGGGCCATCCACTCGGTCTTCCTCTATCACGCCATCGCCGCGGGCATGGACATGGGGATCGTCAACGCCGGCGACCTGCCGGTCTATGACGAGATCGACCCGGAACTGCGCCAGGCGGTCGAGGACGTGATCCTCAACCGGCCGCAGCGGACCAATGTCTCCAACACCGAGCGGCTGGTCGACTTGGCGCCGAAGTACAAGGGCCAGAAGGGCGCGGCCAAGCAGGTCGACCTGGCCTGGCGCGAGGGGAGCGTCACCGCGCGCCTGTCCCACGCCCTGGTCCACGGCATCACCGACTATATCGAGGCCGACACCGAGGAAGCCCGCTTGGCCGCTCAGCGCCCGCTGCACGTCATCGAAGGCCCGCTGATGGACGGGATGAACGTGGTCGGCGACCTGTTCGGCGCGGGCAAGATGTTCCTGCCGCAGGTGGTGAAGTCGGCGCGGGTCATGAAGCAGGCCGTCGCCTATCTGATGCCGTTCATGGAGGCCGAGAAGCAGGGCGGGGGCCGCGAGGCGGCTGGCAAGATCCTGATGGCCACGGTGAAGGGCGACGTCCACGACATCGGCAAGAACATCGTCGGCGTGGTCCTGCAGTGCAACAACTACGAGGTCATCGACCTGGGGGTGATGGTCCCGGCCGACCGCATCCTGGACGAGGCCAAGGCGCACGATGTCGATATCGTCGGCCTGTCGGGCCTGATCACGCCCAGCCTGGACGAGATGGTCTATGTCGCCTCGGAGATGGAGCGGCGCGGGTTCGACATCCCGCTGCTGATCGGCGGCGCCACCACCAGCAAGACCCATACGGCGGTGAAGATCGAGCCCGCCTACAAGGCCGGCTCCACGACCTATGTGCTGGACGCCAGCCGCGCGGTGGGCGTGGTCTCCAACCTGTTGTCGCAGACCGAAGGGCCGCGGGTGACCGCCGAGACCCGCGCCGAATACGCCCGCGTGCGCGAGCAGTATGCGCGCGGCCAGGGCAATCGCGCCCGCGCCAGCCTGGCCGAGGCGCGCGAGAACGCCCTGCGCGCCGACTTCGACGCCTATGCGCCGCCCCAGCCGAGCTTCCTGGGCACGCGCGCCTTCGTCGACTACGACCTTGGCGACCTGGCCCGGCACATCGACTGGTCGCCGTTCTTCGCCTCCTGGGAGCTGGTCGGCCGTTTCCCGCAGATCCTGGAGGACGACGTGGTGGGCGAGGCCGCGCGCGACCTCTATCGCGACGCCACCGCCATGCTGGAGACGATCATCGCCGAGAAGTGGTACAAGGCCAGCGGCGTGGTCGGCTTCTGGCCCGCCGCCCGGGACGGCGACGACGTGGTCGTCTATGCCGACGAAAGCCGCACGACCGAGCTTGCCCGCCTGCACAGCCTTCGCCAGCAGATGCCCAAGGACAAGAGCCGCGAGGACGGCGGCCGGGCCAATGTGGCGCTGGCCGACTTCATCGCCCCGGTTGGCGGCCGGCCCGACTGGATCGGCGGGTTCGCCGTCACCGCCGGCCACGGCGAACTGGAGGTCGCTCAGAAGTTCAAGGCGGCGGGCGACGACTATTCGGCGATCCTTTCCACCGCGCTCGCCGACCGGCTCGCCGAGGCTTTCGCCGAGGCGCTGCACCGCAAGGTGCGAACCGAGCTTTGGGGCTATGCGCCGGACGAGCCGTTCGACATCGATGCGCTGATCGCGGAGAAATACCGCGGCGTGCGTCCGGCGCCAGGCTATCCGGCCCAGCCCGACCACACGGAAAAAGCCACCCTTTTCAAGCTGCTGGACGCCACGGCTGCAGCGGGGATCGAACTGACCGAAAGCTTCGCCATGAGCCCGCCGGCCTCGGTTTCAGGGCTCTATTTCTCGCACCCCGAGGCCTATTATTTCGGCGTCGGCCGGATCGAGAAGGACCAGGTCGAGGATTATGCGCGCCGCAAGGGCTGGGACCTGAAGACGGCCGAGCGGTGGCTGGCGCCTATCCTGAATTATCAGGCGTAGGGGCCTGCATCGAAGCGCGCTGAAGGCGCCAGAGGGACGCGAAGGCCGCCAAGAGGGCTGGGGGGCGGAGGTGTCGTGCGAGGCGCCTTCAGCGTTCCAATCCCCTCCGCTCATCCCGGCGGAGGCCGGGACCCAGGCCGCCTCTCGGCAGGCAGGGCGGTTGTGGCGGAGCATTTTCCGCCGAAGCGAATGCGGGGAAAGTCGAAACGGATCAGGCGCTAAGGCGACGTGGATCGACTTGTGATCCGAACATAGTAGCCGTCGGGGTCCGAGACGCGGAAATCGGTCAGTCCCCAAGGTTGATCGACGAGTGCGGTGATGTTCGTTTGTCCGCTGGAGATCGCGCGGGCATAGGCGGCCGCAATGTCGTCCGCTTCCACAACCAGTTCGACGCCGAGCCCGACCCCATGACCCGGTCGGGCGCGAGCCGGGTGGTCGGCTGGAAGGCCGGATGCCGCGCTGAGGCCGAGGACCGCGCCTTTGCGGCCGATGGCGACGTAGCCGCCGGGACCCTCGCGTAGAATTTCGAAGCCGAGGACATCCTGATAAAAGGCCTTTGAACGCCCGACGTCATGAACGAACAACTCGGCGCGCAGAGCAGGCTGCGTCGGTTCTCTATCCAGCTCAGTAACCTCTTCCATCCGATGGACATGGGAGCGCTAGCCGACCCTGGCAATGCGCGCCGCGCGGCGAAGCTGGTCGCTCCCTACAGATCCTTGCTCATGTCCACGCGGAACATGCCGCGGTCGATAGGCGCTTCGCCGTCGATGCGATAGCCGAGGCGCTGGTAGAGACGGATATTGGCCGACCAGAGCTTGTTCGTGAACAAGCGCAGGCGCGGGCGCCCCAGGTCGCGGGCGACGTCTTCAGCCAGGGCCATCAGGCGTGAGCCGAAACCGTGGCCCTGCCAGGCCGGTGCGACGGCGAGGTTCTCGACGAGAAGTTGGTCTCCCTCGTCCACCAGCTCGATGAGCGCGGCCAATGTCCCGGCGACGAGGAGCAGGTCGAAGCGATGGTTGCGGACGGCGGCGTCGTAGTCGGCCGTCATGGGCGCCGGTTCGCGTCCCGTGATCGGAACCCACTTGAGGTAGGCCGCGCGCGTCAGCTCACGGATGGCGGCCGTATCGCTGGCGGCGGCTTTTCTGATCTCGATCTCCAAGGCCGATCTCCGTGGTCGACTTCCGGCGGGATGGAGAGGCGGCGCCGGCCTCAGCCGGCCGCGGCTTCCGCGGCGATGGTGCGCAGGGCGCGTTCGAAGGCTTCGGGGGGCTGGCCGCCGGAGATCAGGTAGCGGTCGTTGACGATGACGGCGGGGACGGCGCTGATCCCGTTCGTGCGCCAGTGGTGCTCGGCGGCGCGGACCTCCTCGGCGTAGCGGCCCGAAGCGATCACGTCTTTCGCCTGCGCCAGGTCGAGGCCGGCGGTCTGGACGGCGGCGGCCAGGACGTCCGGGGCGGACGGATTGGCGCCGTTGGTGAAATAGGCGGTGAAGAGCGCGTGCTTCAGGGCGGCCTGGGCGGCGGGGCCTTGCAGTCCGGCCCAGTGCAACAGGCGGTGGGCGTCGAAGGTGTTGTAGATGCGGCTCTGGTCCGTGCCGGTCATGGTGAAGCCGAGTTCGGCGGCGCGGGCCTTGATCGCCGCGCGGTTGGCGGCCGACTGCTGGGGCGAGGCGCCGTACTTCTGGCCGACGTGCTCGACGATGTTCTGGCCCTCGGGCGGCATGTCGGGGTTCAGCTCGAAGGGGTGGAAGGCGATCTGCGCCCGGACCTCGCCGTCGAGCCGGACCAGGGCCGCTTCCAGCCCGCGCAGGCCGATCACGCACCAGGGGCAGACGACGTCGGAGACGAAGTCGATCTTGAGGGGCTGCGCCGCAGTGGCCGCGTCTGTCATGGGAATGCTCCGCCCGAAACGAACAACGCCCGCGCCTGGGGTGGGGGAAGGGGCGCGGGCGTTCTCTATGACGCGAAGCCGGCGGGGGGAACCGGCGTTCTCTCGCTGTCGAGGATTAGATTGGGAGGCGAAAGCGCCTTTGCAATGGCTCAGCCATGACCATTTCGCGGCGAAAGCGGCGATTTTCGGGTGAATGTGCCGGCTTCCACGCCGGGACTGTAACAAATTTCCCCTGAGCAATGAATCTCGTGGACCCTCGCAGTAAGGATTGGGTAACTGCGTTCCATGAGCGCGGACAGCCGCGCCCCACCGATTGAGGATAGCATGAAGCTCGGTTTTCTCGCGGCCGGCGTCGCCGCAGCGGCCCTGATGGCCGGAAGCGCTCAGGCTGGCGTGACCGTCACCTATGAGGCTCCCAAGGTCACCAACACCACTGCCGCCTTCAGCGGCGGCAGCGGCGTGGAGACGTTCAACTCGCGTGCGCTCGGGACTGGCGGGTTTACGAGCACCTTTGGCGACAACGGCGTCATTGAGGGCACGTACAGCAAAGAAATCGAGATCAAGAAGCAAGACAACTATGGCGGTGAAGGCGGCAGCAACTACGCTGTGACCTTCGACCAGACCGGTTATTCTCTGTCGCTGAATAATCTCCAGGATCCCGGCGCGGGCGTCACCTATTTCGGCTACTATCTGCCGGCCCTGGATGGCGGCAACGTGCTGGAGCTGTGGTCCGGCGCGACCAAGATCTTCACCTTCAGCCAGCAGACCGTGCTTACGGCGCTCCAGGCGCGGTCGGACTATAGCGACTATCTGGGCAAGCCGGACGCGCCGAACCAGGGCGAGAACGGCGCTCAGCCCTATGTGTTCGTCAACTTCTTCGGAACGGACGGTACGACCTTCGACAAGATCGTGTTCCGCGAGTCGCCGGAAGTCGGCGGCTATGAAAGCGACAACCATACGGTCGGCTACTACAAGGACATCACCGGCACCGTGCCGGGCGTGCCCGAGCCGGCCACCTGGGCGATGATGATCATCGGCTTCGGCGCGGCCGGGACGATGGTGCGCAATCAGCGTCGCCGCACGGGCCTGGCGGCGCTCTAAGCCGCAAGCCCGACGGAATTCAGGCCTGCTCCCGGCGACGGGGGCGGGCCTTTTCGTGCGCGCCATGAGGTGGCCCACCTGTTCGACAACCGCGGAAGCGGAGCATACCTTCTCGCGAGCGGTTGCGGAGGCGTAAGATGTCCCGGGCGGTTCTCATGGCGGCGGCGTTGCTCCTTGGCCTGGCGGTCGGTCCGGCGTCGGCCGTCGACCCGGCTGCGCGGGAAGCAGCCCTCAGGCAGTTGAAGCCGCCGAAGGGCGTCGGCGGCTGCATCTTCTCAGCCGTTCCTGCGGACGTCCGGCGCGAGGCGATCGTCAATCTGCTGGCGGGAAAGCCTGGAACCCCGGCGGCCCTGCAGTCGGCGGCTTCCGAGGCGGCCGAAAGGTGCGTGGGCCGGACCAGCCAGCCGAGCGACTTCGCCCTGGCGAGCAGCGTCACCAGCGCATTTCGCAGATCGGCGGCCGCATTCTACCTGGCGCATCAGTTCGGCATTGGACAGGAAGCGCTCGAAACGGCCTGGCGCGCCGCGCCTGCCGAGGAAAAGGCGCCGTTCTATCGCGTAGCGGACGATTTCTTTGCGCCCGGCCTCACCGTATCGGACCAGGCCCTGGATGCGGGGGGCTTTGCAAGAAAGGCAGGGCTGGACATCGCTGCGACCAGCGTCACGGAGGGCTTCCTGCGGATGTATTTCATCAACACCGCCGTGAGCGAGCGGGCCGAAGCCTTGCTTGCAGCCGAGGAGAGGCGTTCGCCATAGGGGTAGCCGGGCGATAGCCGGAGGGCGGCGACTCCAATAGGTTCGGCGGGCGACGTTTAGCGGAGGGCGCGGTGCTGGTCGGAAGCTGTCTTTGCGGTCGGGTCGCCTACGAGGTCGAGGCTGAGCTCGAGAGCATCGTCCATTGCCATTGCGAGACCTGCCGCAAGACGCACGCCTCGGCGTTTTCCAGCCTGGCCGCCGTGCCGGCTGACCGCTTCCGGTGGACCCGCGGCGAGGAGGCGCTGGGCGCGTTCGAATCCTCGCCGGGCAAGATCAGGCGGTTCTGCACGGCCTGCGGTTCGCACCTGGTCGCCGAGCGGGAGGGGCGAGGGACGGTGATGCTGCGGCTGGGATGCCTGGAGACGCCCGTCACGGTCGAACGCCAGTGGCACATCTGGCGCTCGGACGGGGCCAGTTGGTATGCCCCGAACGCCGCCTACCCGCAATTCGCCGAGGGCGTTCCTCAGGGATGAGGCGGTGGTTCGCCGGCGCCTACTCCCACGGATAGAACGGCATGTCGGAGGCGCGGCCGGTGAAGGCGGGGGCGCGCTTTTCGAGGAAGGCGGCGACGCCTTCCTTGCCGTCGCCGAGGCTGGTGTAGAACATCGCCAGGGAGTCGATGCGGTGGGCGGCGACCGGGTGCGGCTGGGCGGCGTTGCGCAGCATCATCTGGCGGGCCAGGGCGACGGCGACCGGCGAGCGGCCGTCGATGAACTTGCGGGCCAGGGCGTAGGCGGCGGGCAGCAGGTCGTCGGGGGCGTGGACCGAGCGGATGAGGCCGCCGCGCTGGCCTTCGGCGGCGTCGAAGATATCGGCCGAGAGCACCCATTCCAGCGCCTGTTGCGGGCCGACCAGGCGGGGCAGGAACCAACTCGAACAGGCTTCCGGCACGATGCCCAGCCTGCCGAACACGAAGCCGATCTTGGCCTTTTCGGAGGCCAGGCGGATGTCCATGGCCAGCGTCATGGTCGCGCCGATGCCGACCGCAGCGCCGTTGATGGCGGCGATCACCGGCTTCTTGCAGTCGTAGATGGCCAGGGTGACCCGGCCGCCGGTGTCGCGCACGCCATCGACGATGGCCGGGTCTTCGAAACGCTCGTCCAGGTCGGCGAGGGTGGGGCGCTGGCTCTCGTCCAGGCCGAAGACGTTGCCGGAGCTCGAGAGGTCCATGCCGGCGCAGAAGGCGCGGCCGTCGCCGGTGACGACCACGGCGCCGACCGCGTCGTCCTCGCTGGCGCGGCGAAAGGCGTCGATCAGTTCGTTCGCCATCTCGACCGTAAAGGCGTTGAGCTGGTCGGGGCGGCTCAGGGTGAGGGTGAGGATGCGGTCCTCGACTTCCCAGCGGATGGTCTTGTAATCCATGGCGCGCCTCCCTTTGAGCTGGCGGGGTAATCAGCACGGGAGAGGCTGCGGCGTCCAGGCCGAAGGCGCTGAGCGCTGGCCAAGGGCCGCGGCGCGCCTACATACTGAAGGCATCAAGCTAGGAGCGCCGCGCATGACCGCCGAATACGTCCCCCCGAAGGTCTGGACCTGGAACAAGGAGAGCGGCGGGCGCTTCGCCAACATCAACCGCCCCATCGCCGGGCCGACCCATGACAAGGAGCTGCCCGTCGGCCGCCATCCGATGCAGCTCTATTCGCTGGGCACGCCCAACGGGGTGAAGGCGACGGTGATGCTGGAGGAACTGCTGGCCCTGGGGCACGAGGGCGCCGAGTACGACGCCTGGCTGATCAATATCGGGGCGGGCGACCAGTTCGGCAGCGGTTTCGTGGACATCAATCCGAACTCGAAGATCCCCGCCCTGATGGACCGCAGCGGCCCCAAGCCGATCCGGGTGTTCGAGTCGGGCGCGATCCTGGTGCACCTGGCCGAGAAGTTCGGAGCGTTCCTGCCGACCGATCCGGCGCAGCGGGCCGAGACGCTGTCGTGGCTGTTCTGGCAGGTGGGCAGCGCGC
Source organism: Phenylobacterium sp. (assembly GCF_041920015.1). Lineage (GTDB taxonomy): Bacteria > Pseudomonadota > Alphaproteobacteria > Caulobacterales > Caulobacteraceae > Phenylobacterium. The sequence goes on from NZ_JAYRST010000036.1 coordinate 8,370, forward strand.
CCTATCTGGGCGGCGGGTTCGGGCACTTCTACGCTTACGCCCCGACCAAGATCGAATACGCCATCGACCGTTTCGCCATGGAGACCAAGCGCCAGCTCGACGTGCTGAACCGGCGGCTGGCCGAGAGCAAGTACATGGCGGGCGACGAGTACACCGTGGCCGACATGGCGATCTGGCCTTGGTACGGCGGCTTGGCCAAGGGGCTGCTCTACGAGTCCGGGGAGTTCCTGTCGGTGAACGAATATGCGCACGTGCAGCGGTGGGCCGACCTGATCGCCGAGCGCCCGGCCGTGCAGCGCGGGCGGATGGTCAACCGGGTCAACGGCGAACCGTCCTCGCAACTGCGCGAGCGGCACGAGGCCAGCGATTTCGAGACCAAGACCGCCGACAAGCTGCAGCCGGGCGCGTGAGCGGGTCCTTTCCGTTCACGCCGGCGTTCCGCGCCGAGCTGGCCGCCCGCTGCGCGGCGTTTCCGCGATTGGCCTACGAGGGCGCGGAGTTGAAGCGAGCGGCCGTGGCGATCACCCTGGTCGATGCGGGGGACGGCTCGGGCGAGACGGCCTTCCTGCTGACGCGGCGAGCGACCACCCTGCGCGCCCATGGCGGCCAGTGGGCGCTGCCGGGCGGGCGCTGCGATCCCGGGGAGACCCTGCAGGAAGCGGCGCTGCGCGAACTGCACGAGGAACTGGGGCTGGCGGCTGCGCCCAGCGGGGTGCTGGGCGTGCTGGACGATTACGAGACGCGCTCGGGCTACGCCATCGCCCCGGTGGTGGCCTGGGTCGAGGAGGCGGCCGCCCTGGCGCCCAATCCGGCCGAGGTCGCCTCGGTCCACCGCATCCGGCTGGACCGGATCGCCGCCGAGAGCGCGGTGTGGTTCGACACCATTCCCGAGAGCGAGCGGCCGCTGATCTCGCTGGACATCGGCGGCCAGCACATCCACGCCCCGACCGCGGCGCTGGTCTATCAGTTGCGCGAAGTGGTGGCGGGGCGGATCACCCGGGTGGCGGACCTGGAGCAGCCGGTGTTCGCCTGGCGCTGACGCGAAGGGCTCTGGCCGTCAGCCGGCCGGCGTGCGGGCGCGGCTCTCGCGTATCGGGCCGCGGCCGTCCGTGCCGCGCAAGATCTGCTGGCGGATGTCTTGCGGCGTGCGGATGTTGCGGAACTGGCCCCGGGTGAGGTCGGGCGTGCCGAGCAGGTCAGAGCCCTCGCCGCCCAGGCCGTGACAGAGCGCGCAGTGGGTCTGGAACAGGGGAATGGCGCGGGCGGCGGCCGCGCCGTCGTGCGGCGCGCCGTTCAGGGCGATCACGTATTCAGTCAGATCCTCGATCTCGGAAGGGCCGAGTAGGCCGCCGTCGCCGAAGCCGGGCATGTGGGCGGTGATCGGCCAGGCAGTGAGGCGAGCCTTGGCCGGAGGATGACGCTGCAAGCGTACCGCGCCTAGGGCGAGGGCCGCGACCAGGATGGCGCAGAAGATGGCCGGCAGGCGGGACATGGCGACGACTCTAGGCTGTTTCGGACTGGATTGGCGCCGTCCTTGCTTGGTGAGACGCGAACCTGGCCCGTTGGGGGCGGGACGTTTCATTTTGACGCAGAGGCCGGAAGGCCACGCTTGGAGGGGTAAAGCTTATGAAGACTGCACTGAAGGCGGCCGCTGCCGCTGCTGTTCTCGCCCTGACCACCGCCGGCGCGGCTCAGGCCGCCGTGACGGTGAGCTTCACCGGGGGCGACCTGCCGCTGCCTTCGGGCCAGCAACTGGTCTGGGACTTCGACGGCCTGGAAGCCAGCGGCTACAGCGTGACCTTCTCCGGCGCCGGAACTGGCCGCTATAATGGCGCGGACGGCCTGCAATCTGGCGTGGCGGCGCCGCCCCCCGGTACGGGCAGCTATTATGCGTCGGTGCTGAGTGGCGGCAAGATGACGCTGACCACCCCGCTGATCAGCCAACTCAGCATCTATATGGGCTCGCCGGACGACTTCAATCAGATCGTTTTCCACTATGCTGGCGGCGGTTCGGACACTCTGACCGGCTTGCAACTGGCCGGTGGCGCCTTCAATGGCGACCAACTGGTCGGCCGGCGCATGACCTACGACTTCGGCGGCCAGAAGGTGACGTCGGTCGAGTTCGCTTCGAGCGGCAACTCGTTCGAGTTCGACAACATCGCCACCACCTCGGCGGTGCCGGAACCGGCCACCTGGGCGATGATGATCACCGGCTTCGGCATGGCCGGCGCGGCCATGCGCCGTCGCCGCCAGACGGCGGCCCTGGCCTACGCCTGATCCGACTTCCCGCTCCACGGACGCAAACCGGAGCATGCGCCGCCGGCCTGAATGGGCCGGCGGCGTTTTCCGTCAGGGGCTCTGGAGTGAGCGCTTGGCGTGGTTCGTGAACCGGGGCGGGGACAGGATCGTTAACTGTCCCGCATGGGACCACGCTCGCTCGGAGAAGGGCTGTGGGAAAGACGCTCGGATTCATCGTGGCGGGGATCGCCGCCCTGGCCGCCGCCGGCTCGGCCCATGCCGCGCCGTTCGAGGCGGTGAGTTTCAAGAAGGGACAGAGCGCGCTGGTCTACGACCTGGGCAGCGTCAAGCGCACCGGCGAGGGCGCTAGCGCCTGGGTCTATCTGATCGTCGCCCATCCGATGGACGGGGCGACCATGGTGGCGACCTATCGCGACTTCTCCTGCAGCATGGGCCGCACGCGCGACCTGGCCCGGCGCTTCGTCTCGCCCGACGGCCGCACCTTGCGGGCGGTGGAGACGCCCGGCGAATGGCAGGACGTCTCGCCCGGCCACGAGAACTTCGACCTCTTGATGAAGGTCTGCGACGGCAAGCCGACGCGCGTTTCGGGACAGAAGATGTCGGTATTCGACTTTCAGGCCGTGGTGCGTGACGCCCTGGCCAGCGGCGCGCCTTAACCCGGGACGGTTCAGCCGATCGTCCGGCGGCCGGGGCCGACCATCAGGCCCTCGATGCGCGAGCCTTCGACCTGCAGCACCGGGCGAAGGCGGCGGAACAGGCGCGCATAGTTGTAGAACGGCACGCTGGGCCACAGGTGGTGCATCAGGTGCAGGTTCTGCTGGAGCAGCAGGAACGTACCGCCCGGCCAGAGGCTGATGCGGGTGTTGAGGTAGCGTTCGGTGTGGTCGAACGGATGGTGCGGCAGCCATTGGAAGAAGATGTTGAGGGCCAGCACGCCCAGGCGCGTGGGCAGGAACCACAGCATCAGCCAATCGAGGACGTGGCCGGTGGCGGTCGCCAGGACCAGCAGAGCCAGGGTCAACAGGGTGACGGCCGAGACCTGGGCGATTTCGGACGGGCTGAGGATGGTTCCGATACGCTGGTAGCGCTGGGGGCTGATGAACCGCATGGCGCCCATGGGGATCAGCGACATCGGCGTTCCCACCGCCCATTTGCGCAGGAGTTGGAGGAAGGTTCCCTTCACGAAGATGTCGGGGTCGCGCTCGGTGTTGGTGTGGGAATGATGCAGGACGTGGGTGCGCTGGAGCGCCGGCCAGCCCGCCCCCATGCCGAGCGCGCCGATCCAGCCGACCAGGGTGTTGATCCAGTAGGCGCTGCGCGGGCTGGCGACCACGTTGCCGTGGATCGCCTCGTGGACCAGGGTGTAGTGGGCGTAGGAGACGACCGCCAGGATCGGCGTACAGGCCCAGAGGGGCCACACGCCATTCAGCCCCAGCATAATGACCGTGATCAAGGTCGTCGGCAGCGCCGCCGCCAGGATGAGGGTCGGCCAGGCGATGGCGGGCGAGAGGTCCTGGGCGATGCGCCGTTCGTCGGCGTGTGAAATCCCGATCGCAGCCCGCAGCGCTCTTGGATCATGGGCGTCGTCCGCCATGGCCTTCCTCCCTCTCCCATTGTCCCAGGATTGAGGAAGCATAGCTGCTTTGAAAATCAAAGCGACTCAAAAAATGACGGATGCGTCATCTTTGTAGCTGGATAGTATGGAGTTCCATAGCGCGCACGACTTTGAAAATCATACTGAAGTCTGCGGCAGACGGCGGCGAGGGCATGAGCGCACCGATTCCCGATGATGAGACCCTGTGTCCGATCGCCCATTCGACTGGGCTGGTCGGGGACCGCTGGTCGATCCTGATCGTGCGCGAGCTGTTGATGGGGCAGAGCCGCTTCCAGGACCTGCAGGCGCAGACCGGGGCGACCAGCCAGATGCTGGCTGCGCGGCTGAAGCGGCTGGAGGCCGACGGCCTGATCGCGCGGCAAGCCTATTCCGAGCGGCCCTTGCGCTACGAGTACCGCCTGACGCCGAAGGGCGAGCACCTGAAGCCGGTGATCCTGGCGCTGCGGACCTGGGGCGAGCAGTGGTGCAAGCCGCAGGGCGGGACGCCGGCGACGCGCATGTTCCATCGCAGATGCGAGACCGAGCTGGAGCTGGATGGGCGTTGCCCGGTCTGCGACGTGCTGGTTCCCTGGACGGAGATGCGCGGCCAGCCGAGCGAGGCCTGGGCCCAGGAGCGCCGCCAGCGCGCGGCCGAGTTCACCGAGCAGCGGCGCGCGCCGCCGAAGGCAGAGGAGACTCCCCGATGACCAGGCTTGCCCGCTTCGCCGCCGCGCTCGCCCTGCTGGCGCCGGGCGCGGCCCTGGCCGAACCGACGCCGGTGACGGTGCGGATGCTGGCGCACGACGCCAAGTTCGTCGGCGAGGCGATGGGCGGGGTGGCGGTGACCCTCACCGACGCGCGCACCGGCGCCCAACTGGCGCAAGGGGTCATCCGGGGCGGGACCGGCGACACCGGCAAGCTCATGTCGCAGCCGCGGGTGCGAGGCGTGCAGATCGCCGGGCCGGAGGCGGGCGCGTTCACCGCCGTCCTGGAGATTTCGGCTCCGACCCTGGTGCGGTTGGAGGCGCGTGGGCCGCTGGGCAAGGGGGATGCGGCGATCACGGTCAGCTCGATGCGCTGGGTGCTGCCGGGCAAGGCGGTGGACGGCGACGGCTGGGTGGTCGAGGCGCCGGGCCTGGTGGTCGAGCCGAGCTGGACCGGGCGCGCAGGGGGCGGGACCTTGAGCGCCAAGGTGACGCTGATGTGCGGCTGTCCCATCACGCCGGGCGGCATGTGGAACGCTGACCGATACGAAGTGCTGGCGCGGCTGACCGGGCCGGACGGAAAGCCTGCGCCAGTGAAGGCGCTGGCCTATGCGGGTGAGGCCTCGACCTTCCGAGCCGATTTCGCGGGACTGGCCAAGGGGCGTTATCGGCTGCTGCTCACCGCCTACAACCCCGACACCGACAACGCCGGGGTTGCAGAGCAGGAGATCGTGGTCCCGTAAGCGGGTCAGCAGGCGTAGCGGCGCTCGACGGTCACGCGGCGGCCGACATAGGGGTCATAGACCCGGTCGCGCGAGACGCAGACCCGGCGGCGGCCATAGTCGCTGGCGTAGGCCCCGCCATAGCCGTTGTAGCCGCGATAGTAGCTGTCGCCATAGGCGCCGTAGCCGCCGCCCTGGTAGTAGCCGTTATTGTAATAGCCGTTGTCGTAATAGCCCTGGCGATAATAGCCGTTGTCGTAGCGACGGTCCTTGTTCGAGCCGGCGATGGCCGCGCCGAGCGCCAGGCCGACGATGCCGCCGACCACGGCGGCGGCGGCCGCGTCGTTGTTGTTATGGTCGCGACGGCCGTAGCGATAGGGCTCGGCCTGGGCCGGAGCGGCGACCGAGGCGACGGCGGCTGCGGCGGTGACGGCGGCGAGGGCGCCGACAAACATCTTTTTCATACCAACCTCCTTTTGACCCTGTCCGGTCTGGCCGGGCGGCCGGGTTGAGGCGGCAAGATCGCAAAGCGTGGCTGAACGCAGGCTGAATAGGTTAACGCCCACGAAAAAGGGCGGAGACCGAAGATCCCCGCCCCGATCCGGATGCATCGGCAGGTCAGGCCGCCGAGGGCAGCAGTTTCTGGCGCTTGCGCAGGGCCTGTCCGGCGAGCGCGAAGCCGCCGATCATCATCGCCCAGGTGGCGGGCTCGGGCACGGCCGAACTGCCGGCCGTGACGAAGGCGTCGACGGCGCCGGCGTTATCCTGGTTGTTCTCGTCCCAGTAGTAGAGGTTGAGGACGCCGGTTCCCCAGGCGGCGCCGGAGAAGCTGGAGCCGATCACCTTGAAGACGCCGCCGATCTCGCCGACCAAGGTCCCGTAGGCGGCGGTGAGGCCGTGCTGGGTCCAGGTTCCCCAATCCTGGCCGATCAGGGTTCCGGCCGCTTCGCCGGAATTGTCCGTGCCGGTGGCGAAGAGGTCGTGGGTGAGGCCGTCGGCGTTCGACCAGCGCGGCAGGGCGCCGGCGCTCCAAAGGTCGTCTGGGGCGACCGCGACGGTGAAGGTCTGCCCCGAGGTCAGGGAGAGCGTCGCCGCGCCGATTCCGCCGGAGGAGGAATTGGCCTGGGCGCCGACGACGTAGACCGCCGAGTCTGCGGTCGAGGCGGTCAGAAGCCCGACCGCGAAGACGGTTGTTGCGAGCAGTTTCATGCGGAGATCCCTTACAGGCCCACGTTTGGGCGTTAACCAAGCCCCGCCCCCGCATCCCGTTCTAGAGCAGCGAACGAGAATTTCTACTCAAATCAACTTCACCGTGAAAATTTATTCTAAATGCCATATTCATGATCACGAACGCCTTGTTCTTAATCATGAATTTCTGACAGTCTATCTGCAATAATATGACTGAAGACAGCTCCCCCTTAGCGATATCGAACTCGTAACGTCGGCGAAGGTTTCTGAAATCGGCGCAAAATCACGATGCGAGATCGTGCGGCCATGCCCGCGCCATGATCGGCCGTCTATGCGTTCTCCCCTTTGCGTCCAAGATTCGGGCGCGCGGCGAACGGAGCTGATCTTGAAGAGACTTCCGATGGCGATCGCGGCGGCCTGCCTTGGCCTGGCGGCGTGCCAGGGCGGCGAGAAGGCCGCGGGTGGCGCGCAGGGAGGCGATCCCTACGCCGGGCTCGATGCGGAGATCCGGAGCTGGCACGGCCAGATCAAGGACGGGGACGCCGGCTGCAAGGACAAGCCGGACGGCGAGCAGTGCCGCGCCTTCGAAGTGGCCTGCAAGGGCGCGCGCGAGGTCAGCGCCGAGGAGGCGGCTGAGGGCATGACCGCCAAGGTGGTGGCGGCGATGGGCTGGGAAGCCTGGGACGCGGCGCGCTCGGAATATCGCCCGGCCGGCGCGACGGCCGAGTTCCAGAAGGTCGGCGGAGCGTGGAAGCGCCTGCCGACCGGACCGGTGAACCTGTCGACCTGCGCGGCGGCGTCGTAGGGATATGAAAAGGCCCGCCTCGACGGCGTTCGCAGGACGTCGTCGGGCGAAGCGTGGTCGCCGCCCGGGAGGCCCTTAGTCGGCGAGGTCCTGGAAGTAAGGCTCGACGGTTCCCTGGAGCTTGACCGTCATCGCATTGCCCTTGCGATCCACGGTCTTGCCGACGCTGAGGCGCACCCAGCCTTCGCTGACGCAGTATTCGTCGACATTGGTCTTCTCGACGCCCTTGAAGCGGACGCCGACGCCGCGCGACAGCGCGTCCTCGTCGTAGTGGGGGCTGGCCGGGTTGACCGAGAGGCGGTCGGGCGGTGTGGTCGGGCGGGTGTCGCTCATGGCGCGGACTTAGCCTCCCCCGCAGAGATTGCCAACCGGCGTCAACCCGCCCTTAAGCCGGGCGCGCGAGAATGAGCGGCCCTCGAATGAGAGCGGCGGTACGACCGGGAGGTCGGCATGTCGGTGACGCGGACGTCCAACCTGCGGCGGACGAGCGACCATTTCGAGCCGGAGGCGGCTCTGGACCCCCAGGCGCAGCGGCGGCTGCGGGGCCATATCGAGCAGATCGACTATACGGCCTATGCCTCGAACCGCGAGGTGATCGGTCAGGTCCTGGGCCAGGCGGACATGGCCAGGTTCCAGAAGCTGGCGGTGGCGACGGCCCTGGCGCGCGGCCAGTGGATCGCCGCGGCCCTGGCCATGACTGAGAGCGCTCAGCCGCTGTCGCCCGGCGAGGCGGCCAGGCTGGCGGGCCTGCGCGCGGCCTATGAGGAACTGACCGAAGCCTACGAGGGGCTGCGGCGGCTGGTCGAGCGGGGCTATCTGAGCTTTCCGGGGTAGGGCCGCGAGCCGATCCTCCGCGTCGGGCGAGCAGATTTGCATTGCCGGGGCGCGCGCGCTGCAGTGCAATGCAAGCGTCTGCGGGGGAGAAGCGAATGACTGTGCGAACGGGGAGTTGCCTCTGCGGCGCCAGGGCCTATGAGATCGACGGCGACGTCGACGGTGTCTGGATCTGCCACTGCTCGCTGTGCCGCAAGGCTTCCGGCTCGAACGGAAACTCGATCCTGATCGTGCCGAGGGAGCGTTTTCGCTGGCTGAAGGGCGAGGATCACGCCGTCACCTACGCCCTGCGTTCGACCTACACCATCACGCGCTGCAAGACCTGCGGCACGCCCCTCCCGGCCGAGGTGGACGAACGGAATATCTATGTGACGGCCGGAACCCTCGACACGCCGCTCGGCAAGGGCGTCAAGGCCCACCTGTTCTGCGCCTCGAGAGCGGATTGGGATCGCGACGAACCCGACGCTCATGTCTTCGATGAACGGCCGGGTTGATGCGACGTCCGTTCTTCTCAAGCGCCGTCTAGATCGACATATTCCTCGGGACCCGCCGTTCCGTCAGCAGAACCCCGCCAGGATCGCTTCGACGTAGCGGTCGCTGGAGCGCCAGGGGTATTCGCTGACGCCGATCAGCATGTGGGCGACGCCGGTGAGGGCGCAGATCAGGGCTTCGGCTCGGATGCGGTCGTCGCCTTGCGGATCGCCGCGCGCGGCGGCGATGAGTTGGCCGAAGCGCATGTGGGCGGCGATGACGTCGGTCTCCTCGATGAACCACTGATCCTGGCCGGATTCCCGGCGGTCCTCGATGGTGTAGACGATGCGATAACGGTCGGGGTGGCTCAGCCAGTAGTCGACATAAGCCTGGGCGACCTTGCGCAGGCGGGCTTTCGGCTCGGGCTCGGCGGCCTCGATGGCGTGCATCTGGGCGAACAGCGGGTCGAAGGCCAGCGACCAGAGCGCCCGGACGATGGCCATCTTGTTGGGGAAGTAGCTGTAGAGGGTCATGGCCGGGAGGCCGGCGCGCGCGGCGATGGCGCGGATGCTGAGGCCCGCGGCCCCCTTGGTTTCGAAGAGCTCGCGGGCCGCCTCGACGATCCGGGCGCGGACCTGCTCCTGACGCTCGTCCTTGGGGGTTCGGGCGGGGCGGCTTGCGGCCATGCGGAGCTCCAGTGCGACGGGGCTTGGCGATCTCGTACTTGTACGAATATCGATTTCGTACGCGTACGAGCCGGCGATAGCAACGAAGCCCGGCAGGCGTCCACTCGGAAGGAGAAGGAAATGCCGGATCGGAAGACAGGATCGGATCATGAGCCGGTGTCTCGCCGCGCCGCGTTGGGCCTGGGCGTCGCAGTCTCGGCGGCGGCCGTAAGCGGGGCGCAGGCCGCGCCGGCGCCGAAGAGCACCGCCCATGAGGTCGACGTGGCGGTGGTCGGGGCGGGCTTTGCGGGCCTGACCGCCGCGCGGGCGCTGCGCCGGGCCGGGCGCAAGGTCGTGGTGCTGGAGGCCGACGGGCGGGTCGGGGGGCGCACCAAGGCCGGCCGTGTCGCTGGCGAGGTGGTCGACCTGGGCGGCCAGTGGGTGGGACCGGGCCAGACACGGCTGCTGGCCCTGGCCAAGGAGCTGGGGGTGGCGATCTATCCGCAGTACGCCGACGGCAAGAACATCATCGACGTGGATGGCCGCAACGTCGCCTACGAAGGCGAGGTTCCGGCCCTGGGGCCGGAGGCGACGGCCGAATTCGCCGAGGTGATCGGCAAGATCGAGGCGCTGGCCGCGCAGGTCCCGGTGCTGGAGCCCTGGACGGCGCCGATGGCGGCCGAACTGGACAGCCAGACCATCGAGACATGGCTGGCGGCCAACGCCCGGCTGCCGGCGACGCGGACCATGATGCGGCTGCTGGTGCGGGCGGTGATGTCGGCCGAGGCCGGGCAGGTGTCGTTCCTGGCCCTGGCGGCCTACGCGGCGGCGGCGGGCGGATTCTCGCCGTTGATCTCCACGCGCGGCGGCGCGCAGGAGACGCTGTTCGATGGCGGCGCCTGGCAGATGGCCGCGAAGATGGCGCAGGAGCTGGGGCCGGCGGTGGTGCTGAACGCCCAGGTCAGGGCTATCGCCCAGGACGCGGCGGGGGTGAGCGTCACGACCGCGGAGGGCGCCTGGCGCGGGCGCTACGCCATCGTCACCGCCCCGCCGGCCATGGCCGCGCGGATCGACTACACGCCCGCCCTACCGGCGCAGCGCGACGGCCTGAGCCAGCGGATGCCGCTGGGCTGCGTGATCAAGGTCCATGTCGCCTATGCGCGGCCGTTCTGGCGTGAGCAGGGGCTGAGCGGGCTGGTGATCTCCGACCGGACGGAGTTCGGCCCGTGGTTCGACCATTCGCCGCTGCGGGGCGGGGGCGGGTCGCTGGTCGGCTTCTTCGACGGCGGGCCGGCGCAGCGCTGGGCCGACCGGCCGGCGGCCGAGCGGCGCGCCAAGGTGCTGAAGGATGTCGCGCTCTATTTCGGCGAGGCGGCGTTGTCGCCGGTCGACTATGCGGAAGAGGTGTGGACCCGCGCGCCTTTGCAGCGCGGCGGCTATGTCTCGGTTCCGCCGCCGGGCGCCTTGACGGCGTTCGGGCCGGCCTTGCGCACGCCGGTCGGCCGCATCCACTGGGCGGGGACGGAAACCGCCGAGGCGTGGACCGGCTATATCGACGGCGCGATCCGTTCGGGGGAGCACGCGGCCCAGGTGGTCGGGGGCCTGCTCTAAACCACCAGTCGCCCGGCCGGCTCCTCGGCGAGGAGGGCGGCAAGGCTGCGCAGGGCTTCCTCCAGGCGGGCGCGCCTGGCGGTTCCGCCGAGTGAGAGGCGCAGGCCGGGCGGGGCGTCAGGCGTGACGGCGAAGGCTTCGGCGCCGACCAGCGACAGGCCGCGGGCCTGGGCGGCGTCGCGCACCCGCTCGGCCGGCCAGCGGGCGGGCAGGTCGAGCCACAGATGGATCGCCTCGGGCTCGCCGCGGGCGGCGGGCAGGATCGCGCGGGCCAGGGCCTGGCGGGCGGCGGTTTCGGTGCGCACGCCGGCCAGCAGCTTTTCGGCGACGCCGTCGCCGATCCAGGCGGTGGCGATGGCCGCGCAGAGCGGCGAGGGCATGAGCGAAGTGGCGCGCAGGGCCAGGGCCAGGCGGCGGGCGGCGCCGTCGTCGGGGGCGACGACGAAGGCGATGCGCAGGCCGGGCGTAAGGGTCTTGGCGAGCGTCTCCAGCCGCCAGACATTGTGCGGCGTCAGGGCGGCGAAACCGGGCAAGGGACTAGCCGGCAGGCGGCCATAGGCGTCGTCCTCGATGATCGGAACGCCGGCGGCGGCGCAGACCCGGGCCACCTCCGCGCGGCGGACGGAGCCCATGGTGCCGGCGGTGGGGTTCTGGTGCGTGGGGACCAGATAGACCGCCTTGGGACGGCTTTCGGCGCAGAGCCGGGCGAGTTCGTCGGGGATCATCCCTTCGCCGTCGACCGGGCAAGGGGCGAGGCGCACGCCCAGGTGGGCGGCGGCGGCGCGCAGGCCAGGATAGGTCAGGGGCTCGGTCAGAACGGTCTCGCCCGGCTCGGCCAACAGGCGCAGGAGGGCGGCGAGAGCCGCCTGGGCCCCCGGGGCGACGAGCACGCGTTCGGTTTCGACATGCCCCGCGCAGGGGGCGAGCCAGGCCGCGCCGGCCGCCCGCTGGGCGAGGGAGCCGCCGGCGGGGTGATAGGCCATCAGCACGGCCGGATCGGCGCGCTCCACCACCTGGCGGGCGGCGTCCTTGAGCAGCCGGTCGAGGGCCAGGCCCAGCGGCGGCGGCGGAAGGTTCATGGAGAGGTCGACCAGGCCGGCCTCGTCCTCGCCGGCGCCGCCGGCGACGAAGGTGCCGCGCCCGACGGTTCCCTCGACCAGACCGCGGGCGCGGGCGGCGGCGTAGGCGCGCGTGATGGTGGTGAGGTCGACGCCCAGCTTGGCGGCGAGGGCGCGCTGGGGCGGCAACTGCTGGCCGGCCTGCAACTCGCCTTCGGAGATGGCGGCTTCCAGGGCGTGGAGGACGCCAAGATAGATCGGCCGGCGGCCGCGATCGACGCGGCGCAACCACCGTGCATTGGAAGCGGTCACGCTTGCCTCCACGCTAGAGAATGCATACATTTATAAAGAATTGTAGGCATCAATACAAGGATTGTATGCACATGCCCGCGAGCTACAAGACTCCCACGCCGATGGTCTCGGGCCTGCGCTGTTGCTGTCCGCGGTGCGGGGAAGGCAAGCTGTTCAGCGGCTTCCTGAAGCTGGCGCCCGCCTGTGACGTCTGCGGCCTGGACTATGGTTTCGCCGATCCGGCGGACGGCCCGGCCTTCTTCGTGATGAGCGGGGTCGGCATCGTGGTGATCGCGGTCTTCACCTGGGTGGAGATCGTCTATCGCCCGCCGCTGTGGGTCCATGTGGTGACGGTGTTTCCCGCCCTGATCGCCGGGTGCCTGGGCTCATTGCGGCCGGTGAAGGCCTGGCTGGTGTCTTCGCAATATGTCCACAAGGCCGAGGAGGCGAAGTTCGAAAGCCTGGGCGGGCATGGCGAAGGCGGCTTTGGCCTGCGCGGCAAGGCTCGCGACCGGGCGTCGTAATTTTCAAGATTTCGCCCGACGGTAGGGTGTTCCAGGCGCCACGGTTCCCGCATTTCGCGATGGAACCTCCGTGTGCGGTTGGAAGGACTCGGACGCTCGGTCATAAAGGCGCCATCGAATTCAAGACGCGGCGCCGGCGAGGGCGACGAGGTCCGCCTGTGGGGACAGGCATAGGAGGGCGCTTCCGGCCAAGCCGGGAGCGCCCTTCTTGCATCAGAAGATGATGTGTTCGACGCCCCACCAGAGGGGCGAGCGCGAGAGGTCGACGAAGCGCTTTTCGTCCTCCAGCAGCAGGCGGCCGGCTTCGCGGGCGGCCTCGTCGCCGGCGCCGGCCATGTCCTCGAAGCTGTCCCACCAGAGCTGAGCGACGCCGTCATAGCCTTCCGGCCCGCCGCGCGACTGGCGCAGGCTCGCCGAAACGTCGGCCGGCAGGCTGTGGAGCTGGACGTAACGGCGGATGCGCAGAGGCTCGCGCAGGCTGGCGACCAGCGGGGCGTGGGTGTTGAGCCAGTAGTCCTGGAACTGCTCGCGGCTGAGGTGCGGCAGGCGGGTCAGGACGAAGGTCATCTTGATCATGGCGGTTTCTCTTTCCGAGCAAGGCCGGGCGCGGGACTTCAGGGGCGGGCCGCCGGCTCCGGCTCGGTTCCCAGCCATTGGTGCAGGACACTCATCACCTGGTCGGCGGGGGCGAAGCCGCGGGTGACGACGCCGTAGCGGCCTTCCTCGTTGGGGCCGCCGATCAGGGTGGGAAAGCCGGTGACGCCGACCTGTTGGGCGGTGGCGTAGTCGTTCCAGGTTTCGTGCTTGAGGTCGTCGGTCTCGAAATCGGCCAGGAAGGCGTCGCGGTCGACGCCGGACTCGGCGGCGAGGTCGGCCAGGACCTCGGGTTTGGTCACGTCCTGGGCCTGCGCATAGAAGGCGTGGTGCAGGCGGCGCAGGAAGAGGAGCGCAGCTTCGCCGTCCTCGCGACGTACGCGGACCACGGCGCGGGCGGCCGGATCGGTGTCGTAGAGGAAGCCCGGCCGGTCGAGGACGCTGTCGTCGAACGGGAGGCCGGTCGCCTCGTGGACATGCTCCCAATGGACCTTGAGCTCAATGCGGCCCTGTTCGGTGGCCGGCTGGTCCGTGCCGGGGCGCAGGCCACCCATCACGAGCTGGATTGGCAGGGCGCGGCCGAAGGTCTGGCGGACCTGGGCGATCACCGGCGAGAAGCCGTAGCACCACGAACACATCGGATCGGCGAAATAGATCAGGCGGGGCGTCTGCATGGCGGCTTCCTCGTTCAGGGTCTATGTAGCGCCGGCCGGGCGCCCCGGCGAGCCGAACGGAGCCTTCGATCCTTGAAAGCCTGACCTCAGAGTCCCCCGCCGTGACCCTGCTTTCAAGCGCGCCCTCGTGCGCCGATGCTCTCTGAACGGAATTCCACATGACAGATATCCGCCCTGTCCAAATCCGCGCTGGCCGCGCCGACGAGATCGAGGCCGTGCGCGACATCGAACGAACCTCGGCCACCCGCTTCCTGGGCACCGAGCGGGCCGAATTGGCGCAGGACGAGCCGACCGATGCGGCCGTGCTGGCCCAGCGGATCGAGGCGGGCGGGTTGCTGGTCGCCAGTGAGGGCGAGGGGCCGGTCGCGTTCGTGATGTTCCGGGCCGAAGAAGGCTGCGCCTATGTGGAACAGATCGACGTGCTGCCCAGCCATGCGCGGCGCGGGATCGGGGCGCGCCTGCTGGAGGCCGTGGCGCAGCTTGCGCGCGAGCGCGGGCTGGCGGCCCTGACGCTCTCGACCTTCAAGGACGTGCCGTTCAACGCACCCTATTATGCGCGGCTGGGCTTCGCCGTGGTGGAGAAACTGACCCCTGGCATGGCCGCGATCCGCGCCGAGCACGAGGCGCGCGGCCTGGACGAGACCGCTCGGGTGTTCATGCGGCGGGCGGTCTGAGACCTCTGCGGGCGCGGTTGCGGCTCGGCGGCCATCGCGCACTCACGCATGTCGTCCCGGAAAGCGCGGTACGCGCTTGTCCGGGACCCATGAACATTTGAGATTTCAGATATTGCGCCGCCGGAACACGCTCGGATCGGCCTGTGTTCATGGGCCCCGGTCTTGCTTAGCAAACCGGGGTGACACCGATACGTGACTGGAGGGCTCAGAGGTCGCGGCCGAGGTATTTCTCGACTTGGCGCTTTTCCCAGGCTCCGTCGAACAGGCCCACGGCGCCGAAGACGCTGGCGCCGTGAGCGGCCAGGCCGATTCCCCAGCCGAGGGCGGGCCAGACGAACCACCAGTAGCTGGGCGAAGTCACGACATTGATGAGGGCCAGGGCGGGGATGACGACCAGGTACTCGATCAGGTGGATGTAGAAGCTCTTGACCCTGCGCACGCGGGCGAGGGCGAAGGCTTCGTCGGGGCGCAGGTCAGAGCGCAGGTCGGGAGCGTCCACGGCGGGCTCCTTGAGGCGGTTGAAGTCGTCGATGTCGAAGACCGCCGCGAGGGCCTTGAGCGTCTCCGGGCTGCCCGGCTGGCCGCGTTCGAGCCGCTGGACGGTGCGGACGCTGACGCCCGACACCTCGGCCAGTTGCTCCTGTGACCAGCCGCGTTGCAGCCGCAGTTTCTGGATCAGCATCTGAAGGTCCCTCGTCGGAGATCGCCCCGACCTTTCTGGCCGCAGCCATTGGAGGCCACGCCAGCGCCCCGTCAATCGCCCGCCACCGACCCGACAGCAAGGCGACAGGCGGGCGATGGAAGTGTTTGGTCGCCCGGAGGTTGAGATCGCTTGCCATCTGGCACGGATGTTGCTCCAGAGGCGAGTAAGATTGGAATTTGTTCGCCCAGGAGCCGAAATGAAACGCTTTGCCGCCCTCGCCGCCGCCGTCGTGGCGATCGCAGCCGCCGCCCCCGCCTGGGCGGCCAAGACCTTCGTGCTGGACGGCGTGACGCTGGAAGGCGGCGGAACGCTGACCGGCTCGTTCACGACCAACGATGCGCTGACCTCGCTGGAGGCGATCGACATCATCGCCTCGATGAACGATTTCAGAGGCTTCACCTTCCAAGAGTTCCACTACAACGACGTCGGCTTCGTCTACTCGGATCATATGCCGACCTATTTCAGCGTTAAGACGACTGGCTTCGCTCAGGAACTGCAGCTCTATTTCTCGCCGCTGACCGACAGCGGGGCGACCTTGTGGGCCAACTACTCTTTCGAACACCAGGTCGTCGCCGGGACGCGCCAGGTGACGGCGGGCCGGGTGATCGCCGCGCCGATCTCGGCGGTGCCGGAGCCGGCGACCTGGGCGATGATGATCGTCGGGTTCGGCCTGGCCGGGTCGGCCCTGCGCCAGGGCGGCCGCAAGGGCGTTCGCGCCGCGGTCTGACCGACGCGAAAAGCCAAGAGACGAGCGCCGCCGGCCCCCGAGGCCGGCGGCGTTTTCTATTGGGCCGCCGCGACGAACTTGGCGCGCAGAGCGGCCTCGACGCTGGAGGTGACCAGCCAGGAGACGTCCTCGTCGATGCCGGCCAACTCGCGCGCGGTGCTGGAACTGACGTGCAGGAAGGTCTCGCGGCAGATCAGGTGGATCATCGGGATGGACGGCTCCAGCCGCCCGAAGACGCCGTGATAGCGGAACTCGTCGTCGAAATCGGACGCCTGGCGCAGGCCGCGGACCACGTGGGTCGCGCCGATGCGGTGAGCGTAACGGATGACGCTTTCACCCACGAAGGCGCCGATCTCCACTTGGCCGGGGGCGATGGGCAGGGCGATGTCGGCGATGGAGGCGGCGATGAGGTCGAGCCGCTCGGCCACGCCGAACAGCCCGGCCTTCAGCGGATTGGTCCCGACCGCGATGTGGACGAGGTCGAAGGTTCGCAGCGCCTTCTCGACGATGTCGAGGTGGCCGCGGGTGATGGGATCGAAGGATCCGACATAGAGGGCGCGGGTGCGGGTGGGCTTCATCGGTCCTCGCTGTCGGCGACCTGGCCATGAGGGCGTGCGCGGACGCGTGACGTCAAGCTTGCAACTGGATGAAACAGCGGGCGAAAAAATAGGGCGGCCGCCTCGGCGACCGCCCCAGTCGATGTTCTCGAGGGGGAAGACCTCTAGAACTTCTTGGTGACGCCCAGCTTGTAGTACCGACCCAGCGGGTTGGCCGTGAACGGGTCGTAGCTGAGGTCAAGACGGGCGAACGGCGGATCTTCGTCCAGCACGTTGATGACCGAGGCCGACAGCGTCGTGTCCCAGGGCAGGAACACGCGGTACGACAGGTCGTGCGTGACGAAGGCGTCGATCTTGCGACCGCTCTGGTTGGTCGCGAAGGTCGCGCTGCCGCCACGGGTGTCGATCATGTCGTCGACGTAGCGGATGGTCCAACGGATGTTGTGGTCGCCGTTGGTCCACTCGGCGAAGGCGCTGCCCTTCCACTGCGGCTGGGAGCCGTAGCCGAGGTAGTCCATGGTGCCGACGTAATCGGTTTCCTTGGCGGTCACGATGCCTTCGATCTTGGTCTCGGCGACCTTGAACTCGAGCACGTAGGTCAGGTCGACGCCGAAGTTCAGGTCGCCGCCCCAGACGTCGCGGTGCTTGTAGTTGGCCGAGAAGTCCAGGCCGCTGGTCTGAATGTCCGGACCGTTGACGTAGTAGTGCTTGATCCGGTTGATCGCGCTGGCGCCGCAGGCTCCGGCGAAGGTGATCCGCGATTGCAGGGCCGCGAAGGCCGCCACGCCGCAGTTGTTCGCGCCGGTCGGGCCGTTCGGGAAGATCGCGTTGACGATCTGCGAGCCGCTTTCGCTGTTGATCGGCCCCTTGAAGTCGAAGGACCAGTAGTCGAGCGAGGCGCGGAAGTCGCCGAGTTCGAACAGGGCGCCGAGGTTGAGGGTGTTGGCCTCTTCCGGCTCCAGGTTCGGATTGCCCCACAGGTCGTAGGCGCGATAGCCGCCGGCCGCGGTGGTGTACGACAGGTTGGTCACCGCGGTGTTGGCGATCTGGGTCTGCGGCGGGGCGCGGAAGGTCGAGCCGGCCGAGGCGCGGAACGCCAGCCAGTCGGTCGCCTGCCACTTCACGGCCACCTTCGGATTGGTGGTCGCGCCGATGTTGCCGCCGTAGTCCTCGTAGCGGACGGCGAGCGTGCCGGTGATGCTGTCGGTGAACGGCATCTGCAGTTCGAGGAAGGCCGCGCCGACCGAATAGTCGAGGTCGTAGTCGGCCAGGGCGCCGAAGAAGCTGAACGGACCGTTCTGGGCCGCGCAGGTCGCGCTGGGGTTCACCGAGGAGTCGGGGCAGGGGCTGACGGCGATGTTGGTGTCGTCGTTGTTCTGACGCTCCACGCCGCTCCAGCGGTACTGGCCGCCGGCGGCCCAGGCGAGGGGGCCGGCGCCGAAGTCGACGGCTTCGACCCGACCGTTGAACACCAGGTCGGCGGTGAAGATGCGCGAGCGCTGCTTGTAGCCGTATTCACCGAAGATGTAGTCGAGCACTTCGCGGCTGTTGGCCGTGGAGGCGACGTAGCCCGGGTTCGGGCGGCCGTCGATCACATTGCCGGCGACGCCGGTCGAGAACGGGTTGAACCACAGGCAGCCGTTCTGGCCAGGCGTGGCCCCGGTGCAGTTGTTCCCGCCCAGGCCGCGCAGCGCCATCTGCAGCTTGCCGACCAGAATGTCCGGCGTGGCGATCTCGGCGTTGGAGTCCATGTAGGTGACGGCCGCGTCCCAGCCGATGCCGCCGGCGATGTCGAACTCGCCCTTCAGGCCGGCCGACAGGCGGTAGGTCTCGAAGTAGCGCTTGTCGTGCTTGGCCGTGCCGCCGAACAGGTCGTTGCCGCCGACGCCGATCGGACGCCAGGCGATGGTGGTGAACATGCCGTTGGCCGCCGCCGCGGTGGCAGCCGTACCGGTGAGCTGGCCGGTCGAGATCAGCGCCTGCAGGCCCGGGTTGGTTTCCGGAATGTAGAAGCCGTTGCCCTGGACCTTGGTGGTCAGCGCCGAGGTCGGATAGTTGTTCGGCGGATAGGACGGCGAGGAGTGTTCGCTCTGGACGTCGTGGGCCGCGTACAGCACCTCGGCGTGGAACTTGGTCTTGTCGGTGAGGTCGAAGTTGATCTCGCCGTAGAGCTGGTAGTGGTCTTCGTCTTCGATGAGGTTGTTGAAGCCGATGAACTGGAATTGGCAGCCCGGGCCCGAAATGGCCGCGCAGGCCGGGTCGTAGACCGAATTGGTGTAGGTGAAGCCGCCGTTGGCGCTGGTCAGGTAGAGACCGGGATTGCCGAAGCTGGACCAGCCGCCTTGCGGGTTGTCGGTGAATTCGCGCAGGGCGAAGTCACGTTCCTTGACCGGGAGTTCGGTGCGCTTGCGGTAGCCGGCGGCCAGCAGGATGTCGCCGCGCTCGCCTTGCCAGCCATAGGCCAGGTTCACGCCGTATTCGCCGTCGGTCCCATCGATCAGCGAGTAGTTGCCGGCGACTTCCAGGCCCGAGAAGTTCTTGCGGGTGATGAAGTTGACAACGCCCCCGACCGCGTCGGAGCCGTAGGTCGCGGCCGCGCCGTCCTTCAGCACTTCCACGCGGCCGATCGCGGCCGTCGGGATCATGTTGGTGTCGACATAGATCGCGCCGGGCGAGAGCGCCATGCGCCGGCCGTTCATCAGCACCAGGGTACGGTGAGCGCCCAGGCCGCGCAGGTTGACGTTGCCCGAGCCCGTGGACTGGGCCGCAGCGTACTGGTTGGCTTCGCCGAGCACGCCGGACACCGCCGGGATCGACTTGAGCAGGTCGACCGTGCTGGGCGAGCCCTGCTTCTGCATTTCATCTTGGCCGATCACGTTGACCGGCAGAGCGGCGTCTTCCGGCGTGCCGGCGATGAACGAGCCGGTGACGATGACTTCATCGACCGAAACGGCGTCGTCTTGCGCGTTTGCCGGAGCCGCAAGGCCCAGAACCGCCAGGAGCGCGAGGGAGGAGGCTCCGGCGAGGTATCTGCAAGGCAGCATATATATCCCCTTAGTATAACTGCGTTATCTACCGGAGGTCCGGCAGAGCGCGGGGCGCAAAAAGCTGTCGATCCGACGCGATGCAAGTCTCTTTTGTGTCAGGCTTGCGGAAACGACGGTCTTTAAGCGTCAAAAGTGGGAATATTTGTGGGTTTGCGGACGCAAAATCTGAACAAATCCTAAAATCGTACCATTCATTCGAATTTCAATGGAATTTTCCCTTTGAAATCAGCATCCAGATTTGTCGCACGCGTCAAATTGACAGCCGAGCTCGAAAGTGTCGCTTCGGCGCCACAGGTATGGTCTATTCTTTTGTAGGATGAGGTATGGCCGGCTATCCTTGAGAATAACCGCGTTCCGACCGAATCTCTGGGCAGCGTCCGACGTTCTGTGGCGGACGGCTAATTTGACGATGCGGTAGGGATTTCGAGCAGGGCCAGGATAGCGCCGAGATAGGCTTCGGCGTTGGCGCGGGCCGAGGCCACGCCGCTGACGCCGCTGGCTTCGAGCTGGTCGAAGCCGCCGCCGACCGCGAACAGGACGCGGAAGGCCTCCTTCTCGATCAGCGGAATGTCGAGGATTTCGATG
Source organism: Phenylobacterium sp. (assembly GCF_041920015.1). Taxonomy (GTDB): domain Bacteria; phylum Pseudomonadota; class Alphaproteobacteria; order Caulobacterales; family Caulobacteraceae; genus Phenylobacterium. The sequence continues at coordinate 28,657 of NZ_JAYRST010000036.1, forward strand.
CCGCTGCCGCGCAGTTGCTCGACCACCTCCTTCAGCGAGCGCGGGCGCAGGGCGGCCGGCACGCGGGTCAGCAGGCAGCGATGGGGCAGGGGCCGGCCGGCGCGGCGGCCGAACTGGGCGACCATCTCGGCGGCCTTGATCGCCTGGATCGCTTCGAGTTGGGAGGCGGCCAGCGGCGTGACGACGAGGTCCAGGCGCATGGTGGTGAAGGCCATGGCGCCGCGCACCGAGCCTTCAGTGTCGAGGATCAGCCAGTCGGGCTGCTTGCGCTGGGCCTCGCGCAAGGCGTCGCGCATGTCCTCCAGGGTGGGGGCCGGGTGGATGGTGACCTTGTCGGGCTTGCCGGGCAGGGAGGCCCAGTGGACCAGCGGCTTGTTGGGATCGGAATCGATCATCGCCACGCGTGCGCCCCGCGCCGCCAGGCCGATGGCCAGCAGCAGGGCGGCGGTGGTCTTTCCGGCCCCACCCTTCGGGTTCACAAAAGCGACTGTCGGCAAACGCTTCTCTCTTCCGGGCGTCCCCCGGCGTGGGACCGAGCGTCAACCATAATCGCCCGACCACGGAGTATCGGGCAACCGTGCGGCGCCAGTTTGGCGATGCGCCCCGAGATTGTTCCCCCAGCGAGCAGGGGGAATTGGGTTCTAGTTGGTGTCGGGCGTGGCCGCCGGCTCTTCAGCAGGCGCTGGCTCTTCGGCGCCGCCGGCGGGGTCGAAGGCGGCGCCCAGGAGCTTGGCGTTCTTTTCCAGGCGTTCGGCGGTGGGGGCGCAGCGGACCGGAAGGGACCAGCTCATCCACTCTTGGGCGATGCGCGCGGGCGTCAGGCCCGAGGCGCCGGACCAGACCGTGCGGCCCTTCTTGATGGCGGCCGCGCCGACAGGGGCCAGGGGGCGGATCGAGGCCTTCTCGGCGGCTTCGATGGCGCGCTCGAACAACTTGAGGTCCTTGCGGGCCTGCTTCTGCAGGTCGGCGTAAATCTTCATGTCCTCGGCCAGGGTGCGGCCCGGCGGGCGGTAGGTGGTCTCGATGCGGGTGACTTCCGGCATCACCTGGTCGTGCAGGTCGAGATAGCCGGTCAGGGCGCCATGGCACCAAGCGACCAGGCCGTAGTCGTCATGCGGCGCGCCGGCCGGCCAGGGCAGCTCCTCGGCGGCGGGAGCGGCTTCGGGCGGCGGCCCTTCGGCGGCTGGACCGGTTTCGGGGGCGGCGTTCTGGGCCAGGAGGGCGAGGGCGAAGAGGAGGGCGGACATGGAACCTCGTAGTCTTGGCTGCGTCTTGGCCGTTCAGCGTGACGGGGCGGGCGGGCCGAAGCCCCCGCCTCCGGGGGTCTCGATCTCGATGACGTCGCCCGGAGCGACCTTAAGCGAAAAACAGCCCGGCAGTTCCTTTACCGCGCCGCCCGCCTCGATCAAACGCTGGGCGCCGGGCAAGCCCGGGCCGCCCCCGGCGATCCCCTGGGGCGCATGATCGCGGCGGGTGGAGAGGAGGGCCGCGTCCATGGGCGCGAGGAAGGCGATGCGGCGCCGGGCGCCGTCGCCGCCCGGCATGGCGCCGGCCCCGCCCGAGCCGCGGCGAATCTCGAAGGCCTCGACCCGGACCGGGAAGCGGCGCTCCAGGATCTCCGGATCGGTCAGGCGCGAATTGGTCATGTGGGTGTGGACGGCGCTGGTCCCCGGGGCGCGGGCCGTGGCGCCGGCCCCGCCGCAGAGGGTCTCGTAATACTGCCGGGTCTCGTCGCCGAAGGTGAAGTTGTTCATGGACCCTTGGGCGTTGGCCATCACGCCGAGCGCGGCATAGAGGGCGTCGACCACGTGCTGGCTGGTCTCGACATTGCCGGCGACCACCGCGGCGGGCGGGCGCGGGGCGAGCATCGAGCCTTCGCGGGTCAGGATGCGCAGCGGCTCCAGACAGCCGGCGTTCAGCGGAATATCGTCGTCGACCAGGGTGCGGAACACATAGAGCGCGGCGGCGTCGACGATGGCGCAGGGGGTGTTGAAGTTGGAGGCGAGTTGATCGGCGCTGGCGCGGAAGTCGAGGGTCGCCTCGCCAGCCGCCGCATCGACCGTAGTGGCGACGACGATCTCGCCGCCGCCGTCCATGGGCGCGCGAGCCTGGCCGTCCTTCAGCTTGCCGACCGCGCGGCGCACGCTGGCGGCGGCGTTGGCCTGGACGAAGCCCATATAGGCCGCGACAGCCGCCCCGCCGTAGGTCTCGATCATCGCCGCGACGGCGGCTGCGCCGGCCTGGCACGCAGCGATCTGGGCCTTGAGGTCGGCGATGTTGCGGTCGGGCGCACGGGCGGGCCAGGGGCCGGCGGCGAGGGCCGTGCGGACCGGCGCTTCCAGGAAGACGCCGCCGGTCATGATCGGTAGGGCGTCCAGCAGCACGCCCTCTTCGGAGAGGGTGCGCGAGAAGGGCGGCATGGAGCCGGGCTGGACGCCGCCGACATCGGCATGGTGGCCGCGGGCGGCGACGTAGAAGGCGGGGCTTTGGTCAGATGCTCCCCCGCTGGGGGAGCTGTCGGCCGAATGGCCGACTGAGGGGGACTTTGCCTGAGAGTCCACCCCCTCCGTCTCGCCGCC
>NZ_JAYRST010000037.1:0-30155 GCF_041920015.1 Phenylobacterium sp.
CCTCCGACCCTGCGTATGGACTCCAACGAAAAGCGCCTGGCCCTCCGGCCGGGCGCTTACGGCTGCCTCATCGCTTGACAAATGGACATGAGTGAAGGGATCGGCCGAGACCTTGGGCTCGGCCGCAGGGGAAGGCCTTCCCCTTCAAGCCTCCCAGATTGCGGTCCAATCACTCCCAATTAGCGGATCATTGACTCCCAAACAGCCGGGCCCAATAATCCCGATTAGCTGGATTCGGAGCTGGTATGTTCGGACGGTTTGTAGAGCGACGGGCGGAAGAAGCCCTTTCGGATACCCCGGTGGTCCTCATCGTGGGGCCGCGCCGGGCGGGCAAGACCACGCTCGTCCGCAAGATGGGCGACGCCGGCCGAACCTATATCACGCTGGACGATCAGACGGTTCTCGCGGCGGCCCAATCCGATCCGGCCGGCTTCATCAGGGGAACGGACCAGGCCATCATCGACGAGATCCAGCGCGCGCCCGACCTGCTGCTGGCGATCAAGAAGACGATCGACGAGGACTATCGGCCTGGACGATTCCTGCTGACGGGATCGGCAAACGTGCTGACCCTGCCGCGGATCGCCGACAGCCTGGCCGGACGGATGGAGACCATCCAGATGCTGCCGCTGGCCAGGGCCGAGATCGAAGGCCGGACGCCGACTTTCCTCGAGCACCTTTTCGAGGGAAAGCCCCAAAGCCAGCGGGACGCGATCGTCGGTGACGATCTGGTCCAACTCGTCCTGGTCGGAGGGTTTCCGGAGGCGATCAGTCGCGACAATGAGCGACGGCGACAGGACTGGTTACGCTCCTATCTCACGTCGATCCTGACGCGCGATCTGCGCGACATCGCCGACGTGGAGAAACTGACCGAGCTTCCGAAATTCGTGCGGCTACTGGCCGAGCACTCGGGACAGTTGGTCAATTATTCGCAGTTCGCCGCCGGCATCAACGTCACCCACAAGACGGGGCAGCGTTATGTCGGACTGCTCGAACAGGTGTTCCTGATCACGACAGTGCAGCCGTGGTTCACCAACGCGCTGAAGCGCATCGTCAAGACGCCCAAGCTGCACTTTCTCGACTCCGGCTTGTTGGCGACCGTGCGCGGGCTCACCTTCGACAGGGTGAAGGCCGATCGCAGCACATTCGGCGCGCTCTTGGAAAGCTTCGTCTTCTCGGAAGTGCTGAAGCTGATGAGCGCCTCGGATCTGCGACTGACGCCGCATCATTTCCGGGACCGGGACATGCGCGAGGTGGATATCGTGCTTGAGCGCGATGACGGCATGATCGTCGGGATCGAGGTGAAGGCGAGCGCCACGGTAAAGGCCGGCGACTTCGCCGGCCTTCGGGCACTGGCCGAGGCGTGCGGGGATCGCTTTGCCTTCGGTGTGGTCCTTTATGACAGCGCAGACGTCGTGCCGTTCGGCGACCGGCTGGCGGCGGCGCCACTGTCGTGTCTGTGGAATTGAGCGCATGCGCAGAGATCACCAACTGATCGAACTGTGCAGCGCAATGATGGTAGCGGGGGGACGGCGTGGGATTGTATGAGAGGTGGTGCGACGCCACCAAAGAAAAAGACAAGCGCAAACGCTACTGGACTTATGTCGAGAAGGATGGCGGCCGCGACGAGATTCGCGAAGACCTCGCCGAGACTATCCGCTCGCACTACGATCGGCTCGAACGCATCGCCGAAGACGTCGAGCGGCTCGGATACAAGGTCGCGGCTACGATTCTCAGTGAGGCGATGCCGCAAACCGCCAAAGGCCGCTCCGGCGATCTCGGCGAGATTCTTGCGACGGAACTGGTCGAGGAAGAGATTGGCCTGCGCGTCCCCGTGCGCCGCCTCCGCTATAAGGACGGCCGCAACATGGCCATGCGCGGCGACGACTTCATCGGCGCCGGATACGATGGGGCCGGCGAGAAGCTCTGGCTTCTGAAAGGCGAAGCCAAGAGCAACAAGGTACTCGGCAAGGCCACAGTCACGAGCGCTCGCAAGGTGCTCAACCGCGATAAAGGCCGCTGCACGCCCGACTCCCTGCTGTTCGTTGCCAACCGGCTGCTGGAGAGCAACGATCCGGACGACAACGCGCTGGGCCGTAGCCTCCGTGACGAGGTGGGCGTGAAGTCCCTCCGCGCCGATCGCATCGACCACATGCTCTTCACCGTGTCGGGCAATGGCCCGCACGCTTCGCTGAAAGAGGACCTCGACGCCACGGGAACCAATCGAGACCATTACGTCGTGAACATCCACGTGGAAGATCACCAGGACTTCATCGCGGCCATGTACCAGGAGGCGGAAGACCTTGGAGACGATTGACGAACTGACCGCGTTCCTGGCGGCCGCGACCGTCGACGGCATCCTCGGGCGCCTCCTTTATCGCGGTGCAGCGTGGTCGCTGATGCGTGAGGCGGGCGTGCTGCCGGCGAATGCGCCGCCCCTCGGTGCGACAATCGAAACCGATCTCGCCGAACACGGCTTCGCCCTGCTTCGCGGCGCGATGGCCTTGCGTGCTCAGGCTGGCGCTTCGGATCTGACCAGCAAAGCGTTCGAGCGTGCTGCCAACGCCTTCGAAGCCTTGGTGCGCAACGGCGACCCGGAGTCGCCGGACCGTGGTTTCCGTCGCACCATCGCCGCCGCAGCCTATCACCTCGCCGGTTTCTCAGCCGTCGCGTATTCGCTCTTCAACGAGACTGCGGACGATCTCAATGCCTCGCCGGGCGAGACGGCGATCCGACACCTGATCCTGCGCGATCTCGGCCAATTGCGTGGCTTCGTTCGCCAGTGGTTGGACGACGAGGCTCACGGCGATGAGCAGATCGCCGAGGCGCTACGGGGCGAAGAACCGGATGTTGACGAGGCGCTTTCGACCATCCTCAACACGACGATCTGCCGTGCCTTGGCGCATTTTGACTTCGCGCTCGAGACGGGCGAGCCCGAGCCGATCGAGAGCGCACGGGCGTTACTCGCCACCGCGGTCAGCCTGGCAGACAACGCGGAAAATGTTCCGCTGTGGTGGATATCGAACCTCTGCCGCCATCTGATCGACGATCTTTGGCAGCATTCGCTGCACCAGAATCTGCCGACCGAGCCGCCAGAGGGGACGGAGGAAAAATACCCGGACCTACGCCGACTGTTCATCTCGTCGCTCTACGCGCGCAAGACTTCCGAGGTGGAGCTATGGCCATCGCAGCGCGAAGCGGCCCAGCGTTCAACAGATGTCACTGACGATCTGGTCGTCGCTTTGCCAACCAGCGCCGGCAAGACGCGGGTGGCTGAGATCGCCGCACTGATGACCCTGTCATCGGCGCGCCGGGTGTTGATCGTCACGCCGCTGCGCGCCTTGTCGGCGCAGACCGAGCGATCTTTCAGAAAGACCTTCGCGCCCCTCGGCTTCAGCGTCTCCTCGCTTTACGGCGCCAGCGGCCTTTCGGCCGGCGATGAAGACGCCTTGCGCTCCCGCGAAATCATCATCGCGACGCCCGAGAAGCTCGACTTCGCGCTAAGAAGCGACCCGTCACTGATCGATGATGTCGGCCTGATCGTCCTCGACGAAGGCCACATGATCGGCCCGACAGAGCGCGAAATCCGGTACGAGACGCTGGTGCAACGCCTGCTTCGGCGCGCGGACGCGGGCGAACGCCGGATTGTCTGCCTCTCCGCGATTCTGCCTAGCGGCGACGAACTCGACGATCTCACCGCATGGATACGCTCCGACGAGCCGGGCGAGCCAGTGCGTTCCGACTGGCGCCCCACGCGGCAGCGGTTCGGCGTACTCACCTGGCGGGGCAAGGACGCGCTGCTTCGGCTCGACCTCGACGACGATGGCCCGTTCCTCGACAAATTCGTCGTGCAGAAACCGGCGCGTGGGAAAGAGAAGAAGCCCTATCCGCGCAAGAACTCGCACCTCGCCATGTTCGCGGCATGGGAATTCGCCGGCCAGGGCAAGCGGACCCTGATCTTTTCCACCCAGGCGAATTGGGTCGAGAGCTACGGCAAACAAGTCGTGGACCTTTGCAAGCGCGGCTATCTGGACTCGCTGCTGGAGGATGAGGCGTCGATCGCCCGCGCTCTGGAGGTTGGAAAGGAATGGCTGGGCGAAGACCATCCCGCCGTTGCCTGCCTGAAGGCGGGCGTTGCCATCCACCACGGCCGGCTGCCGAGCCCGTTTCTGCGCGAGCTGGAAGCCCTGTTGTCCGAGGGTATCCTGAAAGTCATCGTCGCGTCGCCGACGCTATCGCAGGGCCTCAACCTCAACGCCGCGGTCCTGTTGGTGCCAGCGCTGTATCGGGCGTCCGAGAAGATCAAAGGCGAGGAGTTCGCGAACGTCGCCGGCCGCGCCGGGCGCGCCTTCGTGGACGTCGAAGGCCTCATCGTCCACGTCATGTTCGACAAGATTGACTGGCGAAAGAAGGAGTGGCGAAAGCTGGTCGCCTCCGCCAAGGCCCGCACGCTGAAGAGCGGCCTCATCCAGATTGTCGCCGAGATCCTTGAGCGCCTGTCCCGTGAAGGTGTCCTGGATCGCGACGACGCTTGGGAATATCTCGCCAATGCCCGCGAAGCCTGGCGATCGCCCGAGGAGGAAGCCGCGGTCGCCGAGCGCCTGGCGGCCGGTGCGGAGTACGACGCTGATGGCGACGACGATGAAGGCGGCGGTGATGACGAAGAGGAGACCGTTGACGAGGAGCCGCTTTCGCAAATCGTCGAACGACTCGATGCGACCGTGTTCGGTCTGATCGAAGCACTCGATTCCGATCGCGCCGACCTGCCGAAGCTCTTGGACGAGGCGCTCAAGGGATCGCTCTGGGCGCGCCAGATCGCCCGCGAGGACGAGGACGTCGCCCCGTTGCACAGGAAGGTGTTCGAGGCGCGCGCCGATCTCATCTGGAAGACCACCACGGCGCAGGCACGACGCGGACATTTCGCCATGGGCGTCGGGCTTGAAGCTGGCCTCACCATCGACGCCATGGCCGACGAGCTGGCCGAACTCATCGACCGGGCAGACGAAGCGGCTTTGAGCGGCGACATCGACGTGCTTGTCGATGCGCTCGGCGGTCTCGGTGAGCGTCTACTGTTCATGCGGCCCTTCATTCCCGACAAGGCCAATGCGCTGCCGGCGAATTGGAAGGCCATCCTGCGGAGTTGGGTGTCTGGCGATGATGTCGCCAAGATCGGACCGCAGAACATGCGGGCGGTCGAAGAGGCTTTCACCTATCGCTTGGTCTGGGCGTTGGAAGCTATCCGTACCCGCCGCATGTCCCTCGGCTGGTCGCCGGAGAAGGTGGCGGGCGGCGCCGCAGCGGCGGTCGAAACCGGCGTCCCGCAATTCATGATGTCGATGCTAATCCGCGCGGGCCTTCCGTCACGGCGCGCGGCCATGGCGGCGATCGAGGATGCCGAGCCAGTCTTCGTCACACCCGCCGAGATGCGGGCCTGGCTCGAATCCGACGAGATCACAGCCTACACGGACGCCGGCGACTGGCCGACGCCCGACACGGCCGCGCTATGGGCGCGGTTCCGAACCGAAGCCCTCAGCGGCGGCATCCAGAAGTGGTCTGTCGAACATTACAAGCGCCTGCTCGATAGCGCGGCCGCCCCACGTGCTGGCCTTTATCGGATCGTCACTGACGAGGGCGATGGGCGGACTTGGCTGGCCACGCCCGACTATCAGCGAGTCGCCGCGTTCAAGAAGCCGGCTGTCGATCCCAAGCCCAGCCTCTTTTCAGGCCGTTTGCCGGGCGACACGAGGCTAGTGGAAGCCTTGCGTGTCGGCCGCGGAAAGCTGCGCTGGCCGACAGCCGATGCGTAAAGGGAGACCATAGCCTTGCTCCACGCTTGGATTGGCGACCAGAAACGCGCGCCCATCGCGAAGGGAGCGTGCGTGACCTGCCACGACTTGCTCGCTGCCGTCATGTCGGCGGAGAAGGAAACAGGCCGTGGCAGATGACCTTCATGGGCTTCTCGCCGGATTTCTGCAGGCGATGACCCACTCCCAGCTGAGTGAGGAGCCGCAGCGGATCGCGGGATTGGTCGTGCCTAACGCGGAGGGTCTCTCAAAGCGGCAGCGCATCGACCTGACGCTAGCGAACCTTACACGAGAGGAACTGGCGCGTTTTGCGCTTAAGTTCGCCGCTCATCGTGGCGACATCGCCCTCGACGAAGCGAGCCGTAAGGTCATCGAGGCAAACGACCCGCCTCTGACCCACATCACACGACGAGATGTCGCGCGTGCCTTCGGAGATGACCTCGCCGGCGAGCGCAGCACGGTGGAGATGGTCGGACGCTATTTCCCTCTCTCCACGCCGCTTGAAGGCTTCCTCGGAAGCAGCGGTCGCAGCCTACGCGATCAGATCGCTCAGCATATGGATCGCAATCCCGGCGACTGGTCGGTGGAATATCTGTTTGGTGAAATCGGCGCATTCGACTGCTCCAGAGCCAGGTTTGGTGCATTGCTCGAAGAAGCCGTTCACCCCCTTTCCAGGTCGGGAGACGAGCAGGCGCAGATGGTCGCCGCCCTGAACAACATCCTTGCACGCGACGGCTACGAGCTGGCGCAGGAAGGCGAACTTTCTGGTCACCCGATCTTCGGCTTCCGCCCTCTGGTGCGCGGAGTCGGTGGTCGCCCCAAGAACTTGATCTTTGCCTCGCGAGGACCGAAGCCGGAGATCGGCTTCGCCGACGCGATCAACAACGACATCGTGATTCTATCAGGCGAAGAGAGCTGCCTGGTCTACGACCGGCCGATCGGCTCGAACGGCCTTCTCTGGTCCGAACTTGTCGCTTGGTGGAGCGATTTCACACCAGGAACCAATGCAGCAAATCTCGGAGCGCGCCTCCAAGAATCCTTGGCCTCGGACGCCGAACGCAAGCTCTTCGCCACATACTTCAAGACCTATCGATCCGTCTTGGGCGAGGCTCTGCCGGCCCTCCTGCCGCAGGTCTATCTTCACTATGACCCAGCCGTCGTGAAAACCCTACGTCATCGCCTGCCTCTTCCACGTCAGCGCATGGATTTTCTGCTGCTTCTCCCTGGGCGACAACGCATCGTGCTGGAGGTCGATGGAAAGCACCACTTCTCGGAGAACGACCATCCGTCACTGAAGGTCTATGCAGACATGGTGTCGGCTGACCGTGAGTTGCGCCTTGCCGGATATGAGGTCTACCGGTTTGGAGCGAATGAACTAGTCGGCGATGGCGCTGAACCGAAGATCGCCGATTTCTTCGAAAAGCTTTTTCGACTGCATCGCGTCCGGCAATGAAGTGCTCACCGATACGCTAAGCCCCGACGGACTTTGGCTCCTTAACACCATCAGTAGATTAGGCGGCAAGCCGCGGCTCTTCGGCTTCGTTCGCCGGCTCTCCCACCGCTTTGGTCAGGAAGAGGTCGAGCGCAGCTCGGCGAGAGTCACGATCCAGTGCGTAGGCCGTCTGCTTGAATTCGATCCCCTCGAGCAGCCCTTGGATGTAGCCGGAGATCGTATCGGCGGCCATGATTAGGGCGGTGTCGAGCGTGTGAATATATTTGCTCGTCACCGAGCCCTTGGAGTGGCCGACCAGCGCCGCGATCGTCACCTCGGTGAAGCCGAGGTCGTTGGCGATGCTGGCAAAGCTGTGACGCAGGACGTGCGGCGTGACGTCGGCGAGCGGGCTGTCTTTGAATATCTGTTCCCAATGGTTTGGGAAGCTGCCGAAGGCATTGTCCTCGCCCTGGCCGGGGAAGACATAGGTGCCCGTGGCGGTCTTGCGGCGCTCCTCCAGGAAATCGACGACGGGAAGCCCGATGGGGCGAATGGACTCGCCTTCCTTGCTGTCCACCAGGCGCATGCAACTCGCATCGGTATCGGCCTCGATCCACATTAGCGAAATCATTTCCGAGCGGCGGCAGCCGGTGAGCGCGATCTGCCGAATAATCTCGACCGTCATTGCATACTTTTCGTTTTCTGCGGCCTTCACGAGCATCTCGCCTAGGGTGCGGTACTCCGCCTCTGTCAGCCGGCGATTCCGGACATTGTCCTTGGGCTTCTTGATGCCGTGCGCTGGATTGCTCTCGATGATGCCGGCGTCCACGGCATAGGTGAGGATGCCGCCAAGCAGACCGACCGTTCGAGTCGCCGTGCCCGCGCCGCCGCGCACGATGGCCTTGCCGCGCAACTTCTTCGTCTTGACGGCGACGCGTGTCTTGCCGGCCATGATGTCCTTCAAGACCTTGTTGATGTCGGCCTTGGTGAGATCCTTGACCCGGCGCGCACCGATCAGTGGAATGATGTGCCGCTCGATGCGACCAGTGTCGGTGACGATGGTGGTCGGCTTTTTCGGCCGCCCGCCTTTGCCCAAGATGAGGCCGGCGTTCAGGTCAGCGGTGTAGAGAGCGCAAAGCTCCTTGACAGTGATGGCCTTGTGATCGAGCTGGCGTTCTTCGGAAGGGTTGTCGCCGCGCGCGACGCGCCCCAGCTGGACCTTCGCCTCCTGCCGGGCTGTCTCCGGCGTCCATACGCCATGCAGACCGATGGTATAGCGTCGCGTGCGTCCGGCGGCGCGATATTGAATGAGATAGCTGCGCTTGCCGGACGCGAACACGCGGAGACCGAAGCCGGGCAGCTCGTCGTCCCAGACGAAATAGTCCTTCTCGCGAACATCGGCAGCGTCCACGATTCGTTTGGTCAGCTTTGCCATGAGGGGTTCCCCTCGCTGATGAGGGGCTGTTTCCGCGGAAGCACCACGGAAGCAACCGGATGGATATCAGAGCGAAATTCTGGATAGACAGTTCGGCATGAAAATCCGAATTGTCTAGGCGTTTCAGATAGATATCGCATTGTAGCGTGCCCTATCGTGCATTTAGGATAGACAGGCTAAATTGCTCCGAAGGCAAAGGTCACACGTTCGAATCGTGTCGGGTGCGCCATTTTCCAAATCGTAGAGTCGGCGGAAATTGGCGGGCGAATGCGGCGTTAGCGCAGCATTCCCGGCGGAATTGCTATCGGAACAAGTCCACTCCCTCATCCATAGTGGACCAAGCACACGCGACGTGTGCGGATGAAGGATGAGCCGATCTGAGGCTTTACCAGAGAGCGGAACCTCCTTATGTATCGCGAATGTCGATACACGGAGCTTGTCATGCGCGTTCAGGTCAAGAAGTGGGGCAATAGCGCTTCGGTCCGCATCCCGGCCTCGGTGATGGCGGCGGCGTCCCTGCGCGTGGACCAGGCCGTGGACGTGCGGGAGGAAGGCGGCCGGGTGATCATCGAACCGGTGGCGGCGCCAAGCTACGATCTCGACGACCTGCTGGCGAAGATGACGCCCGACACCTTTCCCGAAGATATCGACTTCGGCCGCCCTGTCGGCGGCGAGGCGTGGTGAGCCGTTACGTTCCCGACAGCGGGGACATCGTCTGGCTCCAGTTCGATCCGCAGGCCGGGCATGAGCAGGCCGGTCATCGCCCGGCGCTGGTGCTGTCGCCCGCCCGCTACAACCAGGCCAGGGGCATGATGATCTGCTGCCCGCTGACCTCGCGGATCAAGGGCTATCCGTTCGAGGTCGTGATCAGCGAGGAGCCGCCGAGCGCGGTGCTGGCCGATCAGGTCAAGAGCCTGGACTGGCGGGCGCGCAAGGCCGCCCGCAAGGGCAAGGTCTCTCCGGCTGTTCTGGCCGACGTCCAGGCGAAGATCAGGGCGTTGATCGGGTTATGACGGAGCAAGGAGCAATCGATCCGCTGGCCGATGCGGCCGCTCGTGGCCGGCAGGGTCGGCCAGCCCCACAGCAGGCTTGCGCTTCGCCGCCCCCCACGCCGCCGCGGCGCCCGGAACATTCGACAGGATAACGCGTTCCCATTCCCCAGCAGGCGCAGGGTTCAGGCTGCGGCCGAGACATCGACGTGACTTGGATCATCGGCGCGCCAAGAGATTGGGGAGAACCGCGATGCCCAAGCCGGATGTTTCGCCGAGCCTTACCAATTCCCTTCGAGATCATGCGCCGGGCGCGGGAGGCCAGCCTCCCGAAACCGTGGTCGGCGCGGGCGGCGAGTTGCACCAGCAGACGCCCTCCGCGGCTGCGGACGCCGCGGCCTGTCTCACCGACAATTTCGGCCACCGCATTTCCGACAACCAGAACAGCCTGCGCGCCGGGGAACGCGGCCCGACGCTGCTGGAAGACTTCGTCCTGCGCGAGAAGATCTTCCACTTCGACCACGAGCGTATCCCCGAACGCATCGTCCACGCCCGCGGATCGGGCGCGCATGGCGTGTTCGAATGCACCAAGGCCATCCCGGAACTGACCAAGGCGTCGATCTTCCAGAAAGAGGGCGAGCGCTGCCCGGTGTTCGTCCGCTTCTCGACCGTGGCCGGCGGCGCAGGGTCGATCGACACGCCGCGCGACGTTCGAGGCTTCGCCGTCAAGCTCTATACCGACAGCGGCAACTGGGACCTGGTGGGCAACAACATCCCGGTGTTCTTCATCCAGGATGCGATGAAGTTCCCGGACCTAGTCCATAGCGTGAAGATGGAGGCCGACCGCGGCTATCCGCAGGCGGCGTCGGCGCACGATACCTTCTGGGACTTCATCGGCCTGATGCCGGAATCGATGCACATGATCATGTGGGCGATGTCGGACCGGGCCATCCCCCGCTCGCTCCGCATGATGGAAGGGTTCGGCGTCCACACCTTCCGCTTCGTCAACGCCGCCGGCGAAGGCCGCTTCGTCAAGTTCCACTGGAAGCCGGTCCTCGGCATCGAATCCACCTGCTGGGACGAGGCGGTGAAGATCGCCGGCGCCGATCCCGACTTCCATCGCCGCGACCTGTTCGAGGCGATCGCGGCCGGTGACTATCCGCAATGGGACCTGGGCGTGCAGGTGTTCGACGAGGGCTGGGCGGCCAAGCAGTCCTACGACGTCCTCGACGCCACCAAGCTGATCCCCGAAGACGACATTCCGGTCCAGATCGTCGGCCGCATGACGCTCGATCGCAACGTCGACAATTTCTTCGCCGAGACCGAGCAGGCCGCCTTCCTGCCGAGCAACGTGATCCCGGGCGTCGACTTCACCAACGATCCGCTGCTGCAAGGCCGGCTGTTTTCCTATCTCGACACGCAGAAGTCGCGGCTGGGCACGACCAACTTCCACCAGATCCCGATCAACGCGCCCAAGTGCCCGTTCCACAATTTCCAGCGCGACGGGATGATGCAGACGCTGGTTCCCACCGGCCGCGCCAATTACGAGCCGAACAGCTTGGTCGAAGCCGGCGAGACCGGCGGCCCGCGCGCTTGCCCGGAAACCGGCTTCACGTCATTCGCGGTGAACGACGAGCGCAACGACGCCTCGCAAAAGCTGCGGGTGCGGGCCGAGCTCTTCGCCGACCACTACAGCCAGGCGCGGCTCTTCTATCGCTCGCAGACGGAGAGCGAGCAGGCCCATATCGCCTCGGCCCTCGTCTTCGAACTGTCCAAGGTGCAATTGGAGCATGTCCGCGCGCGGGTCGTCTCGCGGCTGCGCAACATCGACGAAGACCTGGCCGGCCGGGTCGCCGCCGGGCTCGCCATCCCTCTTCCCGAACCGGCGAAGGCGGCGCGCGCGCCCGTCGACATGAAACCTTCGGACGCGCTCTCCATCCAGAAGCAGGCGAAACAGACCCTGCAAGGCCGCAAGGTCGGCATCCTCTTCGCGGAAGGCTCCGACAAGGCCGCCATCGACCGGCTCAAGGGCGAGATCGAGAAGGCGGGCGGCGTGGCCTTCCTGGTCGCGCCGAAGGTCGGCGGCGTCCAGGTCAAGGGCGGCGTGCTCAAGGCCGATGGGCAGCTTGCCGGATCGCCTTCGGTTCTGTTCGACGCGGTCGCATCCATACTGGCGCCCGAACAGGCTGCAAAGCTGGCCAAGGACGGCGCGGCGGTGCAGTGGTTCATGGACGCCTACGGCCACTGCAAGACCATCGCACACTGCAAGGGCGCGCAGGTGTTGCTCGACAAGGCGCACGTCGAGCCGGACGACGGCGTGGTCCCCATCGAAGATTTCATGAAGGTCGGCGTGACGCGGCATTGGGCGCGCGAGCCCCAGGTGCGCGATCTCGCCTGAAGGAGGACGACATGGCGACACAGATTGTCGAAACCGACGCTGCAAAGCGCAAATCCCCACGCGTCGCCAAGGCCGACGCGATCGCAAAGGCCAAGGCCGTCGCCCCCGATCTGGCCGCGCGGATCGGCAGCACGCCGAAGACCAGGTTCCGCGGCGATCCCGACGTGTTCGGAAGGCTGGTGGAGGACCACGACCGGCATCGCGCCCTGCTGGCGATGATCGAGGAGACCGAGGGCAAGTCCGCGGATCGTGAGACGCTGTTCGTGGAGTTGACCAAGGAGCTCAAGGCCCACGCCGCCGCCGAGGAACAGGCGCTCTGGTCGAGCGTGCTGCGCGATCCGGAGACCACCGACTTCGCGCGCCATGCCATCGCCGAGCACAAGGAGATCGACGACATGCTCGCCGATCTCGCCGCGCGCGACATGGCCTCCCCGGGCTGGCTGCGGCGCTTTGCGGAGCTGAAGGAAGAATATCTCCATCACATCCGCGAGGAGGAGCAGGAGCAGTTCGTGGCGGCCGAACAGCATCTGAGGCCGACCGACGTCCGCTATATGCGCCGCGTCTTCAACCGCCGGAAAAAGGCGGAGAAAGCCGCCGCCACGGTCGAGAAGAAGATCAAGCTGAAGGACTGAAAGGCGAGGACGGCCGGGCCGAAGCTCCCGTCTTGCCGCTTGTCCGCGTGGCCGGCTCGGGGCGAAATAGCCTTGCGGGCGCGACGAGGCCGCAGTCGGCGAACGAGGTCCAGCCATGTCCGTCCTTTCGATCCCCGCAGCGGCCTGGCGGGCGGGCCTCGCCCTGTCGGCGGCGCTGGCGCTGTCGGCGAGCGGCGCGCAGGCCAGACCGCCGGCCAAGCCGGCCGCAGCCTTCGAGGCCCCGATAGCGCAAGGGCCCAAGCCGTGGACGCACGAGCGGTTCGACGATGCGCCGCAGTCGTTCTCCTTCGCCGTCGTCGCCGACCTGGAGTCGGGCTATCGGCCGGGCGTGTTCGAGGTGGCGGTCGCGGAACTGTCCCTGCTGCGCCCGGCCTTCATCATGACCGTCGGCGACATGATCGAGGGCGGCGTCGAGGACGAGGCCGAACTGGAACGCCAGTGGACCGCCTTCAACGCCATGGTCGCCCGCGCCCCGGCGCCCTTCTTCCACGTCGCGGGCAATCACGACATGGTCAACCTCACCCAGCGCAAGGTCTGGGAGCGGCGCTACGGCCGCCGATACTATCACTTCCTCTACAAGGACGTGCTGTTCCTGGTCCTGGACACCGAGGACTATCCCGACGCCAAGATGGCGGAGATCTCCAGGGAGCGGACCGCCTATCTGGCCCGGAAGAAGGTCGATCTGGCCGCCGCCCGCAAGCTGCCCTACGCCGCGCGCAGCGAGACCAAAACCGGCGAGATCAGCCAGGCGCAGAGCGCCTATTTCGAGAAGGTGCTGGCGGACCATCCGAAGGTTCGCTGGACCGTGGCGATCATGCACAAGCCGGTCTATGCGCGCAGCGACGGCCTCGGCTTCGGGCGCATCGAACAGGCGCTCCAGGGGCGCCGCTACACCGTCCTCAACGGCCACCTTCACCACTACGCCTACGCCGAGCGTAAGGGGCAGGACTACATCATGCTCGGCACGACCGGAGGCGAGCGGGCCTTCGACGGATCGCGCGGCTATCTCGACCACGTGATGTGGATCACCATGGGCGCCGACGGACCCAGCATCGCCAATCTCCGGCTGGACGGGGTGCTGGACAAGACCGGCGAGATCCCGGCGGGCGGCGCGGCGCTGTGCCTCGGCTCCGGCGGCCCGAACTGTCCGGTTCCAACCCACTGACGCCGCCAAAGAGAAAGGCCGGCGGACAAGCCGCCGGCCTTGCAAAACGCTTTCGCTACGTCGTCGAGTCTTAGGCGACCGCGAAGGTCGTCCGGCGACGACGGATCGCCGCGCCGGCCATGCCGAAGCCCGCGATCATCATCGCCCAGGTGGCTGGTTCCGGAACAGCGCTGGTCGCGAACGCGATATCATCCAGCTCGAACGCTTTGCCATCCGAATAGAACTTCAGATAGCCGAGATTCCGATCCGCACCCGTAAGACCAAAGTTCACCCGGATATTGGAATTGCCGTCCACTTGGTCGCCGTTGGCAGGCGGCAGAGTTCCGCCCTCAACCTTTCCAATAAACACGTTGTTCTTATCGTAGAGTTCCAACGTGTTATAGGTGTCGACAGAGCCCCAGTAGAAGCTGAAGGTGTCGACATACTGACCAGCAAGCACCCCAGTGAGGTCCAGGGTGGCGTAGCCGCTGGCGTTCTGCAGGCCAGGAACGACCAGATATTGGCTCGTATTTCCAGCCGGAGCGGCATACACGCCGCTCAAGCTGCCATTGACCAAGGCAAAGTCGCCGGACAGTTGTGGCGTCGCAGCTTCGAAGTCGAAAAGGATAGTTTCCCCGGCTTGCTGGCCAGGATCAGGCGCCCCTGCGCTCGTCGTCACGTTGATAGCAGCGTGCGCCGAACCGGCTGCGGCAAAGCTCAAGATTGCAGCAGCAGCGGCCCCCTTCATATGCTTATTCATAGGGATAGCCCCTCAATATGTTGCCGGGCGGCCGCCGAGCGCAACCACCTCTGATACCATCGATACGCGAGGAGCGGCGTTAAGTAAACATTAACTTCACCGGCGCGTGGAGATTCCAAGCGCCAAGCTTCAGTTGATGAACAGATGTCGACTGTCCACCGATCAGTCGGCGACGTCTGGGGCGCGACAACCGACTCGCCCGTCACGCGAATCCTAGCAAATATACTGATATCGTGTCACACATTCCCTGTATTCGAAGTCGATCTCGGCGATATGTGTCGGCCTTGGCCAAGCATCGACACAGTCTCGCCAAGATCGAAGCGCCAACACCTGAGGACATCAGCGTGCGAATAGGGTCTGCAACGGGGCCGGCCGCCGCGATGGACGGCCCCGTCGATCAGGCTGCGGCCTCGCCTTGCGTCTTCACTTCGGGCAGGGCCAGCTTGTCGAGATTCTTCTGGCGGATTTCCTCGCCGGCCTCGTCGAAGAAGAACGGCAGGAAGGCGTAGCGGCGGCCGCGGGTGACGGGCGTCGCCTCGTGCAGCAGCGAGCAGGAGAACACCACCGCTCCGCCTGTCGGCGGGCGATAGGTGCGGCTGCCGAACTCGGGAAATTTCAGGTCGCCGCCCTCGAATTCCTCGGCGTTGAGGTTGATCGAGCAGGCGAAGCGGCGATGGGCGGTGCCCAGGGTGGTGTTGTCGCGATGGGCGCGGAAGTAGCCGCCCTCGTCGGCGGTGTAGCGCGCGACGATATAGCGTTCGATCCGCGTGGCGTTGAACTGGAAGGCCCGGTGGATCTGGCGCAGCAGGCGCATCTCGATCATCCGCCGCAGTTCGAGCTGGAACACCGGGTCGGCGATGGTCGCATCGCGCCGGCTCTTGAAGCCGTCCAGCACCGGAACGGTCTTGCCGCCGATGTCGCGCATCACGCCCGAAGGCGTGCCGCCGCTCTGCTCGTAGAAGTCGATGAGCCGCCGGCACACCTCCGGCTCGAACACCCGCGGCACCACCAGGACCGGGGCGAACATCGGCCCGCCGGCGTGGTCGTCGGCGGTGGGAAGCGCGGCCAGCACCTGGAAGATGCGGTCGCTCTCGGCCATCGAGCCCTGGTCGTAGACCCGCAACGTGGGATCGAGGATCAGCCAGTAGGGCTGGTCGGCGCCGTCGGCGCTCAGCGCGCCGTAGCCGCGGCTGACCGCCCCGTCGCGATCCAGGAACCACCGGACGCCGGGCTTGTCCCGGGCGACGCGGCAGGTCGCATCGTCGCGGATCACGCAGAAGGCCAGCAGGTTCGTAAGGTCGAACAGCGCGTCGGCCGCCGCCATGCGCGACAGCGCGACCGCCCGCTCCATCGGATCGTCGGGCAGGAAGGCCAGCAGGATGAACCTCCCGGCCACGCTCTGGAAGCTGTAGGTGGGATTGGTGGGCGTCGGGCAGACGAACCACGGCGCGGCTTGACCGATGGAGAGGTTCATGGCCGCGTTCGTCGCGTCGCTGCGCGAAGGCTTCAAGTATAAGAAGCTTATAAGCTTGCCGGCCCGCGCCTGGCGTATAAGCCGGGCATAATTGAAGGCGCGCCCGGCGCGCTCCATGGTCCGCTGCGTCGGCGGTCCTGCTCGTCTCCCGCATTGAGCCTGGGGTTCCCACAGACCGGCGGGGATCGCCGACGCCCGGCTTTGCAAGGATCCGCATGGCGCGGGACAGGAAAGTTCGGCCGCAAGGATTGGGGCCGCAAGGATGGTGGCGCTATCCCGCTGCGCTCGGCTTCGTCGCGGCCTCGACAGGCGTCGCGGAGATCATCTATCGCACCTTCGACACCGATCGCCTCTCGATGGTGTTCCTGGCCGGGGTGCTGGGCTCCGCCGTCGTGCTCGGCCCGGGTCCCGCCTATTTCGCCGCCGGCGCGGCCTTCGTGGTCTACGACATCTATCTCGTCCAGCCGCGCGGGACCTTCACCCTCACCTCGGCCGAAGACGTCATGGTCCTGGTGGCCTTCCTGTCGGTCGCGGTGCTGACCGGGGGCCTGGCCGGACGCCTGCGCGACGCCCAGCGCCGCGCCGAGGCCCGCGCCCGCATTTCGGGCGCCCTCTTCAGGGCCAGCGAGGAATTCTCCGCATCCGACGACGAGGACGCGGTCCGCCGCGCCCTGGCCCAACGCATCGCCGACGCCGGCCGCCCGGCGGTGGTGCTCTACGACGGCCGCACCTGGAGCCCGCCCGGCGGCGAGGCCCCGCCGGAGGCCGTCCTGCATCTGGCCGCGGACTCCGCCGCCTCGGCCACGACGATCCAGGCCGGCGACTGGCGCCTGCGCCCGCTGCGCGCCGAGGGCCAGCCGGCCGGCATGGCGGTCTGGGGCGCGGGGCCGGCCCATCGCGCCGATGACGACGAGCGGCTGGTGGACGTGCTGGTCGACATCGCCGGGGCGGCCATCGCCCGTTCGCGCCTGGCCGGCGCCCGGGCCGAGATCCAGGCCCGCGAGCGGACCGAGCAACTGCGCAACGCCCTCCTCTCCTCCATCTCCCACGACCTGCGCACCCCGCTCGCCGCCATCCTGGCCTCGGCCAGCAGCCTGCGCGAATTCGGCGACCGCTTCGACCGCGAGGTCCGCGACGACCTCATCCTGACCATCCAGGAGGAGGCCGAGCGCCTCAACATCTTCGTCGGCAACCTGCTCAACATGACCAAGCTGGAATCGGGCGCGCTCAGCGTGGCCCAGGTGGCCTTCGGCATGGGCGAGGTGGTCGAGCGGGTGCTGACACGCATCCGCCGCCGCGCCGGCGCGCGCGAACTGGCCAGCCAGGCGGCCGGCGACCTGTCCGCCGTAGGCGATGCGATCCTGGCCGAGCAGGTCCTGGCCAACATCGTCGAGAACGCCGTGCGCTTCAGCCCGCCCGGGGCGCACATCGACGTCGTCGCCCGCCGCGAGGCCGGGCGGGTGATCGTCGAGGTCGTCGACGAAGGGCCCGGCGTGCCGCAAGCCGAACTGCCGATGCTGTTCGACAAGTTCTACCGCTCGCCCGCCACCTCGGCGAACCAGCAGGGCACCGGCCTTGGCCTTTCCATCACCCGCGGCCTGGTCGAGGCGATGGGCGGCGAGGTTTCGGCCCGCCCCCGCGACGACGGGCGGCCCGGCCTGGTGGTCGGCTTCTGGCTGCCGGCAGCGCCCGCATGAGCCACGCCCATCTCCTGCTGGTGGACGACGAGCAGCAGATCCTGCGCGCCCTGCGCCCGGCCCTGGTCGCCGCCGGCTACGAGGTCGCGACCGCCGAGACCGGCGGCGAGGCGCTCTCGCACCTGGCCGGCGAAGCCTGCGACGTGGTGGTCCTCGACCTCGGCCTGCCGGACATGGACGGCAAGGACGTCATCTCGCGCATCCGCGAGTGGTCCGAAGTGCCGATCCTGGTGCTCTCGGCCCGCGATCTCGAGCATGAGAAGATCGCCGCCCTCGACCAGGGCGCCGACGACTTCATCAACAAGCCCTTCGGCGTCGGCGAGCTCCTGGCCCGCATCCGCGCCTCCCTGCGCGGGCGCGAGCGCCGCTTCTCGGCCAATGCGGTGTTCAGGAGCGGCGACCTGCACGTCAACTTCGCCACTCGCCAGGTCGCGGTGCTGGGCGAGGAGGTGCGCCTGACCCCGCGCGAATACGATCTCCTGAAGACCCTGGCCCGCTACGGCGGCCGCGTGGTCACCCATCGCCAGCTCATCGCCGCGGTCTGGGGCCCGACCGCCCAGGTGGACGCCCAGTTCGTCCGCGTGCTGGTGGCCCAGCTCCGCCAGAAGATCGAGGAAGACCCCTCGACCCCCCGCATCCTGCTGACCGAGCCGGGCGTCGGCTACCGGCTCACGCCCGAAGACGAACGCTAGAGCATTTTCCGCCGAAGTGGCTGCCGGTTCGGCGCAGAAAATGCTCTGAATTCAAAGAGTCTTGAGCGTGATCCGTTTCTAACGAAACGGATCACGCTCTAAGGGAAGGGCCTCAGCGCTTGCCTGGCCAGGTCAGGAAGCCGTTGGCGTCGCGGCCGGCCGCCGGATAGGTGCAGCATGGACCGGCCGGCGCATAGACCGGCGGCTGCTGAGTGTAGACCGGCCCCGACGCATAGGCGGGCGCCGGCGCATAGGCCCGCGGGGGCGGCGCCGGCTCGTAGTAGCGCGGCGGAGGCGGCGCATAACGCGGAGGCGGAGGCGGCATGTAGGCCTGCGGCGGCGGAGCATAGGCCTGCGGAGGCGGCGGCGGATATCCACGATAGGACTCGTAGATCTCCTCCTGCACGATCCGCCCGCCTTGCGCCTGCGGGGGCGGCGGAGGCGCGACCCGCGCATATTCCCGCACCTCTTCGTGGCGCTCGACCCGCGCATGCTCGCGCTTGGGCGGCGCCGGCGGCGGAGCATGGACGACGGGCTTGCTGCGCGCCTTGGGCGGGTGGCGGCGCACGACCACCGGCTTGGCCGGCGCCTTGCGGGCGACCTTCGAGGGCGGACAGGCCTTGGCGATGATCTCGGCCGGATCGGGGCAGGCCTGCGCCGCAGGCGTCGGAACGACCGCCGTCTCCGCCGCCGGCGGGGCGGTCGTCACCGGCATGGTCACCGCGCCCGGCGCGGCCGGTTGCGGTGGTCCGGCGGCGCCCACGCGTGGCGGGCCCGCGGCGTCGCAGGCGGCGAGAGCCCCAAGGGCGGCGATGAAAAGTCCTGTGCGCAGGCGCATGGCGATGTCCCGGCGTCTTCTGCCAATTTCGCCGCAAGGATGCGGATCGGATTCCGTTAACGCTGTGCTTTTCACCGTGGGCGCGAAGACGCCGGCCGGCAAGTTCGTCGTCCAGGGGAAGCCAGCGCCGCTCATTTCGGCTTGAAACGCCGCGCCAGCGCCCACAGCGCCAGGCCCAGCCCCACTCCGACCGCATCGCCCAGCGCATCGCGCCAGTCGCCGCTGCGGCCGAACGGCATCAGCGACTGGGCGACCTCGATCGCCACGCCCAGTCCGAGCACGGCGCCAGCCACCAACAAGCGGCGATGGGTCGACATCAGCAGCCCGACAACGGTGAGCAAGCCGAAGGCGATGGAGTGGGCCGCCTTGTCCCACAGAAGGTTCGAGCCCGGCACGTCCTCGTTCGGCGCCAGGGTCATGTAGAGGATCACCAGCACCGCCGCGCCGAACACCGCCAGGCGGATCGGCCGGGGAATGAATGAGAAGAGCGGGCCCATCTCGCCTTAGTAGACGCCCGCCGCGGCGACGGCGAGCCTTTCAAAAGCCGCCCGCTCCCGTTAGCTTCCGGCGAAATTCAAACGAGAGTTTAAGTCCATGGCGGTCGAGGCGGTGATCTGGGATTTCGGCGGGGTCTTCACCTCCTCGCCCTTCGAGGCCTTCAACCGGTACGAGGCCGAGAACGGCCTGCCCAAGGACCTGATCCGCAGGATCAACGCCACCGACCCCGACACCAACGCCTGGGCGCTGTTCGAGCGCAACGAGATCGACACCGCCGGCTTCGACGAACTGTTCCTCAAGGAATCCACCGCGCTCGGCCATCCGGTGCCGGGCCGCGAGGTGCTGCCCCTGCTCTCCGGCTCGCTGCGCCCGCGCATGGTCTCGGCGCTGAAGGCCTGCAAGCAGCATTTCAAGGTCGGCTGCATCACCAACAACATGGTCACCCACCACAGCCCCGGCGCCGATGCGCCCCAGCGCGCTGCCGGGGCCATGGGCCTGGTCATGCCGCTGTTCGACCACATCATCGAAAGCTCCAAGGCCGGGGTGCGCAAGCCGGACCCGGCGATCTACCTGATGATGTGCGAGGCTCTGTCGGTGAAGCCCGACGCCTGCGTCTACCTCGACGACCTGGGCGTGAACTGCAAGCCGGCCGCCGCGCTCGGCATGCGGGCGATCAAGGTGGTCGACGTCGACCAGACCCTCGCCGAACTGGCCGCCGCCACCGGCCTGCAATTCGACGAAGAGGCGCTGGCGTGACCCGTCCCGCCCGCATCGGGGCCGAAGCCGCGCTCGGAAACCTGCCCGGCTGGCAGGTCGCGGCCGGCGAGCGCGAGGCGATCACACGCACCTATCGCTTCGCCGACTTCAACACCGCCTTCGGCTTCATGACCCGGACAGCGATCCGCGCCGAACAGCTCGACCATCATCCGGAGTGGTTCAACGTCTACAACCGGGTCGAGGTGATCCTCACCACCCACGACGCGGGCGGCGTCACCGAACTGGACGTGAAGCTCGCGCATTTCATGGACGCGGCCGCCCAGGCCGCCGGCGCGCAATAGAGCATTTTCCGCCGAAGTGGATGCCGGTTCGGCGTAGAAAATGCTCCAAATCCAAAGAGTCTTGAGCAAGATCCGATCCAGTCGGATCGGATCTTGTTCTAACCGCCCTCAGTTGATGAGCATGGTGCCCAGCAGCAGCTTGGCGCCCGTTCGGCCCAGGATGCGGTCGGCGTCGCGCTGCATCGCCGCGCCCAATACGTCGGGATTGGGCGGCAGGGCCGGCGTCATGCCCGCCGCATAGGTCTGAAGGGTCTGGACGAAGGCCGCGCGCAGCCGCGGCAGTTGCAGCTCGGCCGCCTTGCGCAGCTTGGCGTCGGGCACGTCCAGCCCGACCTCGACGGTCAGCACTCCGCGCCGACCGTTCGGCCGCCTGACCGTCGCGGCCAACGCCTGCATCTGGAGATAGCTGCCCCCGCCGCTCCGCTTCTTCTCCTCGGCCTTGGGCCCCGCGGCCAGAAGGCCCGGCGCGGCCAGGAAGACGGCGAGTGCGAGAAGGCGGCGACGACGCATCGCCGCCAGCAAGCCACATCATGGTTAGAGCTCTCTTTACGAGCTTGGCCGAACAGTGCGCCCAACGATTCGCGTTTTCGCCGAAGGAGCGCCGCCTTGGCCCGGTTCGCACCCACCCGTCTCGACCTCGACGGCAAGGTGATCTTCGTCACCGGCGGGACCGGGTCCTTCGGGCGACGGTTCATCGAGACCGTCCTCACCCGCGCACGCCCGCGCAAGCTGATCGTCTTCTCGCGCGATGAGCTGAAGCAGCACGAGATGCAGCTCGACCTGGCCGAGCGGTTCGACGCCGAGACCCTGCGCTGCATGCGCTTCTTCCTGGGCGACGTGCGCGACCGAGAACGCCTCTCCCTGGCCATGCGCGGCGTCGACATCGTCATTCACGCCGCCGCCCTCAAGCAGGTGCCCGCCGCCGAGTACAATCCCTCGGAGTGCATCCACACCAACATCATGGGCGCCGAGAACGTGGTGCGCGCGTGCCTGGCCAACCAGGTCAAGCAGGTGATCGCGCTTTCGACCGACAAGGCCTGCAACCCGGTGAACCTCTACGGCGCCACCAAGCTGGCCTCCGACAAGACCTTCGTCGCCGCCAACAACCTCTCCGGCGACATCGGCACGCGCTTCGCCGTGGTCCGCTACGGCAACGTCGTCGGCTCGCGCGGCTCGGTCGCCCCGCTCTTCCAGCGCCTGATCGCCCGCGGCGCCGCCGAGCTGCCGATCACCGACGAGCGCATGACCCGCTTCTGGATCACCCTGAACCAGGGGGTCGACTTCGTGCTCTCCTCGCTCGACCTGATGCGCGGCGGCGAGATCTTCGTGCCCAAGATCCCCTCGATGAAGATGACCGAGCTGGCCGCGGCCATGGCCCCTGGCCTGCCGATCCGCGTCATCGGCATCCGCCCCGGCGAAAAGCTGCACGAGATGATGATCTCCGCCGACGATGCGCGCACCACCGTCGACCTGGGCGATCGCTACGCCATCGAGCCGGCCTTCGTGGAGTTCTCGCGCGAGGCTTACGCCAAGACCCGGCCGCAGGTGGCCGAGGGCTTCTCCTACGCCAGCGACACCAACGACGAATGGCTGTCGGGCCCCGACCTCCTGGCCCTGCTGGACGACGGCCAGCCCGAGCGCCGCCGCCGGGCCACCGACTGATGCTGCCCTACGGCCGCCAGACCATCGAGGACGACGACATCGCCGCCGTCGCCCAGGCGCTGCGCGGCGACTTCCTGACCACCGGCCCGACCGTCAAGGCGTTCGAGCGGGCCTTCGCCGAGACGGTCGGCGCCCGCTACGCCGTCGCCTGCGCCAACGGCACCGCGGCGTTGCACCTGGCCATGCTGGCGCTCGAGGTCGGCCCGGGCGATGCGATCGTCGCCCCCTCGATCACCTTCCTCGCCACTGCCAACTGCGCCCGCTTCGTCGGCGCCGAGGTGGTGTTCGCCGATGTCGATCCCACCACCGGCCTGATGACGCCGCAGACCCTGGCCGACGCGCTCGGGCGCCTGGACGGCCGCCGCCTGCGCGCAGTGCTGCCGGTGCACCTGCGCGGCGACGCGGCCGACCTGCCGGGCCTCAAGGCCCTGGCCGAAACGGCCGGCGCGGTGCTGGTCGAGGACGCGCCCCACGCGCTCGGAACGCGCACCGCTTTCGGCAATGAGGCCGGCCTGATCGGCGACTGCGCCCATTCGGCCATGGCCACCTTCTCCTTCCATCCGGTCAAGACCATCGCCACCGGCGAGGGCGGCATGGTGACCACCAACGACCCGGCCCTGGCCGAGCGCCTGCGCCGGCTGCGCAGCCACGGCATGATCCGCCCCGAGGGCGCCGATCCCTGGTGGTACGAAATGCCCGAGGTCGGCTTCAACTACCGCCTGCCCGACATCCTCTGCGCGCTCGGCCTCTCGCAGCTCGCCAAGCTGGACCGCTTCGCCGCGCGCCGCCGGGCGCTGGCCGCGCGCTACGATGCGGCCCTGGCGCCGCTGGCGCCGCGCGTGCGGCCCGCCGAACGCCCCGCCTGGAGCGATCCGGTCCTGCACCTGATGAGCGTCCTGATCGACTTCGAAGCCGCCGGCCGCACCCGCCGCCAGGTGGTCGAGGCGCTGAAGGCCCGCGGGATCGGGACTCAGGTCCACTACATCCCCGTCCACACCCAGCCCTACTATCGCCAGCGCTACGGCGAGCTGGACCTGCCGGGCGCGCGGGCCTGGTACGAACGCTGCCTCTCCCTGCCGCTCTATCCGGGCATGGAGGACGCCGACGTCGACCGCGTGGTCGAGGCGCTGGGCGAGGCGCTAAGGGCCTAGAGCCCTTTAGGGTTTGGTGGAATCACCAAACCCGTTGAAAGGGCTCTAAATCAAGCCTGTAGAGCGCGTTCGGGCGGGCGAACCGCTTACACTTCGCCCTAACGCGCTCTAGAATTCTTCCCAGCCCTCGTCGGCGGCCGCGCCGCGCGGCGCCCCGCCGCCCACGGCGGCCACGCGCGGCGCCGGACGGGCCCGCGGGGCCGAGGGCGCAGTGACCGCGGCCTGCTGCGATCCGCCGGTCTTGAACTGGCCGATCAGCCGCGCCAGCTCCACCGCCTCGTTGGCCAGCGAGTGGCTGGCGGCGGTCGACTGCTCGACCATGGCCGCGTTCTGCTGGGTCACCTGGTCCATCTGGTTGACGGCGGTGTTGACCTGCTGCAGCCCGGTGGCCTGCTCCTGGGCGCTGGCCGCGATCTCGGTGACGATGCCGTTGATCTCCGCCACCTGGGACACGATCTGCTGCAGCGCCTTGCCGGTCTCGGCCACCAGCCCGACCCCTTCGCCGACCTGCGCGCCGGAGGCGTTGATCAGCGTCTTGATCTCCTTGGCCGCCTCGGCCGAGCGCTGGGCCAGGGCCCGCACTTCGGAGGCGACGACCGCAAAGCCCTTGCCCGCATCGCCGGCCCGCGCGGCTTCGACGCCCGCGTTCAGCGCCAGCAGGTTGGTCTGGAAGGCGATCTCGTCGATTACCCCGATGATCTGGCCGATCTGCTTGGAGCTGTCCTCGATCTGGCCCATCGCCTCGGTCGCCCGGCGGACCACCTCGGCGCTGTCGGCGGCGTTGGCGCGCGCGGTCTCCACCACGCCCTGGGCGGTCGTGGCCCCCTCGGCGGTCTTGCGGACGGTTGCGGTGATCTCGTCCAGCGCCGCGGCGGTCTCCTCCAGGCTCGCGGCCTGCTGCTCGGTCCGGCGCGACAGGTCGTCGGCCGCCTTGCTGATCTCGTCGGCGCCCGAGCGCATCGAGGCGGTCGCCCCGACCACCACGCCCATGGTGTTCTGCAACTGGCTCATGGCCACGTTGAAGTCGTGCTTCAGCGCCTCGTATTCCGGCGCCACCTCGGCCTCGACGCGGGCCGTCAGGTCGCCGTGGGCCAGACGCTCCAGCGCCTTGGCGAGCGCGGTGACCACCACCGCCTGCTGCTGGGCGGTCGCTGCGCGCTCGGCCTCGGCGTTGCGGCGCTCGGTCTCGGCCGCGGCGTTCGCCGCCTCCTGGCCCGCGCGCAGGGCGCGGTTCTCGGCCAGGCCGTGCCGGAAGCCTTCCAGCGCCCGCGCGATCTCGCCGATCTCGTCATGCTTGTCCGCCCCGGCCACCGCCTTGTCGTAGCGCCCGGCCGACAGTTCGCCGACCGCCGCCGTGACGCCCGCCAGCGGCTGGCGGACCAGCTTGCCGATCGCCACGAACAGCGCGCCCAGCACCAGGGCCAGGATCACCAGTCCGCCGACGGCCAGCCAGATGGCCAGGGTCCGCGCCGGGCCGGTGATGTGCTTGGTCGGCACGTCCATCACCACCGCCCAGGTCGAGTTCAGGCCGGGCAGCGGCGTCGGCGCCACCAGCCGCTCGACCTTGCCGATCGACTGGTCGAGACCGGGCAGCAACACCGCCTTGCCGTCCCTCATCACGCCCTTCACCCGCTCCAGGCCCGGATCGGCATAGGGCTTCATCCGCAGCTTGGCGTCGGGATGCGAGACCCAGTTCGCCTCGGGCGAAACCAGCATCACGCGGCCGTCGCCGAACGGGCGCAGCGCACCGAGCTCGGCCGAAACCGTGTCCAGCGCCAGGTCCAGGCCCGCCACCCCGATCATCTTGCCGCCGGACATCACCGGGAAGGTGACCGAGGTCATCGAGACCGACTTGCCGTCGATGTCGTAGGGATAGGGTTCGACGATGGCGGCTTTGCCGCTCTTGAAGGTCGTCTGATAGAAGGGCTGGTCGTAGTCGTTGCCGGTGTCCAGCGGCTCCAGCGTGATCTGGCCGTTGCTGTTGACCCAATAGGGCGTGAACTGGCCAAGCTGGTTCGACCCCACCGCCGTATTGCCGGCGAAGGCCTCGTCCTGGCCGTCCACCGCGTTCGGGATCTCCATGAACCACGAGCCGAGGATCATCGGCGAGGCGCTGGCCGCCGGGCGGATCATGTCGGACAGCACCTTGCGGTCGCGCACGCCCGCCGCATGCGCCGCGCCCAGGGTCTGGGCCATCGCCTTGCCGATGCCCTGGATCTCGCCGAGATCGCCGGCCACTTCCGCGGCCGCCTTGCCCGCCAGGGCCTGCGCGTTCTGATTGGAGAGGTTGCGGACCATGCCGCTGGCGTTCATCGCCACCAGGGCGGCCGCCAGCAACAGCAGGGCGCCGATCGCGCATCCCGCCGCCAGCATCAATTTCCACGCGATCGACAAGCGAGCCAGCATCTACTTCCCCAGGCTTCGGACGTGAACTCAAACGGCGCCGCTCAGCGGCCTCAGGCGGCGGCCGCCCGCAGGTCGGGCGGCAGGATGCAGTCGAGCGCCAGCAGCGACACGATCCCGGTCTCGGTGGTCATCACCCCGCAGACATAGGCGGTGGATTCGGCGCTGCCGACTTCCGGCGGCGGCTGGATCAGCCCCTCGGTGACGGTCAGGATGTCGGACACCGCATCGACCACCAGGCCCATCTGGGCCTCGCCGATCTGCGCCACCACCACCACTGAAGACGCCGTCGGATTGGCCGCGCCCAGCCCCAGGCGCGCGCCCAGGTCGATGACCGGCAGGATGGCCCCGCGCAGATTCATCATCCCCAGCACGTGCGGCGGCGCGTGCGGCAGCGGCGTGGCCGCCGTCCAGCCGCGGATCTCGCGCACGGCCATGATGTCGATGGCGTAGGCCTGTTCGCCGATGCGAACCGAGATCAGCTCGGCCCCCGGCGAAGGAATACGCAAAGCAGCGGCGTCCATCGGAACTCCTCCCAACTGGCTCCCGGCGGCCCGAGCTTCGGGCCCCTTTGCATTCTGCTGGGTGATTTGATCCATTTGATTAACGGCGCCGCTTGGCTCGGGGCCGCACGTCGCCGGCGCGCTCTGGGGCGACATCGAGGAAATCACCGCGGGAACCAGGACCAGACTTGCCGATCTCCGTCCCGCTCGAGGTCATTCCAGATATTCCCGGAGCGCTGACATTCCACGACTATCCACAGCCGGCTTCTCCTTTGTTAATCGCGCCAGGCCAGAACTCGACAAATCGTCGCAGTCGCCGAAGCCGCCGGCTCTTTTACCTGCGCGGTCCGGGCCGGCGGCTCTGTCTCCTCATGGATCGTCGGCCAGGCCTCGCCAGGCGCCGGGTGGCGGCGGCCCGGCGTCCGCTGTACCCATGGATCGTCGGCGCAGGCTTCGCGCCGAACCTTCCGGGGAGGAGACGAGATGGCTTCCAGTTCGCCGGCCGCCGGTCGCTCGGCCCTCGCCGCCGCCCTGGCCGCGGCGCGCCGCGTCGTCGTCTTCACTGGGGCCGGGGTCTCCACCGAATCCGGCGTGCCCGACTTCCGCAGCCCAGGCGGGGTCTGGAGCCGCATGAAGCCGATCTATTTCCAGGATTTCGTCGCCGACGAGGCCAGGCGCCGCGAAGCCTGGAGCCGGGTCTTCTCCGGCGCGGCGAAATGGACAGACGCGCGGCCCAACGACGGCCACGCCGCCGTCGCCCGGCTGGTGGCCCAGGGCCGGGCCAGCGCCGTCATCACCCAGAACGTCGACAACCTGCACCAGGAATCGGGCGTCCCCGAGGACAAGGTGATCGAGCTGCACGGCAACGCCCACTACGCTCGCTGCCTGGCCTGCGGCCTGCGCCATGAGTTCGACGACTTCCGCGAAGCCTTCCTGCAACGCGGGGAAATCCCCGTCTGCCGCGCCTGCGGCGGGCTGGTGAAGTCGGCGACGATCTCGTTCGGCCAGGCCATGCCGCAGGAGCCCATGGAGCGCGCCGAGGCCGCCGCCCTGGACTGCGACCTCTTCCTGGTGCTGGGGTCTTCGCTGGTGGTCTACCCCGCCGCGGGCTTTCCGATGCTGGCCAAGCGCAACGGCGCCCGTCTGGTCATCGTCAATCGCGAGCCGACCGATCAGGACCCCTACGCCGACCTCGTGCTGCACGACGAGATCGGCCCGGCCATGCGCGAAGCCGTAGGCCTCTAGCCCGCCTTGCGCAGCGGGCGCGCCCGGACCTTGGTGGGCAGCGGATCGGTGCGGAAGTCGCCCACGGTTCCCAGCTTGGCGTTGCAGGACGGGCAGCGGATCACCACCGCGTCCTCCAGCTCCGCCTCGATCGAGAACCCGGCCCCGCACGGCTTGCACTTCCAGTCGTGTTGCGGAGGCGGAGGGGCGGCGGGCGGCGCAGGCGCCTTCGCGGCCGCCGGCGGGACCACCTTCGGCGGGTTCTTCAGCGACAGGATCGGGCGGCGCTTGGGTTCGTCGCTCATCAATGGACCCTTCAGGTGCAGGCTCGCAGCGGCTGCGGCGCGAGCCGAGGCGTTCTCCCTTCTCCGGCCCCGACATGCAACACCAAAGGCCGCGGAAATCGCCGACACGCCCAAGCTTGGCCGCACGCACGAAACCGGCTCGCCGCCGACCGCTGTTCGTGACAGCTTAAGATGTTTCGAGCTTAAAGGGACTGACGTCTCGTTCCCGGTTGCGGCGCCGCCCCCCATCCTTGCGGCGCCCATCTTGCAGGAACGAGCGGGCGACACACTCGGGGAGAAACCGATGAAATTGAAATTGACTCATGGCGCAGCGCTGCTGGCCTGCATCGCCATGAGCGGCTGCGGCATGTTCGGCGGCGGCGACAAGGCCCCCAAGGGGCAGGTCGTGGCGACCGTGAACGGGCAAGAGATCACCATCACCGAACTGAACCGCGAACTCGGCGGCGCGTCCCCGGCGAACCCGGAGCAGCGCAAGGCGCTCGAGCAGGCGGCCCTGCAGTCGATCATCAGCCGCACCCTGGCCGCCCAGGCGGCCAAGGAGCAGAAGCTCGACAAGACCCCGCAATTCGCCCAGCAGGAGCTCCAGGCGCGTGACGCGATGCTGGTCGGCGCCCTGCAACGCAAGATCGCCGCCACCGTGCCGAACCCGACCCGCGCGGACGCCGAGAAGTTCATCTCCGAACATCCCAACATGTTCGCCCAGCGCCGGGTGATGGTCGTCGACCAGATCATCACCGGCCGGTTCGACGACAAGCTGATGAAGGAATTCCAGCCGCTGAACACGCTGGAAGAAGTCCAGGCGGTGCTGGATCGCGAGAACGTCGAGTATCAGCGCACCACCACCGTCCTCGACACCCTGAACGCGCCCGAGGGCCTGTCCCAGACCCTGCTGAAGCTGCCGCCCGGCGAAGTCTTCGTCTTCCCGCGCGGCAACGCGGTCTTCATCAACCAGATCCGCGATTCCCGCACCGTGCCGTTCACCGGCGACCGCGCCGTGAACTTCGCGACCGCCGGCCTCAAGCAGACGCGGGTCCAGGAAGCCCTGGCCCGCCAGCTCGAAACCCTGCGCAAGGCGGCCGAGGGCAAGATCACCTACAACGACAAGTACAAGCCCGAACCGGCCAAGCCCGGCGCCAAGCCCGCCGCACCGGCGGCCCCGGGCGCGGCTGCTCCCGCCGCCCCTGCAGCGCCGGCCCCCGCGGCGCCCGCACCGGCCGGCGCGACCACCTGATCGCCCCGCCTTCGTGAACGCGAAAAGCGCGCCGGTTCCCCCGGCGCGCTTTTTTCATGGCTGCGCGCGCCCGCGCGGCGTCTCATTTCGAGATGTCGTGAAAGGATGGTGCCGCTTACAGGACTCGAACCTGTGACCCCCTCATTACGAATGAGGTGCTCTACCAGCTGAGCTAAAGCGGCCTGGCGTCGCGCTCGCGGGCCGATTTGGCTGCGAGGGAGCGCCTACTTAGCGACTCTCGGCGCGCTCGCCAAGCGCCCGCTTCACAAGGCCGCCGTTCTCCCGCCGATCAGCCCCGGTCGAGCAGGTTCAGCATGGCCGCTTCCAGCGGGAAGGGCGGCGAGGCCAGCCCGGCCGACCCGACCTTGGCCAGGGGCGCCAGCACCGCCTTGGACAGCCCCAGGATGCGCAGTTGCGGCTGCGGGTGGGCGCGCAG
Source organism: Phenylobacterium sp. (assembly GCF_041920015.1). Taxonomy (GTDB): domain Bacteria; phylum Pseudomonadota; class Alphaproteobacteria; order Caulobacterales; family Caulobacteraceae; genus Phenylobacterium. Next base: position 29,785 of record NZ_JAYRST010000037.1, read on the forward strand.
TACGCCCGCCAGCGTCCGGGCCGCCTTGGGCGAATAGGCCAGGGCCACGTCCATCCCGGCCAGTTGCGCGATCTGGTCGGCGCTCAGCCGGACCGGCACCGCGTCGTAGAGGGTCAGGGGCCGCACCTCGACCTTCACCCGCGCCAGGGCGCCGGCCAGGTCGCCCGCCGGCTCGGCCGCGCCGGGGTGCAGCACCGCCCCGCCGATCTCCGCGCGCCGGGCGGCGATGCGCTCGGCCAGCGCCTCGACGTCGCCGTCCGCCGACAGCACCCGCCGAAAGCCCGCCTCGCGCGCGGCCTGCGCCGTCGCCGCCCCCACGGCGAACACCTGCAGCGAGCGGTCGGCGCAGGCCTGCGCGAACGCCCTCAGCC
>NZ_JAYRST010000038.1:0-28084 GCF_041920015.1 Phenylobacterium sp.
GGCCCGGATTTCTGTCTCATCTGCGCTCCAAAATGGCTGCGATGATCCAGAAATCCTCCCTTCCCGAAAACCCCTAAACTGTCTCAAGAGCGCTGACGGCGGACACAGAGCATGCTCATCGACATACTACGCAAAACTTGTAGCGTAGTCCCTTGTTGTGCCTTCGCCAGCACTTTCTCGGGGGGCAAAGTCAGACGCCATCAAAGGAGATGGCGCACCCGACACGATTCGAACGTGTGGCCTCCACCTTCGGAGGGTGGCGCTCTATCCAGCTGAGCTACGGGTGCATCAATGTTCAGATAGTGTCCGAGATCGAGCAGGGTCAATCCCGAATCAGGTAATCGCATCGGCGCAAACGGAGCGGGTTTAGCCCTGCCGATTGTCGCCGTTTGTCCTCCAGAACCTCCTTTCAGCTTGCTTCCGCGGTGCTTCCGCGACCTCAGAACCGATCTTGTTGCGTCCTCCGAGTTTCACCAATCGCTTGGTTTCCCTCGATTTTTTCGACACCCTCGATCAGCAGGCTTGACTTAGCCCTGCCTTCGGAGGGCAACGCTCTATCCAGCTGAGCTACGGGTGCGTGCTGAAGCGGATGGGCTGTCTAGCCGAAACCGCGGCGGAACGGAAGGCTCAGGCGCTCGCGTTCGTCGTCAAAGAGACGAAGACGTCCTCGAGGTCGGGATCCTCGGTGGCGATGTCCTTGATGTGCAGGCCGGTCGCGCGGACGGCGGCCAGCACCTGTTCGACGCTCGACTGGCCGGTGCGGTAGGTGACCTGGAAGGCGCCGCCTGTCCGCGCGCGGGTCTCGAAACCGGGCAGGTCGGGGGCGACCATCAGCGGCTCGGCCGGGGTCACCACCACATTGCGGGTGTCGAGCCGCTGCAGCAGGGTCGAGGTCGGCTCGCAGGCCACCACCTCGCCGCGATTGACGATGGCGATCTGGTCGCAGAGCTCCTGGGCCTCTTCCAGGTAGTGGGTGGTGAGCACGATGGTCACGCCCTTGCGGTTCAGCTCGACCACGTAGTTCCAGAGCTGGCGGCGCAGCTCGACGTCGACCCCGGCGGTGGGCTCGTCGAGGATCAGCACCGGCGGATTGTGCACCATGGCCTTGGCGACCATCAGGCGGCGCTTCATGCCGCCGGAGAGCTGGCGCACATAGGCGCTGGCCTTGTCGCCCAGGCCGAGCGCGTTGAGCAGCTCCATGGTCCGGCGCTCGGAGGCCGGCACGCCATACATGCCGGCCTGGACCTCCAGCGCCTCGCGCGGGGTGAAGAAGGGGTCGGCGGCGATCTCCTGTGGCACCACGCCGATGGCGGCGCGGGCGTCGCGCGGGCGCGCGTCGATGTCGCGGTCCCAGATGCGCACGCGTCCGGAGGTCTTGCGGACCAGGCCGGCCAGCGTGTTGATGAAGGTCGACTTGCCCGCGCCGTTCGGCCCCAGCAGGCCGAAGATCGAGCCGCGGGGGATCTTGAGGTTCAGCCCGCGCAGGGCGTGCATCTCGGGCGCGCCCTTGCTGGCCGGGTAGATCTTTACGACGTCCTCGGCTTCGATCGCGTAGTCGGGAAGGGTCATGCGTCTCTTTTACGTCCGGGGCGTCCATTGACGGCGAAAGCCGTGGTCGAATACCTAGGCGCGTGCGGCGCTCACGCCAAGCTTCCGCCGCCGGAGAGTTCGAAGAATGGCCCGCAAAGCCCCCGTCCCCGACCAAGGCCGCTCCACGAAGCTGGAGCCCATGCCCGCCAAGGGCGCCTACACCCCGGACCTGCCGCCGTCGGAGGTGGTGATCGTGCGCTCGGGCCGGGTCGCCTGCGATGGCGTCGGCGGGGCGCTGGGCCATCCGCGCGTGTGGCTGGAGATGGGCGAGGCCGCCTTCGTCGAATGCCCCTATTGCGACCGCCGCTTCGTGCTGGCCGACGGCTCCGAAGGGCCGGAGGACGAGCGCCTGGCGCCGGGCGTCTACGAAGGCCCGCACGGCCACTGAACGCCGCGCCGCCGGCCGGCGGCGCACCTGGGCGCGCATTCGTCCATGCGGCGGATGACCTGACCGCGCTCAGCCCCTATCTTCGGCCCATGACCGACGCGCCCCTCGACGCCCCCGCCACCCTTGCCGACATTCCGCGCGAGCCGACCCAGGACGGGCCGGCGGTGCGGCTCTATCTGGTCGACGGGTCGGGCTTCATCTTCCGCGCCTATCACGCCCTGCCGCCGCTGACGCGCAAGTCGGACGGCCTACCGATCGGGGCGATCAGCGGCTTTTGCAACATGCTGTGGAAGCTGCTGGTGGAGATGAAGTCGCAGCCGGAGGCCCCGACCCACCTGGCGGTGATCTTCGACCACTCCGAGCAGACGTTCCGCAACCATCTGTACGACCAGTACAAGGCCCACCGGCCGCCACCGCCGGAAGACCTGATCCCGCAGTTCCCGTTGATGCGGCGGGCGACGCGGGCCTTCGGCGTGCCGGCGCTGGAACTGCCGGGCTACGAGGCCGACGACCTGATCGCCGCCTATGCCTGCAAGGTGCGCGACGCCGGCGGCGAGGTGACCATCGTCTCGTCCGACAAGGACCTGATGCAACTGGTCGGCGACCGCGTCTCCATGCTCGACACCATGAAGAACGCCAAGATCGGCCGCGAGCAGGTGATCGAGAAGTTCGGGGTGCCGCCGGAGAAGGTGGTCGACGTCCAGGCCCTGTGCGGCGATTCCGTCGACAACGTGCCGGGCGCGCCGGGGATCGGCGTCAAGACCGCGGCCCTGCTGATCAACGAATACGGCGATCTCGACACGCTGCTGGCCCGGGCGGGCGAGATCAAGCAGCCCAAGCGCCGCGACACCCTGATCGAGTTCGCCGACCAGATCCGGCTGTCGCGCGAGCTGGTGCGGCTCGACTGCGACACGCCGCTGCCCGAGCCGCTCGACGCCCTGGCGGTGGACGACCCGAACGCCGAGGAACTGGCCGCCTTCCTGGAGGAGATGGAGTTCCGCACCCTGGCGCGCCGGATCGCCGGCGGCGCGGCTGCGGCCGAGGCGCCCGTCGCGCCGGCGCCGGTTTCGCCCTCGGCCGCGAAGATCGACGTCAACGCCTATGCCTGCGTGCGCGACCTGCCGACCCTGGACGCCTGGATCGCGCGGGCCAAGGCCATGGGGCTGGTGGCCTTCGACACCGAGACGGACGCGCTGTCGTCGGCCAATGCGGGGCTGTGCGGGATCTCGCTGGCGGTCGCGCCGGGCGAGGCCTGCTACATCCCGGTCGGCCACGAGCACGAGAGCAACGGCGGGCTGGAGTTCGAGGCGCCCGAGGCCGTCGAGCAGCTTGCGCTGGACGAGGTGATCGCCCGGCTGAAGCCGTTGCTGGAGGACCCGGCGGTGCTGAAGGTGGCGCAGAACGCCAAGTACGACATCGCCGTGCTGAGCCGCCATGGGATCGAGGTCGCCCCGATCGAGGACACCATGCTGATCAGCTACGCCCTGGAGGGCGGGCTGCATAAGAGCCATGGCATGGACGAACTGTCCAAGCGCTGGCTGGAGCACGAGCCGATCAAGTTCAAGACGGTGGCCGGGACCGGCAAGGCGCAGAAGAGCTTCAAGCACGTGCCGCTGGAGCCGGCGACCTGCTATGCGGCCGAGGACGCCGACGTCACCCTGCGGCTCTACCACCACCTGCGCCCCAGGCTGGCGCGCGAGGGGCTGCTGACCGTCTACGAGACCCTGGAGCGGGGCATGCCGCCGGTGCTGGCGGCGATGGAGAACGAAGGGATCAAGGTCGACACCGAGACCCTGCGCAAGCTCTCCAACGACTTCTCGGTGCGCATGAGCGAATTGGAGGCGCAGGCGCACCGGCTGGCCGGCCGTCCGTTCAACCTCGGTAGCCCCAAGCAGATCGGCGAGGTGCTGTTCGGCGAGATGGGCCTGGCCTCGGGCAAGATCACCGCCACGGGGGCGGCCTCGACCGACGCCTCGATGCTGGAGGACCTGGCCGCCCAGGGGCACGAACTGCCGCGGGTGCTGCTCGACTGGCGCCAGCTTTCGAAGCTGAAGGGCACCTATACCGACAACCTGGTCACCGCCATCGCCGACCGGACCGGGCGGGTGCACACCTCCTACGCCCTGGCCTCGACCACCACCGGGCGGCTCTCGTCCTCGGACCCCAACCTGCAGAACATCCCGATCCGCACCGAGGAGGGCCGGCGCATCCGCAAGGCCTTCATCGCCGAGCCGGGCCACGTGCTGATCAGCGCCGACTACAGCCAGATCGAGCTGCGCATCCTGGCGCATGTGGGCGACATTCCGCAGCTCAAGAAGGCCTTCATGGACGGCCACGACATTCACGCGGCCACCGCTTCGGAGATGTTCGGCGTGCCGATCGAGGGCATGCCGGCCGAGACCCGCCGCCGGGCCAAGGCGATCAATTTCGGCATCGTCTACGGCATTTCGGCCTTCGGCCTGGCCAACCAGCTTTCGATCCCGCAGGACGAGGCGGGCGCCTACATCAAGACCTATTTCGAGCGCTTCCCCGGCATCCGCGCCTATATGGACCGCACCAAGCAGGCCGCGCGCACGCAAGGGTTCGTGACCACGATCTTCGGCCGCAAGGTCCATATCCCGGCGGTGAAGTCGAAGTCGCAGGCCGAGCGCGCCTTCGGCGACCGCGCGGCGATCAACGCCCCGATCCAGGGGGCGGCGGCCGACGTGATGCGCCGGGCGATGATCCGAATGCCGGCCGCGCTGGCGGCGGAGGGCCTGACCGCGCGCATGCTGCTGCAGGTGCACGACGAACTGGTCTTCGAGGCGCCGGAGGCCGAGGCGCAGGCGACCATCGCCCTGGCCCGCAAGGTGATGGAGCGGGCGGCCGAACCGGCGGTGGCGCTGTCGGTGCCGCTGGTGGTCGATGCGCGCGCCGCCGCCAACTGGGACGACGCGCACTAGGCTCTTTTCCGGCCAGCAAGCGCCGGGCGACCTGGACGTTTCCGAGGAGGGCTTCGCGGCGTCGCCGGAACCCCTCGTCCGCCGGCCGCGTATTCCTGCAGCTTCGCGTCTTCGTCGCCTGAGACGGGAAGCCTTGCGATCCTGGCGTGGCCGCCGCCCTGACGGTTTGATTTCCGTCAGGGCGGCGCGCGGGGGCCGGTTCCTAGACTTGGCTTCCTGAGCGTGATCAATCGGATCACGCTCAAGACTCTTTGAATTTAGAGCATTTTCTGCGCCGAACCGGCAGCCGCTTCAGCGGAAAATGCTCTGGCGCATAGCCGGAGGACAGCCATGAAGGGCTTCGTCGACGACATCGAGGACCTGACCGAGAGCAACAAGGACTTCCGCCGCGTGCTCTATACCGGCAAGCACCTGCAACTGGTGCTGATGACCCTGCAGCCGGGCGAGGAGATCGGCGAGGAGGTGCACGACACCCACGACCAGTTCTTCCGCTTCGAGAAGGGCAAGGGCCAGGTCGTGATCGACGGCGAAAAGCACAAGATCAAGGCGGACTACGGCGTCATCGTCCCAGCCGGCGCGCGCCACAACGTCGTCAACACCGGCGACAAGCCCCTGAAGCTCTACACCCTCTACGCCCCGCCCGAGCACCGCGACGGCGTCGTCCACGCCACCAAGGCCGAAGCCAAGGAAGAACACTTCGACGGCGTCCTGACCGAGGACGGACCGGGCACGAAGATCTGAGGCCTGAAGGATCCTGGGAGCGGCCATCTCCAACGGGAGATGGTGGAGCCGAGGGGAGTCGAACCCCTGACCTCCTCTCAGGAGACTTCGCCTGTTTGGCGTATCCTGCGCTTTCCCTGAATGTCACTGACGTTCTGATATATGACGCAATATCATATAGATAGATGCCTTCGGCTTTCCTGGGTATGTATGGCTTAGGCTGGAGATAGCTTGACGCTCTGATTATCCAGTGATTATCCAGAGGTCGGAAGTTTCCTGAGCTGGATAATCGAGCATGGCGACCTTCAAGCTGACTGACGGCCTGGTCGAGGCCATCGAGCCCGAGGCCCGCGACGTGTACGCCTGGGATTCCGCGCTGCCGCGCTTTGGGGTCCGCGTGACCAAGGCTGGCGCTCGCATCTACCTGGTGCAGTACAGGGCCAAGGGTGCGGCCGGTGAGGCGTCCCGCGTGCGACGCATCACGATCGGCCAGCACGACGGCGACCTGTGGAACGTGACCAAGGCCAGAAGCGCCGCTCGCAAGCTGCTGGCCGCCGTTGACCTGGGTTCCGACCCCTTCGCCGATCGCGAAGCCGAACGGGAGGCCGCCCACCAGGCGGCGCTGGCAGTCCAGGCCGCACGTGCGGCCGAAGCCCGGGAAGCCGAGCGCCGCGATCGCGAGAACGTCGAGGCCCTGGTCAATCTCTATGTCGAGCGCCGCCTGGCCCAGCGCCGCAGCGGGACCGAGGCCGCCCGCCTCCTGCGCCATGGCCCCGTCGCCGCCTGGGGCTCGCGCCATATCTCCGAAATCCGCCGTGGCGACCTGGCCGAGCTGCTGGAGAGCATCGCCCAGCGTTCCCCGGCCGTGGCGCGCTCGACCTATGCCGAGCTGCGCCCGTTCTTCGATTGGGCGGTGGATCGCGACCTGATCGCCGCCTCACCCTGCGCCAGCCTGACCGCGCCCCCGCGCCCCAAGGCCCGGGACCGCGTGCTAGCGGACGATGAGCTGCGCCTGATCTGGCGCGCCGCCGATCGGCTGGGCTTCCCCTTCGGCCCGGTGATTCAGCTCCTGATGTTGACCGGCCAGCGCCGCGCCGAGGTTGCCGGCATGCAGTGGGAGGAGCTGGACCTGGACGCCGGCCTCTGGCGCATCCCGGCCGAGCGGTCGAAGAACGGCAAGGCCCATGAGCTGGACCTATGCCCCGAAGCCCTCGCCATCCTCCGCACCGTTCCCGAGGCTGGGCCGCACCTGTTCCCGGCCAGAGGCGAGGGAGCCGTTCGCGGCTTCTCGGCGACTAAGCGCCGGCTGGACGAGATCGTGGAGGAGCTGCGGGCCGAGGACGCGGCCAAGGCCGGCGTTCCGCCGCCCAAGGCCCCGGTCCCAGCGTGGCGCATCCATGACCTGCGCCGCACGGCCGCAACGGGCATGGCCGCGATGAACTTCCCGCCGCATATCGTCGAGCGGGTCCTGAACCACGTCAGCAACACCCAGGCCGGGCTCGTCGGCGTCTATCAGCGCCATGAGTACCGGCCCGAGCGGAAGGCCGCCGCCACGGCCTGGGGAGCTCGCGTGGCGGCGATCATCGGTGGTCAGCCTCTGCCCTCGAACGTGGTGCCCATGCGGGCGGGTTGACCGCCCGCTCGCCTGACCTTCTCAGGCTATTTTTGCAACCGCGTCTCAACTGCATAATCGGCCTTGGAAATCTCCTGGGCGCGTCGGCAGTTCCGCGTCGCCTCCCCATAGACGTTCCACAAGTCTTTGATTTTACGTCTCTTATTGTCCCAACTCAGAGGTCGCCGCCGCGCCGACCGCACTCGTGATCCACGCTTCGGCGCGTGCGCGTTGCCATATGTATTCCGAAAACGTGGGAACCGTGGGAACTTTGGGAACCGTGGCCTTAACCCATTGTGATATATAGATATTATCAGTTCCCACTTTGTCGAAATGCGGTTCCCACCCCGCCGATCAGTGGGAACCGCCGAGGCGACGCTGGCGGCCGACGAACCGCCGAAAGGCGCGGCCTCTCTAATCGCAAAATGCTTTACATGTTCGCATGACGTGTAAAGGAAACGCAGAAATCTTTACATGTCATCGCGACGTGTTAAGCGATTGGCGATTCCTTTGCATGAGGCCTGGCCGTGCTGAAGCCGACCTATGATCTGCCCGACCTGCCGCCAGCCGCTGCGATCGAGACGCCGGCCGTCCTGAAGGCCCTGACCCGGGCGCATCGCTACCTGGCGGAGCTGAAGGGGAGGGCCGCGACCATCCCGAACCAGGGCATCCTGATCGACACCCTGTCGCTTCAGGAGGCGAAGGCCAGCTCCGAGATCGAGAACATCGTCACCACCCAGGACGAGCTGTTCCAGCTCAACGCCTTTCCTGAAAATCCCGGCTCCCCGGCGGCGAAGGAGGTCGCTCGCTATCGGGACGCGCTTCATCATGGCTTCCGCGAACAGGTCCGGCTTGGCGGCCTGCTGACCAACAACATGATCATCGCCATGTTCCGCCTCCTGAAGCGCACCGAAGGCGGCTTTCGCGAGGTTCCAGGAACGGCGCTCAAGAACGAAGGTGACGGGTCCCTAGTCTATGTCCCGCCCCAGGACGCCAACGCCGTGCGAGATCTGATGAGCGCGCTTGAGCGCTTCATCAACCTGGATGACGCCGACAGCGACCTGGACCCGCTGACGCGGATGGCGATCATCCACCACCAGTTCGAGAGCATCCACCCGTTCCCGGACGGGAATGGCCGTCTGGGCCGGATCATCAATGTGTTGTTCCTGACCAGGTGCGGGCTGCTGGACATCCCGATCCTCTACCTCAGCCGCTTCATCACCCAGAACAAGGCGGACTATTACCGCCTGCTCCAGGCCGTGCGCGACACGGGCGAATGGGAGCCATGGCTGCTCTATATGCTGCGCGGCGTGGAAGAGACGGCGATTGAAACCCTGCGCCTGGTGGAAGGCGTCCGCATGCTCATGGCCGACACCAAACGCCAGCTACGCGACAACCACCCGAAGATTTATTCGCAGGACCTGCTGAACAACCTCTTCCGCCACCCCTATACGCGGATCGAATTCGTCCAGCAGGAACTGAATGTCTCGCGTCCGACCGCCGCCAAGTACCTCGAAGAGCTGGCCGAGGGCGGACTGCTCCTCAAGCACCGGGCGGGGCGGAACAACTACTACATCAACCAGCCCTTGGTGGCGCTGTTCATGGAGCGGGAGGGCTGAACACGGGTCGGCCGCTGCAGTTGGCGGACTTCTCAGGCGGCAGCTGGCTTCAGCCGGTGTAGGCTCGCCGAATCCATCGAACGCGTAGATGTCGATCGCCGACCTTAGGCCCGAGCCTCAGGCGTCTATCACTCATGTCGCAGTAGACTCCCTGCCGATACAGTCCCCACACTACTCCCCTCAGGAGAGGGGTCCACATTCGTACCTATGAAATTCGTCAGGGAACGCTCAGCGTCGAGCGGTGTCATTTGCCCCAGCTCAACGCGACGACAAATCTGTCGAGCGATATCCAGCTTATATCCGCTTCCATTTCGCGCTTCCTGCCTGCGCATCCGCGCGGCGTCATAAGCCTCGAAAATCCTCCAACGAACCGCGCGAACCTGAGCTTCAAAATCGGCAATTGTGGACGCCGTATGAGCATATCGCATGTCCCGCTCATGCCAGTGTCCCTCGTTAAGTGATGGGAGCAAATAGGCTCCGGACATCGTCACGGCGCCATCAATGACCGAGCGAAACTCCGAGCAGTGACCATGAGCAATCTCGTTACGAGTCGCCGCCAACTGATCCAATTCCTTCAAGCCTGCGCGGATAATATCCAACTCTTCGCGCGAGAAGGCAGCCTCATACCGCTGCAGAACCTCCTTCAGCATTGCGGTCCGCCGACTACGTGGTGAGGCCACGTAGGCCGCGAAAGCCGTGGGCTCAGACTCCTGGCAAAGCCAGCGGATTAGTCCCATTAGGACGTCTTCGGCACCCTCCCACCAGCTGAGTGCACGACCGACCGCCATGTAAATCTCTTCCGGCGTAGAACCGGTAGAAGGCGGCGGCTTCGTGGACTTCTTCAACCTCGGCTCCAACCTGCATAGCGACGTCTTTTAGTTGCCGCTCGCCACATAACTAGCACCTCGATCTTGGCGGGCGGCGAGGTAGCCCCTCCCGCGTGATGGGAGGGGTTGTCTCGTTAGCGTCTTAAAACCGAGGCGAAAACGGCGAAGGCCATAACTAGGGTCGCGAGAGCAACGACCAGAGCGACGGCGACAACGAGATCGGTAGTCATAGCGGAAAATCCTTTGGAGTGAGTTCACAACCCTCGAACACTCTCGTCACGACCGCCCAAGCGCCAACGCTCGCCGTTGTATAAGGCCGACAAACAACAGGCCTGCACTAAACTCGATACCGATCAACTCCCGATGTCTCCAATCCGGTTTGCATACTCTGCCGCCGCTTTGTCCCAGACAAAGAGGCGCGTACGCAGATCGCGCCCGCAGCGAGGGTGCCAAAGCTCGCAGCAAATCTGATTGTCATGACCCGACGAAACACGGCGAAGCCGAACGCTCAATCGTGATTCAAGAGCATGTGCCCAGCTCAAGTCTGGTCAGACGTTCCGCTTCCACCCGACTCATCCCCCCATCATATTCTCTGATCGCCGCCCGCTCTTCCCATTCAGCCCAGTCGTCATCGGCCGTCGTTTGCGGCGCTGCAACGGCTGATGGAGGCTGGTCTACAAGCTCAGACGCAAACGCCTGATAGAACCGCCGCAGTGCGGCGCTCAAGCTGCCGTCAGTCGCCAAGGTCAGCCTCCAAGATCGCGCCCTTCACGGTCCAGAAACGCGACTTCTTGCCCTTGCGCGAGTGCTTCTTCTTCCAGTGGGGCCCTTCCCCTTTGTCCAGAAGCCCGGCCTCATGAAGCGCTCTGGCGGCTTCCTTCCGATCGAAGCCGGTGGTGGCGTGCTCCCAGCCCTCATCGTTGAAGCGGAATTCCAATTCAGGCCCTTTCTTCACCCGCCAGCCCCAGGATATGAGGCCTCGCGCCTGCTCATCCCGCCCGGCCCGGCTGGGCTCGACCTCCCCCAGATCCTCTTCATCGTCCCAGGGCGCGAAGTTCGCCCCCCCGCTTTCGATCACCTTGATGATCTGACGGATAACGGCCCGCTCTTCATGGAGCTGGTCACGCCCGAACGCCGCGCCCCAACGGTGGTAAAGCCTCTGTGCCGCTTCGGCCGCCGTGCCGGACGGCCAGGGCGTGACGCCGAATCCTGCCGCCAGCTCACCGGCCACGGCCGCCGCACCGAACCGCATCGCCGCCCGCCGCGCCTGGCCTGTATCGCCCTCCTGATGCACATCCGACAGGAAAGCCGCGAGCATCTCTTTGGCGTGTGTCTCGGCCTCGGCCCGACGCGCAATGAAGGCCTCGAGGAACGCTGGGCCGGCGTGGCCGTACGCCGCCCCGCAGGCGGCTCTGACACCATCAGACATGGCCGCTGGCCCCGGCGCGCCATGCAGATCCTGCCATATCCCCATGCGCGCGCCGGCGTCGGCCGCCAGGTCGAGCAACCGCAGTTCCTGGCCCGCCATGGGGCGGTCACCCTTGCGGCTGGACCTGATGTGATCGGCCAGGCCGATCTCGCCGGTGGAGATGATAACCACACGCCATTCGGCCGAGCTGCGCAGCGACCCATCAGCGCGAGCCCGCGACTTGGATTGGCCGGAGGCAAGGCTATAGGCGGCGGCTCCGGCCTCCTCGGCCGCAATCAGCGCCAGCTCGTCCAGGACCACCAGGCCGTCATTGTGACCGTGCGCCACCATCTCCAGGGCGTTCGCCGTGCTGCGCCAGGTCTGGCCAAAGCCAAGCGGTCCGCCGCCGCCCCAGACCGATCCGGCCGCGTAGGCGAGCGTCGTCTTTCCGCAGGAACTGGGGCCACGGAAGTTGACGCCGCCGCCTTCCAGCTCCAACGGCCGCAGCAATGGCCCCAGGAAGGCCAGGGAGAGGGCGAAGGTCATCAGATCATTGCCGACCGCCTTGGCCGCCACACCCGCCCGCCAGGCGGCCAGATCGCCGCGCCTGCGATAGTGCAGGGCTGGGCTCGTTCCCGTGAACAAGACCGGCTCGCCGCCGATCGGCCCGACGACATGACCAGGAAGCACGAACCGATCGCCGCACCATCCCGTCGCGCCAACTAATGTCAGCCGGCGGGCGCACTTCACTTCCGACAAGGCCACCGTGAACTTCTCGGCCTTGCCCCGCGTCATGGGAACGGCGAGCCCAGCGCCCGCCAGCTCGGCCCGCACCTCGGCCGCGCCGCTGGCCAGGCGCGACTTGGCGACGACGACTTCCTTTTCCTTCCCGTCCCGATCACGGAAGCGCAGCACGACAGCCCAGCCGCCGCCGTCAGGATCTCGCGCCTCCCCGATCACCCCGAACGAGTCGGACAGGCGCATAGGCGCAAGGCCGCCGTTCTGCTGGGGCTGATCATACCAGAGGCCGTCCGGTTCCATCCGAAAGCCCCAGGGCCATTCGACGCCGGCCGGCTGGGCTTCCGACCTGGCGGTGGTTATCAGGGCCACGGCCCGGGCCTGGTCGAAGCCCTCCGGCCAGGCGTCGGCCAGGTCCCAGCCTTCGGGCAGGAACTTCGGAGGATCGATCAGGGCGACCGTCAGAGCCCCGGCCACACCGACGCGACGGCGCACGTCCTGGCCGGCGACGCGGCCGGGCTCGTCAGCGTCCGGCCAGATCACGACATCGCGGCCGGCCAGCGGCGACCAATCCACCTTGCCGGCCGCCTTGCTGCCGCCGGGCCAGGTCAGGACGGCGAACTCTGGGAACCGCTTGCTGGCGGCGTCGGCCGTCTTCTCGCCCTCGACCACCAGCACCGGCGTGGCCGGCCGGGCCGCCAGGCGATCGAGGCCGTAGAGCGGGCGAGGCTCGGGAAAGCCTTTCCACGACCAATGCAGCCGCGCGCCGGTCCGCCGCAGCGTGAGCGGCAGCACCACCTTGGAGCCGTCCGCACTGTCGAAGCGGGCGACGTAGCCGAGGAGCTGGCCGCCGGCGTCCCGATACGCCCACCAAGCGGTCGGCCGACCATGCGCTTTGTGCGTCTCAAGGCGCGGTGGTGCGTCGGCCGGGACCGGCATGACCGCTTCCCCATCGCCTCGAGGGGAGGGCCGGCCCGCTGACGCGAACGGCGTTCGCGCCAGCTTGTCGAAAGGGTCGCTTGGCGGGCTATCGGACATACCGGCCCCAATTCGACAACGCAGCGCCGACCTGTTTCGCCAAGTGAGCGACCGCTTCACGCCGCTCAACAGCCCCGTTAGTCCCGCGTCGGTGCTGAGAGCCCCCACCGAACTGCACGTAACTGGGCCGACTATTGCCGCCGGATTTTTTCACAACCCCAGGCTCGCTCTCCGAACAGGTGAATTCCACGAATTCGAGAAGGACTGCGAGAACCGCACCGCTGAAGGGGACGGGAAGCACGGCGCCCTCATAGGCAAACGCTTCAAGATCAGCCGGACCAAAGGGCCGCCCGCATCTTCTCATGACGCGGACTGCGACCTCTTCATGCGACCAACCGAGAAGCCCTATCGACGCGCGGTATCGAGCAGGTGATAGCCACACCTCGGTACGATCATCGGAAACCCGAACCTCACGCATAGGGGTCGACCCCCATGGCTTCGGCCAGGCGGATCGCCGCCTCGCGCTGGGGCAGGCCCTGCACATAGGCCACCATGCCAATCAGGTCGCCGAAGCGATCACCGTTGGCAAAGTCCGCGCCCTTGCCGGTGGTCAGATTGACCTTGAAGCTTCCAAGCTTGCGATCGGGCCGGGTGGGATTCCTAGCGACCCACTCCTGACCTTCGCGCCGGCCATCCGGCAGGAATGCCCTGACGATGGCCTCAGCGCTGGCGAGGGCCGCGCGGTTGACCCGCTCGAAATCGACGCGACGGCTCATGCTGATGCCCCGGTCGAGTCCCTCGAATGACGGGCTGTGCTAGTGCGCTTCTGCCTATCCAGCCAAGCGACTAGGTCGCCCTGATCATAGGCCACCCGTGCACCGATCTTGACGAAGGGGGGGCCGTCACCGGCGCTGCGGGCCTTGTTAAGAAACGACGGGCTCACGCCCAGGCGGTCTGCTGCCTCGCTGACGCTGAGGAGGCGCTGAATTTCACCTGCCATTGAATGGCCTTCCCTAGAACCACCAGCGACTTGCTGGCGTAGGAAGGCTTGGCACTCAGCTGGGGCGACTGGCAGTTCAGGGCCTAAGCCCTGCCAGGGAAAGGCCTAAGCCCTCCCCTGGCAGGGCTTAGGCCTTTCCCCCCTTCGGGGCTGGGCGGGCAAGCGAAGCGCTTAGGCTTCCGTCGGCGACCCAGCTGCGAATCAGACGCGCGACCGTCGCCTCAGCAGGAACCTTCTCAAGGGGAGAGTCTCCCCCTCTGAGCTCTTCCCACACTTCTCGCGCGAGGGGGCTGTCACCCTTTTTGGGGTTCTGGTCGCGACGTCTTCGCGCGATCTCCAGCGCCAGCTTACGCCATGCCTCCGCTTTTTCCTTCGTTCTCTTGGCTCCCTTTGCCTGCCCCACTTGTCGGGCCTCCAGCGCCTTCCTTGCCGCGTCCATGGTCGCGCCTAGATCTGGCCGGAACCCCGGACGTAGCGCCTCGGAGAGAGCTCCAATGCGCATTCCGATCCAAATCAGCTCAGATATGTCCACCGCATCTACGATGTTTCGCCCGACCAGCGTCCGTCGCTGGGATCGGACGCGAGAGGCGAACAAGTAGACGTCCATGAGAAGCTGCGCGGCGACTAGCTCCGCTGGCCAGGGCTCGCCCTCCTTTGGCGATGGTCGCGATCTCGCATATTGCAACGCTGCCCCAGCAGCCGTGACAGTTGTGTCCCAAGGCGCGGCCAGCATCGCATCGACGAAGGCCATCGGATCAAGCGCAGCGTGTGACGCCGTTGCAGCCCGAAACGCCTCAACGAACGTACTTTCGATCGACCCTGCGTCACCGTCCGCGAGCTTTTCCACGGCTGCCGCCTGAATGTTCTCCAACATCAAACGAATGGCGACTTGAAACTGCCCCGCCGCAGCCGCCTGACCAGGCGACGAAGAATCCCCAGAGCTACCGCTCACGCCCGCCGCCGCGCATAGACCAACACCGCACCAGTGCGATCATCACCAGCCACGATATCGACGCCGGCCACCGCAAGGGCGGCGGTGATCTTTGCGGCCGTACCCTCACGAGAGGCGGTTTCGCCACCCTCCAAGCGGTTTACGGCCCCGAGTGAGATGCCCGCGCGTTCCGCCAGGTCGCGCATAGACCAGCCGAGCAGCGCCCGGCCCGCCCGGCAGGCTTCCGGGGTCAGCGACATAAACCCATCCTTTCTAATCCTATGACGAGAAAGAGGATACATACGTATCCAATGCATTGACAATGCGATCCCATATAATGGATACATATGTATCCGTTATGGGGATGCGCCATGATCACGAACCAAACCCGCCGCGAAGTGATGACGATGGCCTGGAGCCTATACCGGGCCGAGGCCAATGGCCCATCGCCCCGCACCTTCGCCGACGCCCTCGCCGGCGCATGGCGCTGGGTGAAGCGGACGGCCGAACGCGCCGCCGAAGCCGCCGCCTGGATGCGCCAGGCTCAAGGCAAGCACGTGCGGTTCGCCTCGATGGTCCAAAGCCCGATCCGTCGCAGCCTGGCGGGCCAGCGCTACGCCGGTGCAGCCTTCGCCTCCTCGAATTACGTCACCAGCCGCATGGGAGCCTGAACGATGAGCCACACCCCCACGTCCGAACCGGCGCCGGACTTGCCTGATGCGGGCCACTCGCATGCATCGCGCGGCGAGTATCCCCCAGAAGGAGACACCTCCATGCCAGCCACCGCCCGCCTTGTGCTAAACGAACCGGCCGCCCCCACGTCCTCGTTGCTCGACCTCATCGGCCAGTGGGAAATCCTGCACCAGGAAGCACGAGACGCCTGGGCGAAGACCGACCAAGCGCACGACGCAGCATTGAGGATCTTGCCCGACCTCCCTGCGACCTGTCGCAACGAACAAGGCCATCGCTACACTCGCGAGCAACTCGTCGCGCTGGACTATCGGGAACGCTATTTGGGGCACCCCTCTAGAGTGGAGGCTTTCGACATTTGGCAGGCGCAGACGGCCGCCATCCTTGGCTACTTTCAGGCTGATGACCTCGAGACGGCGGCCGACGCAATACAGATGCGAGCGAACGATCTGGCCAAACTGATCAAAGCAATGCTCCCGACCGACGCTCACAGCGCGGCTCGGAAGTTCACGGTACTGCGCACCACCTACAGCGACCCGCAAACCGGCGAGATTGATGAGCCCGCGATCTTCCATGGCTTCCAGAAGGATCTGGACCATCTGGCGAACGTCGCCATGAACGCTGCTTCCACGCGCCGTTAGCCCTCTACTGACGGCCGACCACTCCGAGCACAGCCGGCCAGCCCTGCATCGCACACCCGACGCGAACGCCGTTCGCGACCCCGACGCCCGCCCGGCTTGCCCAGGCGGGCGTTTCCATTGAGGCGGACTCCACCAGCAGAAACCCGAGCGCCCACGTCCGCCGCTTGGGTCGAGGGGGCCACACTCGCGCGTGGGAGCGGCGCGGCCAGGGTCAGATCTTGCGCTGTCGGGGCCTCGTGGTGCGTCGGAGCGGAGGCGGCTAGCGGTTCCCACCAGTTCCCACTTTGAAACCGCCAAGTGGGAACTGCTGATCGGCCTAAAAGTATAGCTATATCAACTCCTTACAAGAGCGGTTCCCACAGTTCCCACAGTTCCCACCGCTTTTGACGCTTCTGTCATTACACGGCGCCACGTCTTATCTAAGTCATTGATAAAAAAGATTTCTGAAACTCGCGGAAAGATGCGGGAGATTCCCCCACCGGTCCGCAAAGCAGAAGTTCTAGAGAATTTACCCCACCCCCTCCCCAAGGGTGAGGGGCCGAGCAGAACTCGATGTGGCCCGATGCGTCAGCCGCTCGCTCGGGGAGTCCAGGACGCGGCCCAGCCAGCCGCGCGAGTGTGGCCTCCCCCGCCCTTCCAACGCGCGAGGTCCAACGCGACGGCTTGGACGCTCTGATTATCCAGTGATTATCCAGCTTGATCGCTGGCGCTCGCCGATCCTGGCGCTGATACCAAACCCTTGCTGTGTAAGGGATTTGGTGGAGCCGAGGGGAGTCGAACCCCTGACCTCCTCATTGCGAACGAGGCGCTCTACCAACTGAGCTACGGCCCCAGGAAGGCGCGGACTTAGGGGGCGGAGGCGGGGTCTGTCAAGCGGGGTATTCGCGGGGTTCGGCCTCGCCGCTTGCCAGCGGCGGCGCGCCATTGGATACAGAGCCTCCATTTCCCGCACGGATGTCTCGATGGTCCCGCTGATCGGCTTTGTTTTCTTCATCCTGGACGCGCTGCTCGGGCTGCTGGTCTTTGCGATGATCGCCAATGCGATCCTGTCCTGGTTGGTGGCCTTCGACGTGATCAACCTGCGCAACCAGTTCGTCTATGGCGTGGCCCGGTTCCTGGATGCGGTGACGCGGCCGATCCTGGCGCCGTTCCAGAAGGTCATTCCCAGCCTGGGCGGCGTGGACATCAGCCCGGTGCTGGCGATCCTGGTGATCTCGGGCGTGCAGCGTTACCTGCTGCCGGCGGCCCACGCCTTCCTGCTGAACCTGTTCGTCTGACGGCCGTGGCGCGGCTGGCGGTTCGGGTGACGCCCAAGGGCGGCCGGGACGCGGTCGACGGCTGGGCGCGCGATCCCGAGGGCCGGCCGTTCCTGAAGGTCCGGGTCAGCGTCCCGCCCAGCGAGGGCGCGGCGAACGCGGCGGTGATCGTGCTGCTGGCCAAGGCGCTGCGGCGGCCGAAATCGGCGCTGCGCATCGTCTCCGGCGAGAGCGCGCGGCTGAAGATGGTCGAGATCGACGGGCTGGACGAGGCGGACCTGGCCGCCGCGTTCGGGACGCCGCCGGCGACGCGCTCTACAGGCTTGATTTAGAGCCCTTTAGGGTTTGGTGTTCCATCAAACCCTAAAGGGCTCTAGGCCGCGATCCCGAGCTGGGTAATGAGCTCGCGGATCGGGGCCATGCGCTCGGGATATTCGGCCAGTTCGGTGCGGGTTTCGGTGGCGCGGGCCAGGCGCACGGCTTCCTGGCGGGCGCGGTCGGCGGCTGGGCCGAGCGGGGCGGTCTCGCCGGCGGCCAGGCGCAGCATCAGCAGCAGCTTCTGCCCGGCCGAGCCGGTCGCGCGGGCCAGGGTCGGCACCAGCCGCGCATCGGCCTCGACCAGGCCGCCGACCTCGCCGATCTTCACCTGGATCGGACCGTAGTCCTCGGGGGCCAGGCCGCCGCGGGCGACGGCGCGTTGCAGATAGGCCAGCTTCTGCAGCTTCACCGCAGCGGTGTCGGGACCGTAACGGAACTCCTTTTCGAAGCGCAGGGCGGCGACGCCGGCGGCCAGATAGCGGCCGGCCTGGCGCTTGTTGGCGGCGCCGATCACGTTCTCGACCAGCCAGATCAGCGCCTCGGTCTCTTCGCGCGCGCTCTTCTGGCCGCTGCCCAGATAGGCCTCGACGAAGTCGCTGGTGACCAGGGTGCGCGAGCGGTGGACGAAGGCGGCCTGCACGTCGTCGACATTGAGCAGGGAGCCGGCGCCGGCCGCGGCGGTCAGGGCCATGGCCAGGCCGCGCATGATCTCGATCTCGCCGGCCGCATCGCCGGGCCGCAGGCGGCGCGGCCCGTTCAGCTCGCGCACCACCCGCCGGGCGATGGCCGCGCGCACGCTCTGGAAATCCTCGCCGGCCAACCACTTGGAGAGGCGCATGGCCGCCTCGGACTGCGGCGGCATCACCTTGGCGACCGAGGGTTCGATCCGCATCAGGGCGTCGACCACGTCGCAGGCGGCCAGGCGGGTCATGGCGGCGAGCTGGGCGCCCAGGTCGAGGGTCTGGCCGATGATGTTGTCCAGGCCGGACTTGGCGCCGAGGATCTCGGCCAGCGGCTGTTCGAGCGTCTGCAGGGCCAGCGCCCGCGGCGGCCCGGCCACCGGCGCGGCGTCGGCCAGGTCGAGCAGGCGCGAGACCTTGTCCGACCAGCTCTTGGCAGGCGCGATGGAGGCGGCGACGCCGGCCCCCAGCAGATAGGCGCGCTCGGGATCGTGGGCGACGCGCTCGGCGGCGCGGGCGAAGCCCTCCTTGTCGAGGTTGGGCATGGCGCCGCGGCGGGCGTCCTTGAGCAGGCGCTCGATCGCGCGCTCGACCAGGCTGGTGAAGGTGCGGATCAGCTCGTGGACAGAGATGTCGCGGGCCTGGGCCTCGGGGATCGCCACCTTCTGGATGGCGTGCTGCAGGTCGGTCCCGGAGGCCTCGAGCTGTTCGACCAGGTCGGGGCGGTGCAGCAGTTCGAAGGGCGTGGCGCCCTTGCGCTCCAGCCAGCCTTCCAGCAGGCGGCCGATCCGTTCGCGCGCGTGGATGGTGTAGAGGTCCTGCGGGGCGACGCAGAGCGGGTCGCGGTTCTCGACCACCTTCTTGGGCTTGACCGCCTCGGTCGCGCCCTTGCTGAGGATCGAGACGGACTTGAACTCGCGGGTCTCGGGGTTGAGGGTCTCCTTGGAGACGCGCACGGCCGCGACCTTGCCGCTGGCCAGCATCTCCTCGGCGGTGGCGACGACTCCGGCCCGGTTCTCCGAAGCCATGTCGAGAGTCCACGGTCCGCCCGGGGTCCGGCGAATGAAGAGTTCGTAGTGGACTTGCTGTCCCTGCACGCCGAGCGCTCCTTGTCGGCGTCCAGCATGCCCAAACAAGCTTAATGGCGGTTTATCGCAACATTCGCCGAACTAAAGGCGCCGCGGCAGCGCTGAACAGGTTTGCCGGAACCGCCCCATTGAGGCCATGCTGGCGCGCGACTAGCTATGAAAGCTCGGCTGAAGGAAAAACATAGACACATGGCCAAGATCACCCTGGTCGACGACGACGAGAACATCGTCACCTCGGTCAGCCTCGCCCTCGAAAGCCATGGCCATGAGGTCAAGGCCTATTACGACGGGGCCTCGGGGCTGGCGGCGCTCGAGAACGAGCCGCCGGACCTGGCGATCCTCGATGTGAAGATGCCGCGCATGGACGGCATGGAAGTGTTGCGCCGCCTTCGCCGGACTTCGGACCTGCCGGTCATCATCCTGACCTCGAAGGACGAGGAGATCGACGAGATCCTCGGCTTCAATCTCGGGGCCGACGACTACATGCACAAGCCGTTCAGCCAGCGCCTGCTGATCGAGCGGGTGCGGGCGGTGCTGCGGCGCGCCGGCGCCGAGGGCGAGATCCCCCCGGCGGCGGGATCGGGCGAGGAAGGCGGGTCGCGCCCGCTCAAGCGCGGCAAGCTGACCCTGGACCCGGCGCGCCACGACTGCCTGTGGGACGGCAAGCCGGTGAAGCTGACCGTCACCGAGTTCCTGCTGCTGCAGTCGCTGGCCCAGCGGCCCGGCTTCGTGAAGAGCCGCGACAATCTGATGGATGCGGCCTACGACGATCAGGTCTATGTCGACGACCGCACCATCGACAGCCACATCAAGCGGATGCGAAAGAAGTTCCGCGAGGTCGACCCGGAGTTCGACGCGATCGAAACCCTTTATGGCGTCGGATACAGATACCGCGAAGCCTGACCCGAAGACCGAACCGCGCCGCCGGCGGCCGCCGCGCGCGCCTTCGCTCTTCAGTTGGCTGCCAGGCTCGCGCCTGGGGCGGCTCATCATTCTGCTCAACGTCCTGGGCCTGGCGATCATCATCGCCGGGTCGCTGCTGCTGAACGAGCTGCGGCGCGGGCTGGTGGGGGCGCGGATCGACAGCCTGACCACCCAGGGCGAGCTGATCGTCAACGTCATCAACCGGGCGGCCACGGTGGGCGAGCCGACGCCGGAGCTGGACGCCCAGGCGGCCAGCGAGATCCTGCAGATGCTGTCCAATCCGCGCTCGCAGCGGGCGCGGCTGTTCGACGCCAAGGGCAATCTCGTCGCCGACAGCTACTGGGTCGCCGACCGGGTGGAATGGAAGGTGCTGCCGCCGGCCCGGCCGCGCGCCGACGAGGGGCTGGCCCTGGACCTCAAGATCGGCCGCCCGCCGCCGCCCCTGGCTCCGGCCGCCCAGCGCGCGCTGATGCTGGAGGTCGGGCGGGCGCTGTCGGGGGTGCACGTGGCGGGCATGCGCCGGACCGAGGACGGGGACCGGGTGGTCTCGGTCTCGATCCCTATCCAGCACGTCCAGGCGGTGCTGGGGGTGCTGACCCTGGAGGCCAGCGGCGTCGACGAGATCATCCGGCGCGAGCGCCAGGCCCTGGCGCCGTTCATCCTGATCGCGATCTTCGTCAGCCTGACCTCCTCGATCCTGCTGAACAACCTGATCGCCCAGCCGGTGCGGATGCTGGCGCGGGCCGCCGACCGGGTGCGTCTGTCGCGGGCGCGGGCGATCTCGTTGCCGCAACTGGCGCATCGCGACGACGAGATCGGCGACCTGACGGTGTCGCTGGAGGACATGACCCAGTCGCTATCGGAGCGGATGGACGCCATCGAGCGTTTCGCCGCCGACGTGGCGCACGAGATCAAGAACCCGCTGACTTCTCTGCGTTCGGCGGTGGAGACGCTGGAACTGGTCAAGGACCCGGCGGCGCGCGAGCGGCTGATGGCGATCCTGAAGAACGACATCCAGCGGCTGGACCGCCTGGTGACCGACATCTCCAACGCCTCGCGCCTGGACGCCGAGCTGTCGCGCGAGGACCTGCGGGCCGTGGACCTGGGCCGGCTGATGGGCGAGGTGGTCCAGCTCTACCAGGACACCTCCAAGCCCGGCGAGGCGCAGGTGACCTTGAGCGCGCCCGAGACCCTGGAGCCGATCATGGTGTCGGGCCGCGAAGGGCCGCTGGGGCAATTGCTGCGCAACCTGGTCGACAATGCGCGCTCGTTCAGCCCGGCGGGCGGCGAGGTGCGGGTGAAGCTGGAGCGCGGGCGCGGCGAGGCGGTCATCACCGTCGACGACGACGGCCCCGGCATTCCGCCGGACAATCTGGAGACCATCTTCGAGCGGTTCTACACCTCGCGGCCGAAGGGGACGGCGTTCGGCGGCAATTCGGGCTTGGGCCTATCGATCGCCCGCCAGGTGGCCGAGGCGCAGGGCGGCTCGATCCGCGCGGAGAACCGGACCGAGGCCGACGGCGTGGTGCTGGGCGCGCGCTTCATCGTCCACCTGCCGGAGGCCAGGCGATGATCCTGCACGCCGGGCTGGTCGCGCGCCGCCAGGACGGATACTGGCGCGGCGTGCTGATCGAGGGCGCGTCCGGCGCGGGCAAGAGCGACCTGGCGCTGCGGGCGCTGGACCACGGCTTTCGGCTGGTGGCCGACGACCGGGTGGTGGTCTGGGCCAGCGGCGGTGCGCTCTACGGCCGCGCGCCCGACAGCCTGGCCGGCCTGATGGAGGCGCGTGGGATCGGCGTGCATGGCGGCGCGTCGATCAACTTTTGTCGCATCGCCCTTTCGGTTTCCTGCGGGCCGTACGAGCGTATGCCCGAGCCCGCCTGGAAGGATCATGCAGGGGTGAGACTGCCGGCCGTTTCCATCGAGCCGTTCGAGGCTTCGGCGCCTGCGAAGCTAGGTCGCGCGTTGCAGCATCTTGGAGCCGGCGCGGAAGGAGCGTATCAAGACCAACTCGCGGCCCCGCCGCGGCCGGGTGGGGATTCCCGTTGAGAGATTTGGCATGATCGGGCTCGTGATCGTCACGCACGGGCGACTGGCCGAGGAATTCATCTTCGCCATGGAGCATGTGGTCGGTCCGCAGGCGGCGGTGAGCGCCATCTGCATCGGGCCGGACGACGATATGGAACGGCGCCGCAAGGACATCCTGGCGGCGTGCGAGGCAGTGGATTCCGGGGCGGGCGTCATCCTGCTGACCGACATGTTCGGCGGCACGCCATCGAACCTGGCCATCTCGGTCATGGAGCAGACCAAGGCCGAGGTGATCGCCGGCCTCAACCTGCCGATGCTCATCAAGCTGGCCTCGGTGCGCACGCGCCAGAGCCTGGAGGACTGCGTGGCCTGCGCCCAGGAGGCCGGCCGCAAGTACATCTCCGTGGCCTCCTACGTCCTGGCCGGCGAAAAGTGACCGCCTCGGAACGGACCGTCCGGATCATCAACAAGCGGGGGCTGCACGCCCGCGCCTCGGCCAAGTTCGTCAAGCTGGCCGCGACCTTCGACGCCGAGGTGAAGGTCAGCAAGGACGGCCAGTGCGTCGACGCCCGCTCGATCATGGGATTGATGATGCTGGCCGCGGGCATCGGCAGCACCATCGACATCCAGGCCGACGGCGCCGAGGCCCGGGCCGCGATCGAAGCGCTGGCGGCGCTGGTGGCCGCCAGGTTCGACGAGGACGAATAGCCGGGCCTCAGGTCTTCAGCTTGTAGCCGGTGCGGAAGATCGCCCAGATCGCGGCCAGGCAGACCAGCACGAAGCCAAAGGTGGCCAGCAGGCTCCAGCCGACCCCGACGTCGGATACGCCATAGAAGCTCCAGCGGAAGCCCGAGACCAGGTAGACCACCGGGTTGAACAGGGCGATCTTCTGCCAGAGTTCGGGCAGCATGCTGATCGAATAGAAGCTTCCCCCTAAGAAGGTCAGCGGCGTGACGATCATCATCGGCACGATCTGCAGCTTCTCCCAGCCGTCGGCCCAGACCCCGATGACGAATCCGAGCAGGCTGAAGGCGACCGAGGTCAGCACTAGGAAGCCGACCATCCAGACCGGATGGACGATGTGGAATTCCACGAACAATCGCGCGGTGGCGAGGATCAGCAGGCCGAGGATCACCGACTTGGTGGCCGCCGCCCCGACATAGCCCAGCACGATCTCGAACGGCGAGATCGGCGCCGACAGCACCTCGTAGATGGTGCCTGAGAAGCGGGGCATGTAGATGCCGAACGAGCCGTTCATGATGCTCTCGGTCAGGATCGACAGCATGATGAGGCCCGGCACGATGAAGGCCCCGTAGCTGATCCCCTCGATCGCCACCATGCGCGAGCCGATCGCCGAGCCGAAGACGATGAAATAGAGCGAGGTCGAGATCACGGGCGAGGCGATCGATTGCATCAGGGTGCGCCAGGTGCGCGCCAGCTCGAACTTGTAGATGGCCTTGACGGCGTAGAGGTTCATGGCCGGCCCCTCACCAGGCTGACGAAGATTTCCTCGAGCGAGCTTTCCTCGGTGCGGAGGTCCTTGAAGTCGACCCCGGCGGCGCCGAGCTGGCGCAGCAGGGCGGCGATGCCGGTGTCCGCGCCCTGCGCGTCGAAGCTGTAGACCAGCTCCTGGCCGCCGGCGGCCAGTTCGAGCCGATAGGCCCCCAGGCCGGGCGGAATGGCGGCCAGCGGCTCCTGCAGGTGCAGGGTGAGCTGCTTCTTGCCCAGCTTGCGCATGAGCACGTCCTTGTCCTCGACCAGGATGATCTCGCCCTTATTGATCACCCCGATCCGGTCGGCCATCTCCTCGGCCTCCTCGATGTAGTGGGTGGTCAGGATGATGGTGACGCCGCTTTCGCGAAGGGAGCGGACCATCTCCCACATGTCGCGGCGCAGCTCGACGTCGACGCCGGCCGTCGGCTCGTCGAGGAACAGGATGCTGGGCTCGTGGCTGAGCGCCTTGGCGATCATCACCCGGCGCTTCATGCCGCCGGAGAGGGCCATGATCTTCGAGTCCTTCTTGTCCCAGAGGGAGAGGTCGTGAAGGATCTTCTCGATATGGGCGGGGTTGGGCGGCTTGCCGAACAGGCCGCGGCTGAACTTGACGGTGTCCAGCACGGTCTCGAAGGAGTCGGTGGTCAGTTCCTGCGGCACCAGGCCGATCTTGGAGCGGGCGGCGCGATAGTCGGCGACGATGTCGTGGCCGTCGGCGCTGACCTTGCCGCCAGTCGGATTGACGATGCCGCAGACGATGCCGATCAGCGTGGTCTTGCCGGCCCCGTTCGGCCCCAGTAGGGCGAAGATCTCGCCGGGCCGGATGTCGAGGTCGACGCCCTTGAGGGCCTGGAAGCCCCCCGCATAGGTCTTGGTCAGACCGGATATGGAGATGATCGGCTGCACGCGGGCCCCTTCTGCGTCGTCGCCTCCGCCAGATAGGCGGAGGCTTCAGGACTGACTAGCCCGAAGGACGCGCGAAGCTGTCAGCAGCCGACAGCGGATCAGGCCCGTTCAGGCGCCGTCATGGTCATCGGCTTCAGGCCCAGGTCGGCCATCAGCGCCGCATCGGTGTCCTTGTCGGGGTTGGCGGTGGTCAGCAGCTTGCCGCCGATGAACATCGAATTGGCCCCGGCCAGGAAACAGAGGGCCTGGAGCTCGCGGCTCATATGCTCGCGGCCGGCCGACAGCCGCACCACCGTCTTGGGGCAAACGATGCGGGCGACGGCGATCATGCGCACGAACTCCAGCGGATCGACCGCCTCGGAATCGCCCAGCGGCGTGCCGGGGATCGGCATCAGGTCGTTGATCGGCAGCGAGTTCGGATGCTCGGGCAGGGTGGCGAGCGCATGCAGCAGGCCGGCGCGGTCGGTCCGCGTCTCGCCCATGCCGACGATGCCGCCGCAGCAGGTCGACATGCCGACGCTGCGCACCGCTTCCAGGGTGTCGAGCCGGTCTTGGTAGGTGCGGGTGGTGACGACCTTGTCGTAATAGTCCGGCCCGGTGTCGAGGTTGTGATTGTAGTAGTCGAGGCCCGCGTCCTTCAGGGCCTGGGCCTGGTCGCGGGTCAGCATGCCCAGGGTGGCGCAGGTCTCCAGCCCCAGCGCCTTCACGCCCGAGATCATGGCGGCGACCTTGGGCACGTCGCGATCCTTGAGGTCGCGCCAGGCCGCGCCCATGCAGAAGCGTTGCGCGCCGCCGGCCTTGGCCTCCATGGCCGCGGCGATGACGCTCGTGGCGTCCATCAGCTTGCTGGCCGGCACGCCGGTGTCGAAGTGCTGGCTCTGGCTGCAATAGCCGCAGTTCTCGGCGCAACCGCCGGTCTTGACCGAGAGCAGTTGCGAGAGCTGGACTTCGGTGGGATCGAAATGCGCGCGGTGAACTTGCGCCGCACGGAAAATCAGTTCGGTGAACGGCAGCTCGAACAGGGCCTCGACCTCGGCCAGCGTCCAGTCGTAACGGGGTTGTGCGGCGTCGACGGGCCGGAAACCTTGGGCGATTGGGGCGTTCATGCGGAGCCTCCTGGACGGCAAAGGACGCCATGCATCGGGCACCTCACACGAGGGGAGGCAAATCGCACATGGTCGGGGGAGCGTGTAGCGCATGAGCACGGGTGAAGACGAGATCGAGTTGAAGTTCCTGTGCGAGCCCGCCGACATCGTGGCGGTGCTGGCGGCGGCTCCGCCCGGCGAGACCCAGGACAAGCTGCTGGTCTCCACCTATTACGACACGCCCCAGGGCGACCTGCGGGCCATGCGGATTTCGCTACGCATCCGCGAGGGCGGCGGCAAGCGGGTCCAGACCCTGAAGCGCGGCGACGGCTTCGCCCGTGAGGAATACGAGCAGGCGCTCGAGGGAGAGGGCCTCGATCTCGAGGTTCCGGTGCTGAAAGAGGTGCTGGCGCCGGCCAAGCGCCGGAAGCTGGGGCCGATCTTCACCGTGCGGGTGCGTCGCCAGCAGCGGACGTTCGAGGTCGACGGGGCGTGGATCGAGCTGGCGGCCGACGAGGGCGAGGTGCAGGCCGGGGCGCGCACGCGGCGGATCAGCGAGGTGGAGTTGGAGCTCAAGTCCGGCGAATGCGGGCCGCTGTTCGACCTGGCCCGCCAGCTTTCGAAGATCGCGCCGCTCTATCTGTCGTTCGACGGCAAGGCCTCGCAGGGCCAGGGGCTGATCGACGGGACCGACCGCTCGCCGCGCCGCCACGACAAGGCGCCCCTGGCTCGCGGCCTGACCGCGGCCGGCGCCTTCCAGGCCATCGCCCGCAACTGCCTGGTGCAGATCGCGGCCAACGGCGCGGTTCTGCGCGAAGCCGACAGCGTGGACGCGGTCCATCAGTTGCGGGTGGCCGTGCGGCGGCTGCGCAGCGCCATCTCGACCTTCGCCAAGGTGGCGGACGACGAGATGGCCGAGACGATCAAGGCCGAGCTGAAGTGGCTGGCCGGCGCCTGCGACGAGGCGCGCGACCTCGACGTCTTCGTCCAGGCGGCGCGGGACCTCGACCTGCCGGGCCTCGACCTTGCGCCGCTCGCTCCGCTGGTGGAGGCGGCCCGCGCGCGGGCGCACGCCAAGGCCTGCGCGGCGGCGGCCTCCGGGCGGTTCCGCGAGCTGGTGCTAGAGACCACGGCCTGGGTCGAGACCGGGGCCTGGCTGACCGCAGGCGGCAAGGCCAGCGCCAAGCGCCGCGAGGCGCCGGCCGACCGCTTCGCGGCCAAGGCGCTGGACCGCCGGCAGCGTGCGCTGGTCAAGCTGGGCGGCGATCTCAAGGCCAGCGACGATGCGGGCCGGCATGAAGCAAGGATCGCCGCCAAGAAGCTGCGATATGCGGCCGAAGCCTTCGCGCCCCTGTTCGACGCCGACGCCAAGGGGTTTATCAAGCTCCTCAAGCAGCTACAGGAGCGGCTGGGCGCGCTCAACGACGTGGCCGCCGCCGAGGCGCTCATCGCGCGGTTGCGGCTGAAAGGCCCGGCCTTGGCGACAGCCCGCCAGGTGTTCGCCGCGCGGCAGGCCGGGAAGGGGCCGGCGATCAAGGCCGCGGCCAAAGCGATGGACAGGCTGGCGGCGGCGCCCGCTTTCTGGCCCATATAAAGAAGTCTTTATATGTTTGTTGCTCCATGGCCCGCGCGCGGCTATAGAGCGCTCAAACACCCCATTCTCCGACAGGACCGCCTGATGACCGACTATGTCGTGAAAGACATCGCCCTGGCCGATTTCGGCCGCAAGGAAATCGCGATCGCCGAAACCGAGATGCCGGGCCTGATGGCCGTGCGCGCCGAGTTCGGCAAGGACCAGCCGCTGAAGGGCGCCCGCATCGCCGGCTCCCTGCACATGACCATCCAGACCGCGGTGCTGATCCAGACCCTGGAAGCCCTGGGCGCGGAAGTCCGCTGGGCCTCCTGCAACATCTTCTCGACCCAGGACCACGCCGCCGCGGCCATCGCCGCCAACGGCACGCCGGTCTTCGCGATCAAGGGCGAGACCCTGGTCGAGTACTGGGAATACGCTCACAAGATCTTCGAATGGGCCGACGGCGGCTATCCGAACCTGATCCTCGACGACGGCGGCGACGCCACCTTGCTCTGCGTGCTCGGCCCGAAGGCCGAGAAGGACCCTTCGATCCTCGATGCGCCGACCAACGAGGAAGAAGAAGCGCTCTATGCGGTGATGAAGCGCTACCTGAAGGAAAAGCCGGGCTTCTATTCGGCTATCCGCGAC
>NZ_JAYRST010000039.1:0-27297 GCF_041920015.1 Phenylobacterium sp.
GATCCGGTTCCAGGCGATAAGGGCCCGGTTCTGGCCGTAGGCGATCTGGCTGTCGTACTGGCCGATCAGCCGTGAGCCCTGCGGGATCAACACGGTCCGCCCGGTCCTATGGTCGTAGACCGGCTCAGTGACCTGGGCGATCACCTGGCCCGGCAGGTCGGAATTGATGGCCGTCACCAAGGCGGCCGAGATGATGCTGCCGGCCTTCACCTCCCAAGGACTCAGCGCCGGCTGCAGGGGATTGGTCAGATAGTCGTCTGTCCGGGCGTTGGCCGCGAACTGGCGCTTGGCGGCCTGGCCATTGGCCGGCTGCACCTCGGCGGCGGCCGGCTCCCCGGCGCTCCCGGCGGACGCACCGATCGGCCCAGCCAGCGCAGCGAGATCGGCGGACGGCGGTGCAGCCGCCGCTGGGGGCGGCCCGCCAAAGAACGGCCCGGACGTCCGGGCGGCGAGCGCCTGCTCACGCGCGGCCTGAACGGCAGGATCGACCTGCGCCGGCGGGGGAGCCGGAGGCGGCGCGCCGGCGGGCAATGCGCCCGGCGAGCCTTCGGGCGGCGGCAAGGCCGCCGTCCCCGGCAGGGCTTGAGCCTGCAACGCGGGATCGGCATAGCCCGCCGCGTATTTGGTGGAGATCGCCGGCGTCTGGACCTGGCCGGTGTAGGCCGCGTCCGTCATCGCCTCCGGGCGGGCTTGAGGCGCGTGCGCGCCGCCGAAGCCGAGGTAGAAGCCGAGCGCCACGATTCCAGCCAAGCCCGTCGCCCCGGCGATCAAATACTTGCGGTTCCAGCGCGTGACGGGATTACGAGGCGCGGCCAGGACGCTCTCCGGCGGCGCCTTGCGTGGCTGGGAGCCCAGAGGCGGGTCGGGCGGAAGATGGGTCACGAGCGGCCCCCTTCGCCGGTGCGGGTGATCCGCACGACGGTCTGCTTGCCCTCGCCAAGCCTCAGCTCCGCGACGTCGATCAGTCGGTCCACGACGTAGTAGCCGCCAAGGGAGCGGTAGTTGACGAGCTGGGCCTGCTTGTCGGGTCCGATCAAGAACAGCGGCGGGGCCTCAGTCGTGGCCATGTCGCGCGGAAACTGGATGTAGGTCTTTAGCCCGTCATCGAAGACGCGAACCGGCTGCCAGCGCGGCGCGCGAAAGCCGTTGGCCTTGATGCGATAGCCGAAGTGCAGCGAGTCCACCGCAAGGCCCGAGGCCGCCACCCCCTGGGTTTCGGCCGCCTGAGCGGCCTGCCGCTCGCGGGCCTCCTCCTGCGGATAGTTCCAGCTGATAACGCTGGTGTAGGTGTCGCCCTCATAGCTGACCGCGTCGAGCAGGTAGGTGCGCTGGTCGGTCGTCAGGATGATGTTGGTGCGCAGGCCGCCGCGGATCGGCTTGACCATCACGATGACCTGCTGGGTCGCGCCCGAGCCTTGGACGGTCTCACCCAGCACCCAGCGAACCGTGTCGCCCGCCGCCTTGGAGATCAGCTTTTCGCCGGGGCGAAGCGAGATCGCCGTAAGGAAGCGCGGGCTGGTGTGGACGGTGTAGAGCCGTCCAGGCTCAAAATCGTAGTAGAGGGCCGCATTCACATAGGCCCCGGCGCTGGGGTAGTCGCGGGCGCTGCTGTTGGCGGACTGTACGGTCGTCAGCGCCGTCTGCCGTGCATAGGTGCGCGGCGCCGTGCGGCGTCTTGGGACGGGCCGAGGCGGCGTCGCGGCCTGAGCCAAGGCGACAGGCGCCGCCGGTGTCGGCCGAGCCGCCACAGGGAGAGTCGGTCGGGGCGTCGCCGTCTGGGCGACCGAGGGACTCTCAGACGCGGCCAACAGAATGAGCAGGCCGGCCGCAGCGCCCAAGGAAAGCCGTCTGGGGGACAAGGCGCTCATAGCTCACGACTCCATTGAAACTCGGTGATGTAGATCCCCAGCGGATTGGCCCTCAGCTCGGCCTCGTTCTTCGGCGCCACGACCTTGGTGGTGAACAGCCCCGTCCAGGCCTCCGTCGCGCTCGACGTGCCGGCATTGAACTGCGTCTCGCGCCACTGGACCTGGTAGGTGTGCGGACTGCGCGGCAGGACCGACACGATCTCGACGTTGACCGCCTGGGTGCCCGCGTTTGCGAAAGGGTCGTTGGCCTTGGCGAAGGCGTTGAGCTGCCCGATCGCTGGCCCGGACACGAAGTGATAGGCGCCGGTCCAGTTGTCCCGGAT
Source organism: Phenylobacterium sp. (assembly GCF_041920015.1). Lineage (GTDB taxonomy): Bacteria > Pseudomonadota > Alphaproteobacteria > Caulobacterales > Caulobacteraceae > Phenylobacterium. The sequence continues at coordinate 2,192 of NZ_JAYRST010000039.1, forward strand.
GACGATGGGATCGATGCTCTTCGAGCGCGTCCGCCGAACCCAATCGGCGAGGAAGTAGCCGATCTCGGCCGTGGTCGGCTCGTAGGTGCGCCCCGCAAGCTCGATACGGCCCGGCCGCGCATAGCGGTCGATGGGCACGACGTAGGTGGCGATGTTGGTGTTGTTGGCCTCGTAGATAAATCCGCCCAGCGCCAGGGCCGCGAGCCCCAGGCCCCCGAACGCCGCCATCCGCCAGTTCTTGGCCTGCACCACAGCCGAGCCGATGCGCATGTCCCACTCGCGGGAGGCGCGCAGGTATGGGCTCTCGATGGGGGCTGAGCTGCCGTAGCGGTCATTAGGTCGTTTGAAGGGGTTCATCGGCGCACTCTCGACTGGGGTCACTCTTCAGGTTCGTCATCGCGACGGGTTGGTGTGGCGCTCAGGCCAGGCCCGTTTCCATCTCCCCCGGCCGTGGCCGCAGCGGCACTGTCCCGGGCAGCGCCTGCCAGCCCGCCGCCACGGCGAGCCTCGGCCCGCGAGACGACGGAGGAACCAGACGATGGCGCATCCGGCGGCGGGGGAGGGGGCGTCTCGCCTTCACTAGGATTGCGGGAGGAGAAGAGGCGGCTACCGGCCGCTCGACCTTCAGCGACCATCGTCGAAACCGGAGCCCTGGCGAAGTCGGCCGCCATGCCTCCACCGCTGGGCCCACCTCCACCATTTGGACGAGGGCCTCCTGAATTGATGCTTCCAGACGCGGCGCGGGCTGCCGCTATCTTCTCACCGCCGCCTGCCCAGCCGCTGGCGATGGCTCCGCCAGCAGCACGGGCCGCGAGACCGACGCCCGCTGCGCCGGCAGCAACACCGGCAGCGCCCATAAGAGCACCACCCGTGTTCAACTGCGGACCACCAGAAATCATGGCACCAGCGATCGCGGGCACTTTGAGCGACAACATCATCAAGAAGATCGCCGACAGCAGCAGTCCGGCTTCCTCAGCCACGGTCGGCTGAGGCGATAGCGAGTAGGTCTCGAAGATGTTGATCCCGACGCCCGCGATCACAGCGAGAGCCATGAACTTGAACCCGACGGAGACCACGTAGCCGATAGCTTTCTCGGCCAGAAACGAGGTCTGCGAGAGCACTCCGAACGGCACCACGACGAAAGCGATCAGGGTGACGATGTAGAATTCGATGATCGTGACGGCGATCTCGATCGCCAAAATTATGAAGGCCAACAGGATGCCGATCGCGGCGACGGCCGCGACGATGATCATGTCGATATGCATCAGCGCGCCGAAGCCGGCGTTCTGCTGCGCAAGGTCGCCAATGTACTTGATGAGGTCGATTACGACCGAGAGGCCCGCTTCGACGGCTTTAGTTGGCGCCCGCGTAAAATCGCCAATCGAGCCGCCGCCGCTGGCCTGCAGACCTAGCTTCGCAAATCCATTGATGACCGTGAGGGTCAGCGAGTGCCAGTTGGTGACTAGCCAGGCGAAGAACCCGATCAGGAGTATCTTCCTGACGAGCGCAGCCATGATGTTCTGTGTCTCGTCGATCGCCCAAAGGATCGCTGAGATCGTGATGCTGATGACCACCAATGTCGCCAGGACGCCCTGGACGGGCCCCGCAATGGCTCCGAAGCCACTGCCCACCTGGCCGGTGAACGCACTGATGAATTGGTCTAGAGCTGCGGGATCTGCGGTGGCCATTGATGAACTCGGCGCACTTCAAGCCTAGAGGCTGTTTTTATCGGGAAGACTGCTGCCCTTTTTCTTGAAGTACAGCGGTGAACATGGGTCGTTCCGGTCACGATTGTTGATGTCCGGACACGGTTTCGCCTTGGCCGGCGGATCGGTTTGACTCGGCTCTGTGGCGGGCTTTCCGCAGCCAGCCAGGCCAACGGCAACAAGACAGCTGATGACGAGCAACGACCGCATCATTGAAAATCCGAGATGTTCGGGAGCCGGCTACCAGTCTTGGTGTAAGCGGTGGCGCGCTCCGTCTCAGCTCGGGCCGCGATGGCCCCGGCCTGCTGCTGCGCCAGGATCGTCTCCTGCGTCCTCGCTTGCGCGATCAAGATCGTCTGAAGACCCTGCAGCTGGCTGCTGAGCGCGGCCAGCAACTGGTTGGTCGCCTGGATCGCTGCCGTTTGCCCGGCGGCGCCTTGCGAAGCGGCCACCGCGCCGCTGACGGCGCCAGCGGTCGTTCCCTGCGACCTAACCAGCTGGTTCTGCACGGCCATGGAGTCCTGCAGCGTCAGTCGGCTGTTCGCCTCCCAACTCGCGAGGCGCTGCTGGATCTGCGCGAAGCTCTGCCCGGACAGGCTGGCGGGGTAAAACTGCTGGAACTGGCCCGCGATATTCTGGCTGTTGTAGCCGATCGCCTGGGCCTGCTGCATGAGCTGGCTGGCCTGGGCGTTGATCTGCGCCAAGGGCTGGGTCACGTCCGTGCCGAGCTTCTGCAGCATCGCCATCTGATTGGTGACCTGCGCCTGAAGCTGCTGGATCTGAGACAGGCCCTGGCGCACCTGCTGGACCGCTTGCGCCACGGCGCGCGGATCGAACACGATCTGCTGGGCGGCGGCGGACTGCGGCGGCAGAGGCCCCAATCCCAGCGACACTGCGACGATCGCCGCCGCGGCCATGAGCTGCTTACGCATCTGGAGTGTCCTTCTGGTGCGAGGGATGAGGGACCGGGAAAAGGTCGTCGCCGGTCGCCTGGACGAATAGCGGCTCAGAGACCGCCCGAAAGGCGACGGCCGCGCCGAACAGGACAAAGCCGGCCAGCATGACGAAGAAGTTGTGGTGGTAGGTCGTGCCGAAGACCGCCAGGAAGCCGGGCGCCGCCAGGGCCAGGAACAGGATCCGGCGACGCCGGCGCGAGGCCGTCCACGCGCCCGGAAGGTGACGGTTCAGCCACGCCAGGCGCGCAAATGCTCTCGGGCTCATCGGCGGCCGAGCCGGCGCGAAGGTGAGGTCGTGTGCGCCCATCACGCCACCCTCGGGTAGGCGGCGCGCCGCTGGCCGCCGAGGTAGCGGGCGACATCCGCCTGGCCCTTGGCCGCGAAGAACCGCTCGGCGAACTCGCCACGATCATGATCCGCGAGGAGCTGGCTGATGAGCTGTTGATCGCCGGGCGACGACGAGCCCACGGCGGCCAAGGACACGCTGCCCAGGCCCAGCTCGAACAGCCGGTTCCCGGACGTGGCCTGGTAGTAGTACTCACGCTTGGGCGTGGCGTTGGCGATGATCCGGACCTGCTGCGGGTTCAGGTCGAAGTCCTGATAGAGCGCCGTGATCTGCGGCGTCTGGGCGTCCGGATTGGGCAAGAAGATGCGGGTCGGACAACTTTCGATCAGCGCAGGCGCGATCGACGAGCGGGCGACATCCGCCAGGCTCTGGGTAGCGAACACCACGGCGACGTTGAACTTGCGCAGCGTCTTCAGCCACTCGCGGATCTTGGCCGCGAAGGCGCCTTGGTCGAGGAAGAGCCAAGCCTCATCGAGCACCAGCAGCGTCGGCCGACCGTCGAAGCGACGTTCAAGGCTGCGGAAGATGTAGGTGAGGACAGGGGCCAGCGCCGACTTGCTGGCCATCAACTCGGCCATCTCGAAGGTCTGCCAGGCGGCAGGCTTGAGGGCGTTCTGGTTGGCGTCGAGCAGATGGCCGTAAGGTCCGCTCAGCGTGTAGGGCGTCAGGGCCGCCTTGACGGCTTGGTCCTGGATCGTGGCGGCGAGCAGGGTGAGTGTCCGCTGTTCGCGCGGCCCCTCGGCGAGATTACGCAATCCGCTCCAGATCTCGTCCTTAACCGGCGGGGTGATCGGCACGCCCTCGGCGGCGACGATGTCTTGCACCCATTCCTGGGCCCAGGCGCGGTCGTCGGGCGCGTCGATCTGCGCCAGCGGCTGGAAGGCCAGCTCGCTCTGGTCGCCGCCCAAGACATAGAACTGGCCGCCGGTCAGCAGCGTCGACGCCCGGGAGCTGGCGCCCTTATCGAAGTAGAAGACCTGGGCTTCGGGATAGCGCAGCCACTGCATGGCCAGGGTGTTGAGCAGGACCGATTTGCCCGAGCCGGTCGGCCCGACGATCATCGTGTGACCGACATCGCCCTGGTGCAGGTCGAAGCGGAACGGCGTGGTGCCGGCGGTGCGGGTGACCAAAAGAGCCGGCTGAAGGCCAGGATAGCCGCGCTTTTGGCATTCGGCCGACAAGTGGGCGTTGATTGTCGGGCCAGGCCAGATCGCCGACATCGGCATCATGTCGCAGAGGTTCAGCGACGACACCAAGGGCCGGCGCAGATCGGCATAGGCTTGGCCCGGCAGGCTGCCGATCCAGGCCTCGACCGCGTTGACATCCTCGACCTTGCAGACGAAGCCCGCCCGGTTGATGGCGCCTTCGACCTCCCGGACGCGGTTGGCCAGCCGGTCGGGATCCGCGTCCATCAAGGTGACGGTCGGGGTGAAGTAGCCGATCGAGGCGTAGTCACCCCCGAGAATGGCCAGGGCCGCATCGGCGTCGACGGATTTCGCCGCCGCGTCCGGATCCTCCAGCAGGGACGGCTCGCGGGTGATCGCCTCCTTCAGGAGCGCCATCACGCCCTTGCGCTTGGCGAACCAGCGCTTGCGCACCGTGGTCACCGCTTTGCGCGCGTCTTCCTTGTCCAGCGGCAGATACCGGCAGACCCAGCGATAGCTGATGCCCAGCTCATTGAGCCGGTCGAGCAGGCCGGGGCACGAGGTCGTCGGGTAGGCCCGAACCGAGAGGGTGCGCAGGTACTGGCCCCCCAGGCGCGGCAGCAGGCCGCCCTGGAAATCATCGTCGGTGAGGAAGGCGTCGAGGTAGGCCGGCGTTTCGGGCGTGGCGACCGGATGGCGCTTGGTCGAGATGCAGCTGTGCAGATAGGTCAGGGTCTCATCGTCGGTCAGTTCTGCGACCTCCGGCATGATCGCGGTCAGGATGTCGGCGATCTGGTGGACCGTGCTGAGGAAGTCGCTGAGCGCCGCGCGGTACATCCCCTCGGCGCCGCGTCCAGACGGGGCGTTTTCGAGTAGGAGGCTCTCGGCCGTCGAGATCGCTTCTTCCGGTGGAAGGTAGGTGAAGGTCAGGAAATAGCGGCTCTCGAAGTGACGCTCCTGCGCTTCGAAGCCCTCGCGGCGCTCCTCATCGACCAGGTCCGAAACGGGGTCCGGAAACTGGCTTGTAGGATAGGTCTGCGATGGCGCGCGGACGGCCTCGATGTGCAGGCACCAGCGTGAGCCCAGGCGCCGCAGGGCGTTGTTGAGCTGGGCGCGGGTCGCGACCAGGCCGGCATCCGTGGCGCTGGCGAGGTCCGGGCCGCGGAAGGCCAGGGTCTTCTGAAAGCTGCCATCCTTGTTGAGCACCAGCCCCGGCCCGATGAGGGCCGCCCACGGGAGGTGGTCGAACAGTCGATCAGCCTTGGGCCGGTACTCACGCAGGTACAGCACGACGAACCTCTAGGAGACCAAAAGCGGGGAGGGGTGAGGCCGAGCGCGCATGTCAGGCGTCCAGGTAAGGCTTCTGGCGAATGTGGCGGCCGAGCGCGTCGAAGAAGTAGGGGTCGCGCTTGTTCAGCCAGTAGCAGGCGCCGTGTATGGCGAGGCCCAGCGGAATGCCGATCAGAGGGACCTGCAGGCCCAAGGCCAGGACGGCGGTCAGGGTGCCGTTGAGCACCGCGATCATGCGCGGCACGCCGGCGATGGTCACCGGCTCCGATAGCGAGCTGTGGAAGGCGATCTCGAAACCCTCGACGTCGGACCGAGCCATCAGAACGCCGCCCCGGCGGTCATGTTGAAGAAGGTCGAGATGAAGGTCGTCGCCGTGAAGGCGATCGCCAGACCGAAGACGATGCCGATCCCTTTGCGCAGGGCCGACCCACCTTCCGCGAAGGCGAAGCCCAGGCCGGTGAGCACGATCGCGATGATGCCGACGGCCTTGGCGACCGGCCCCGACAGCGACTGCATGATGGTGTCGAGCGGGCCTTCCCAGGGCATGGCGGTCCCGGCGCCAGCGGCCCAAGCCGGGCTTACCGCGAGGAGGACAGCCGCGCCGGCGAGGAGGGCCAGGGCGGTCGAAGCGCGCCCCCGAGCTTGGCTAGAACCGGCGTTTTTCATCGCAGCTGACCCTTGATTGCGTCCGCCCGCCTTTGCCGGGCGTCACAACCGTGAGTCGCGGAATAGGCGAGGTCAAGGGCGTTTTTGACTAAAAAGGTGCGATTAGGGCTTTTTCTCTAGCAAAGCTACAACCGTTAGAGGCGAGCTTCCGGCCACGCTTAGCGGCCTGAGTCGAGCAGGCAAGCGCGCGCATTTCCCCCGTGTTGCTGATCTGTTTCCAACCGATAAGCGGCGACTTTGGGGCACATGCCCGAGTTGTGTGGGCTGTTGATTCGCAGCTGAGCCGCCCACTCAAGGTCAGACTAGCCTCCCTGTTGCCGGGTGATCCTGCGCGCAGCACCGATGATCAGCGAGGACCTCGATGACCCGGCAATCGCCCGCGATCCCCTGGCAGCCGGCGGCGACCATGCGCCGAAGCTCGCTCTGCAACGCCTCGAGTTGGGCGATCTTCGTCTCGACGGCGGTGAGTTGTTCCTGGGCGAGGGTGTTGGCGTCCTCACATGATCGCTCCGGATGGTCGGCTAGATCGAGGAGGGTGCGGATCGCCTCGATCGGAAAGCCGAGCTGGCGCGCGTGCTTGATGAAAGCCAGACGCCGGACGGCGGCGGGATCGTAGGCCCGACGGTCGCTTTCGGTGCGCACCGGCTCGGGTAGGAGGCCGATCTGTTCGTAGAAGCGGATCGTGGGGACCTTCACATCGGCGGCCGCCGCGAGTTTGCCGATCGTGAGCGACGTCATGGAATTCTCCTCGTTCCATAAAATAGACCCTTGATCCTCTAGCGACTAGAGGATGCAGGGTCGCGGCATGTCGAGCTGTTCCACTTCCGATAAGCCGGCCGCCAGCGGTTGCGGCTGCGGCGCGCCCATCGCGTTCGACGGCGCCTCGCTGGCCTACCGCCGGGCGCTGAGCGCGGTCATCGTCATCAACATCGTCGGCTTTGTCGTCGTGGCGATCGGCAGTTGGCTCGCCGACTCGGCGGCGCTGGCGGCTAACACCCTAGACTTCGCGGCTGATGCAGCGACCTACGCGCTCAGCTTGTGGGCCATCGGCAAGAGCGTCCAGGTCCGGTCGGGCGCGGCCTTCATCAAAAGCGGGTCACTTGCGCTGATGGCGGCGGGCATTCTCGGACTGGCGGTTTGGCGCGCGGTGACGGGCGCTTCGCCCGAAGGCGGGGCCATCTCGGGGCTCGGCCTATTCGGAGCGGCGGCCAATCTGCTCGCTGCGCTGCTGCTCGTGCGCTTCCGTGAAGGGGACGCCAACGTGCGGTCGGTCTGGCTATGCACCCGCAACGACCTAATCCAGTGCCTGGCGGTGGCCGCCACTGGCGTTGCGGTGACCGTCACTGGGTCGAGGTGGCCGGACCTTCTCGTCGGTGTTCTGCTGGCGGCGGTCTTCTTGCGCTCGGCGTGGCAGATCGCCAGTCAGGCGCGCAAGGAACTCCGAGCCGCTCCGGCCAGCGCGGATTTGCGTAAATATGTAACGCATTCCCGCCACAGTACGAAACACGTATAGGGCAGGGCGATGGCGAGTCCTTCAGCATGGTCCGGAGCACTACGGTGGCTAGCAGCCGCCTTGCTCGTCGCTGTGCTTTCGCTAGGACCGAGCGTCGACTCCCTCATCTGCGGTAATGATCTGAATTCCGGCGCGGCGGCGGCCGAATTCACGACCGCAGCCGGTCAAACGGTGACCGCGCCATTGGATGATCACGGCAGCGCACCGGCGGATGTCTGCATCCATGGTCATTGTCACCACTTTGCACCCTTTGTGCCGATCCTAGGTGAGGGCGGCGTTGGCGCAGACTTGCCTAGCGCCAAGCATGTCCTGGGGCGCACCGCTGTGCGTAAGACCGATCCCCACTTCGGACTGAAACGACCGCCTCGCGGCTGACGACCGACGCGCGCACGCGCGCACTCCGTCGTCACAAGCGAGAAGGAAGACCGTGTTCATCCATAATCGAAGGCCGCTGTTGGCGGCCGCCTCGGGGCTCGTCGCCTTGGGGCTGTCGGCGGGCGTCGGCGTGGCCGAGCCCGCCCCAGCCTTTACTGACCTACTCCGACAGGCGCAGGAGACCGCGCCGCGTTTGGCGGAAGCCCGCGCCGACATCGCGCGAGCCGAAGGCTTGGCGCAGCAGGCGGGCGTGCGTCCTAATCCGACGGTGGGCCTGGAAATCGAGAATTTTTCCGGGTCTGGGCCGTACAGCGGCATAAGCCAGGCTGAGACGACGGCGTCGATTTCTCAGACCTTGGAACTCGGCGGCAAGCGTTCGGCCCGGGTTTCGGCGGCGCAGGGGGAGGTGGTGGCGGCCCGTCAGCGCGCCCAGCGCGCCCAGGTCGATTTCAGATTCGATCTTGCGGTGGCCTACGCCGAAGCCGAGGCCAGCGATCGGCGACTTTTGCTCGCACGAGAAGCGCTCGGGCTCGCGGAGGAGGATGCCCGCATCGCGCGCGCCTTCGTCGAACAAGGCCGCGAACCTGAGTTGCGGCGTATTCAGGCGGAGGCTGCAGTCCAGGCGGCCCGCGCCACCGTCGAGGAGGCTCAGGCGGCGGGAGCGACAGCCTTCGCTAACCTTACGGCTCTTTCGGGATCGGCGGCGCCAATCACCTCGATTCCCGTGAGCCTGCTGGACGGAACGCCGCCGCGTTCCGCCATCTCGCCCGTCGCATCTAACGCGCCGGGCTATCTCGTGGCGCAAGCTGAGCGCGAGGCGGCACGGCGGCGCCTCGCCTTGGAGCGTCGGCGCGCCGTTCCCGACGTGAATGTCTCGGTGGGCTTCCGACGGTTCGAGAATTCCGATGCGTCAGCATTCATCGCCGGGGTGTCGGTCCCTCTGCCACTCTTCGATCGCAATCGGGGGAACGTCCGCGCGGTCCAAGCGGAAGTCACCGCCGCGGAGGCCCGTCTGAATGCGGCGCGGTTCGACGCCGAGGCGACGGTTCGCGCAAGCACAGCCCGTGCGACCGCCGCAGAAACGCGGCTCGCCGCCGCTCGGGAGGGTGAGCGAGCCGCGCAGGAGGCCTACCGCCTCACACGCATCGGCTACGAAGGCGGGAAGCTGAGTCTTGCCGAACTTCTTGTTGCACGACGCGCGCTCACGGATGCGCGCGGTCAAACCATCGCCGCCGCCAGTGAGCGGGTAAGCGCGCAGGCAGCCCTGGCTCGGATGAGCGGCGTTGCCGGGACCGGAGACTCCCAATGAAGCAGGATAAGGCGCGTCTTTATGGCGCAGTAGCCGCCATCGCCCTCGTCGCCGCAGCCGGCGGCTTCGGGTTGTCGGCATTGATCAATCGCGACGCTCCCCCTGCGGCCGAGGCCGCCGATGAACATGCCGAAGGGGAGGCGCAAGAAGAGGGCGAGGCCGCCGAGACGCCCGAGGGCGTTGTCAAGCTTACGCCAGAGCAGGTTCGGGCGTCGGGCCTGGCCGTCGTCGCGGTGGGTCGGGGCGGTGGCGCCGAAACACGCATTTCCGGGCGCGTGGAACCGATGGTTGATGCCCGCGCCAGCGTTGGGGCGAGCGTCGGCGGGCGCGTTGAGCGGGTTCTTGTTGCGCCGGGGCAAAGCATCCGGGCGGGCCAGGCCCTCGCGATCCTCGTCAGTGGTGACGCCGCCACGTTGCGCGCCGACGCCGACGCGGCGGCGGCTGCGGCGAACGCCGCGCGGCGCGCCTACGAGCGAGATCGCAATCTTGGCGCCCAGGGCATAGTGGCGCGACAGGAGGTGGAGAGCTCCCAGGCCCAAGCGCTCAGCGCCGAGGCCACAGCACGCGCCGCGCGGGCTAGGGTAGCTGTCGCGGGCTCTCCGAACGCCTCGGGGCGAACGAGCGTCTCGTCGCCCATCGGCGGTGTCGTAACCGCCGTGCAGGTCGGGCCCGGCGGCTACGTCGCCCAAGGCGGCGTCATCGCCGAAGTGACCAACCCGGCGCGCGTCGAACTGGTCTTCAATGCTCCGCCGCAACTCGCCGCGCAGACGCGCGCCGGAGCGCGGATGCGGATCACCGGCCCGACGGGAGAGTTCGACGCCGTCGTGACCGGTGTAGCGGCGAACGCAGGCTCGGGAGAAAGTGGGGCGACGGTGATCCGCGCGCGGCCTGTTGGCGCTAGCCTCCCGCCGGCGGGGTCACCCGTCACCGGAGCCCTCGTGACCGGTGGTGAGAGCGGCGGCCTGACTGTACCGAGCGAAGCCGTGCAAACGGTCGAGGGCAATCCCGTCGTGTTCGTGCAGATCGACGGCGGGTTCCGCGCCATGCCGGTGCTGACCGGACGCCAGGCGGGCGGTCGCACGGAGATCGTGCGTGGGCTCACCGGCGCCGAACGGATCGTCTCCACCAACGCCTTCCTGCTTAAGGCCGAACTCGCCAAGGGCGAGGCTGAGCACGGCCACTAGGGAGCAGGCGCATGTTCAAAGCAGTTATTGAAGCGTCCGTTCGCTTCCGATGGTTCATCGTTCTGGCGACCGCCCTCGTCTCGGCGCTGGGCCTCTACGAACTCACCAGATTGCCGATCGACGCCGTCCCCGACATCACCAACCGTCAGGTGCAGATCAACACCGTCGCCCCGGCGCTCGCGCCAGAGCAGATGGAGCGGCAGGTCACCTATCCCCTGGAGACCGCCATGGCGGGCATTCCAGGCCTTCAAAGCACACGATCGCTCAGCCGCAACGGCTTCAGCCAGATCACCGTCATCTTCACCGACCAGACCGACATCTATTTCGCCCGCCAGCAGGTGGCCGAGCGGATGGCGCAGGCGCGGGAAACCTTGCCGACAGGGGTCGAGCCGGAACTGTCGCCTATCACGACGGGGCTAGGCGAGGTCCTGATGTGGACGGTCGACTATGTGCCCTTTGGACCGAAAGCCTTGGCCGCGGCAGGGCAGCCCGGGTGGCAGGCAGGCGGCGCCTATCTAACCCCTGAAGGCGAACTCCTCACGACGCCGCAAGCGCGCGCCACCTACCTGCGCACTGTCCAGGATTGGATCATTGCGCCCCGGATGCGCTCGGCCAAAGGGCTCGCCGGCGTCGATGTGAACGGTGGCTACGTCAAGGAATACGCCGTCCGCCCCGACCCGGCCCGTCTGGCAAGCTATGGCCTCGGCTTGAACGATCTGATTCAGGCCCTGGAGCGGGCCAACACTCAGGCGGGGGCCGGCTTCATCCAGCGCGCGGGCGAGGCGCTCACGGTACGCACCGATGCGCTCGCTCAGACGGTGACCGACCTGGCGCAAGCCCCTGTCGTAAATCGCAATGGGCTTGTCGTCCGTGTCGCCGACGTGGCGACCGTGGAGATGGGCCAGGCGCCGCGCCTTGGCGGCGCCAGTCGAGACGGCCACGAAGCGGTGATCGGAACCGCCTTGATGCTGGCGGGTGAGAACAGCCGAACCGTGGCGCAGGCCGCGGCCGAGCGGCTCGAGGAGGTGGGCCCGAGCTTGCCGCCTAGCATCGTCGCGACGCCGGTGCTGAACCGCAGCGACCTCGTCAACTCGACCATTTCGACGGTCGCCCGCAACCTGGCCGAAGGCGCGCTGCTGGTGGTGGCCGTGCTGTTCCTGCTGTTGGGCAACATCCGTGCGGCCACGATCACGGCGCTGATGATTCCGATCAGCTTCCTGTTCGCAGTGATCGGCATGAATCGGTTTGGGATCAGCGGAAACCTGATGAGCCTTGGCGCGCTCGACTTCGGCTTGCTGGTCGATGGCGCCGTGGTGGTCGTTGAAAATACGCTGCTCATGCTCAGCCAGCGGCGGGGCGAACTCGGCCGAATGCTCACTCGTCATGAACGGCTTGGCGTCGCCGCGGCCGCCGCGCGCCAGATGGTCAAGCCGGCCGCTTTTGGACAGTTGATCATCCTGCTGGTGTTCACCCCGCTGCTGATGCTGGAGGGGGTGGAAGGCAAGACCTTCATCCCGATGGGCGCAACGGTGATGCTGGCGCTGGTGGGGGCGTTCATCTTCTCCTTCACCTTCGTGCCGGCCATGACGGCGCTGCTGGTTCGGGACCCCAAGCACGTCCACATGGATCCAAACGGGCGCGCGGAGGAACACGAGACCTTCGTCCTCCGCTTCGCCCGCAAGCGCATCGAACCGGCGATCCGCGCGGCCGTCGCTCGCCCCAAGATCGTTCTGGCGGCGGCGCTCGGCGCCGTCCTCGTTGGCGGGATCGCCTTCAGCACCCTCGGGCGGGAGTTCATCCCGACTTTGGACGAAGGCGACATCGCCATGCAGTCCCTGCGTGTGCCCTCGGCGTCTCTCGAGCAGTCGCTCGCTATGCAGATGGCGCTGGAGAAGGCGATCAAGGCGCAGCCGGAGGTGGAGACCATGTTCTCCAGGACCGGTACCGCGGAGGCGGCCGTGGACCCAATGCCGCCGAACATCTCCGACGCCGTCATCGTGCTGAAGGATAAGGATCAATGGCCCGATCCGAACCTGTCCAAGGAGGATCTGATTGCCCGGATCGAGAAGATTTCCGCGCAACAGCTGGGCAACAATTTCGAGTTCAGCCAGCCTATCGAACTGCGCTTCAACGAACTCATTTCCGGGGTGCGGACCGATCTTGCGGTCATGGTGTTCGGCGACGATTTCGCTGAGTTGCAGAGGACCGCCGATCAGGTCGCCAATGTGCTCCGCCAGACCGAAGGCGCCGCCGACGTGCGCGTCGAGCAGGCCTCCGGTCTGCCCACGCTGACCCTGACCGTCGATCGGTTCGCCGCCGCCAACTACGGGCTGGCCGCAGCGGATGTCTCCGAAGCCGTCTCGGCCGCAATTGGTGGGGCCGAGGCCGGTCAGATTTTCGAGGGCGATCGTCGGTTCGACGTGGTCGTCCGCTTGTCGGACGAGGCCCGAAACGATCCAGCGGCCCTGGCCGCCCTGCCTGTGACCACGTCCAGCGGCGCGACTGTGCCTCTGTCCTCGGTCGCGCGCATCCAGATCGCGGAGGGCCAGAACCAGATCAGCCGCGACAACGGTAGTCGGAGGATGGTGGTCCAGGCCAACGTCCGGGGTCGCGACCTCGGCGGCTTCGTCGCCGACGCCCAGGCCAGGGTCGAGCAGCAGGTGAAACTGCCCACCGGCTATTCTCTCACATGGGGCGGGCAGTTCGAGAACCTCAAGCGCGCCGAACAACGCCTGGGGCTCGTGATCCCGGTCGTGTTCGTCCTGATAGGGCTTCTGCTGTTCATGGCGCTGGGGTCCTTCGCCGAGGCAGGACTGGTCTTCGCCTGTGTGCCGCTCGCGTTGGTCGGCGGAGCCCTGGCCTTGCTGCTCAGGGGCATGCCGTTCTCCGTCTCGGCGGCCGTTGGGCTCATCGCGGTCTCGGGCGTGGCGACCCTGAACGGCCTGGTTTTGATGCAGGCGATCCGGGAGCGGCTCGACGAGGGACTTCCTCCAGATCTGGCCGCCTACCAGGGGGCCGCGAGCCGGTTAAGGGCGGTGCTCACGACCGCGCTCGTGGCGATCGTCGGATTCATCCCGATGGCGCTAGCGCATGGCGCGGGTGCGGAGGTGCAGAAGCCCCTGGCTACAGTTGTGATCGGAGGCCTCTTCGCGGCTACCGCGCTCACACTGCTGGTCTTGCCGACCTTCGCCGCCAAGGCGGTAAAGCATCGCAAAGCTGAAGGGATCGAGGAATGACCGCGCTAACCGCCCAGGAACGTCAGCAGCGCAAGACCTTGCTGGTGGTGCTGATCCTCAACGGGCTGCTGTTTGCGGCGCTCGGGGTTGGTGGCTTGGTGGCGGATTCCAGCGCTTTGATCGCCAATGCGGTCGATAACGGCTCTGATACGGCGGTCTATCTCATCAGCTTCCTTGCGGTGGGTCGGGCCGGAGCCTGGAAACGCCGCGCCGCGCGAATCTCGGGCGTCATGCTTCTGATCTTCGCTGTCGGCGTGCTGCTCGACGTGGGCCGGCGCTGGATCTACGGCGCTGAGCCTGTCGGCTGGACGATGATGACCCTGGCTTTGGTCGCCGCCGTCGTAAATATCGTCTGTCTCCTGCTCTTGCGCCGCGTCCAGAGCCAGGACGTGAACATGCGCGCCGCTGAAACCTTCAGCTTGAACGATTTCGCGTCCAACGGCGGCATCCTGGTCGCCGGCGCCCTTGTCATGTGGTTGGGCCGATCCTGGCCCGATCTGGTGGTCGGCATTGCGGTCGCGATCATTGCCGTGAAAGGCGGCGTCGAAATCCTCCGGGACGCGGCGAAAGCAACACAAGAAACACCAGAGGAGCCCGGCGATGACTGAGGAAAAGCTTCGTCTTGAAATCCCGGTCCTGCTCCCCGGCGCCGCCGATGCTTGCGAGCGCTGTGTCGCCGAGTTGACGGCGGTTCTGAAGCGCCGGCCGGGCGTGATCGACGCTCACGTCGATGGCCGGGAGGACGCCCGCCTGTGCGTGCACTTTGATCCTACACTCATCGCGCCTTCGCAGCTTCGAGCGCTCGCCGAGCAGCAAGGGGCGCGCATCGACGCCAAATTCGGCCACGCGACCATGCGCTTACCATTACCGCTGCATGCGCGCGCAGCCCGCACCCTGGCGGACGATCTGCGTGGTGTGCCGGGCGTTGTCAGAGCCGAGGTCGGGCCCACCGGCGTAGCGGTGGTCGAGTTCGATCGCGGTCTGACAGATGAAAAGACTCTCAAGGCATTCCTGAACGATCATGCAGCGGCCCTGGGACAGGCGCCTGCTTCAGCCAGCGCTTCGCGCGACGAGCACGCCGGCCATAAGCACAAGCCAGGCGAGGGCCACGGCCACAAGCATGGTGGCGTCTTTGGCGAGCGCACCGAGTTGGTATTCGCCCTGCTTTCGGGGCTCGCGCTTCTGGTCGGCTGGCTGGCGTCGTTTCGCCTCAGCGGCCCTGTCCCGCTCGCGTTCTATGGCCTGTCCTACATCTTTGGCGGCTACTTCACGCTGCGCGAGGCGGTGGAGAACCTGCGTAAGCGCCGGTTCGAGATCGACACCCTCATGCTGGTCGCAGCGGCTGGCGCCGCCGCGCTCGGCGAATGGGCGGAAGGCGCCTTGCTGCTCGTCCTATTCAGCCTCGGGCATGCGCTTGAACACTATGCGATGGGCCGCGCCCGACGAGCGATCGAGGCTCTGGCGGCCCTGGCGCCCGAACGCGCCAGCCGCAGACGCGGCGAGGCGATCGAAGAGGTTGCGGTCGAGGCGCTTGAGGTCGGGGACATCGTCCTCGTCCGACCCAATGAGCGCCTGCCGGCTGACGGGGTCGTCATCATCGGCGAGAGCGCCGTCAACCAGGCGCCGGTGACTGGGGAAAGCGTGCCGGTCGACAAGAGCCCGGCTCCGCAAGAGGCGACCTTCGAGTCCGCGGAGGCCAGCCACCGCGTGTTCGCCGGGACGATCAACGGGGCAGGGGCTCTGGAGGTGAGGGTCGCCCGCCGGGCGAGCGAGACCACCCTCGCGCGCGTGGTGACCATGGTCGCCGAGGCGGAGGCCCAGCGCTCGCCGACACAGCGATTCACCGACAAGTTCGAGCGCATCTTCGTGCCCGCCGTTCTGCTGATGGTCGCGATGCTGATGTTCGCCTGGCTCGTCGTGGACGAGCCCTTCAGCGTGAGCTTTTACCGAGCGATGGCCGTGTTGGTGGCGGCAAGCCCCTGCGCCCTGGCCATCTCCGTGCCCAGCGCTGTGCTGAGCGGTGTCGCGCGAGCTGGACGCGGCGGCGTGCTTGTGAAAGGGGGCGGACCGCTCGAGAACCTCGGCACGCTGAAGGCGCTCGCCTTCGACAAGACCGGGACCCTGACGGAGGGCCGGCCGCGCGTCACGGACGTGGTCCCAGCCATCGGCGTGACCAAGGAACGGCTCCTTGAGACCGCCGCGGCCGTCGAAGCGCAGAGCGACCACCCCTTGGCGGCCGCCGTGGTCACGGCGGCGACCGAGACGCTTACGGCGGCGCCGGGCCGAGCCGAGAGCGTCGAGAGCATAACGGGACAAGGGGTCCGAGGTCGCTACGGCGGCGAGGATGTCTTCATCGGCAAGCTGAAGCTCTTCGAGGCGATCGATGGCCCGCCTGTGCCCGAGGAGGTGCGTTCAGAGGCGGAGCGACTGGCTAGATCGGGTCGCACCGTGATGGTGGTGCGCTCAGCGGGCGCCTACCTTGGCGTTCTCGCTCTCCAGGATACGCCACGTGAAGGCGCGGCGGAGGTGATCGCACAGCTTCGCGGGATGGGTCTGAAGCGGCTCGTGATGTTGTCGGGCGACAACCAGGGAGTCGCCGACGCAATTGCCTCGCAGCTCGGCTTGACCGAGGCGCGGGGCGGCCTCATGCCCGAGGACAAGGTTGAGTTCATCAAGACCATGCGCGAGCAGGAAGGGCGCGTGGCGATGGTGGGCGACGGCGTCAACGACGCGCCGGCCATGGCGAACGCAACGGTCGGTGTGGCAATGGGCGCCGCCGGCTCGGATGTCGCGCTGGAGACCGCCGATGTTGCGCTGATGGCCGACGACCTGCGGCGGCTGCCCTTTGCCGTCGGCCTCAGCCGTCGCACGAGCGCCGTCATCAAACAGAACCTGTTTGTCAGCCTCGGAATGGTCGCGTTCCTTATCCCGGCGACGATCTTCGGCCTGAAGATCGGCGCGGCGGTAATCTTCCATGAGGGATCCACGCTGCTTGTTGTAGCGAATGCGCTGCGTTTGCTGGCCTATCGCGAAGGGGCGTTCGGCGCACTGGGCGGGACCACGCCTCGGGACAAGCAGCATGCATAGCGGTCCAGGCGAAAACAGCCCCGCCCAGGTCCGGAGCGTCTTCTGCCCGGGCCTACGGGCTCGCAAGCGCCCGATGTGTAGGGTCTGAAAATGGCTCGCGTCGCCAAAGAAATCGACGTGGGCGCCTCCCCCAAGCGGGTGTGGGACTCGCTCGTTCAATTCGAAGGGTATGGAGCCTGGACGCAGGCCGCTCGCATCAGAGGCGAGCTCAAGCCCGGAGGAAAGATGGACTACGGGATCCTGCTCCGTCGCGGCCGTATCAGCCCGTTTTACTTCAATCTGCCGGGCAACGTGGTCGCGCTGGAGCCGCTCGGGTTGATCTCTTGGGAGGCTGGCCTCAGGAGGGTCCTCCTCATGGAGTTCGCCATCCACATCAGCCCTCGCCTGGACGGTGCGAGGGTTCTTCAATCTGTCGAGGTCTCTGGGCCTATGGCCCGGGTGATCGGGCGCCACCTAGGCCGTCTCTTCGGCGCGCACTTCGACTGCATCAGCGGAGATCTACAAGAACGCTTTGGCGGTGGGTCTCAGTTCAACGGCCGACGTCGAGGTAAGCCGCTCAGAGTATCTCAGCCCTGATCGCCGTAGAACACGTCGCTCTCGCCGTGCCGGAGAGCTGGTCATCGCCGTCCAGACCCCAGAAGTGGTCCCGATCGGCTCTGCCACTGAGGACGTCGCGCCCTCCGTCGCCGACGGAGACTTGATAGTCGTACCGCTCGCTGCCGGCATTGAAGCCAAACGTAAAGCCCTCGATGGCCATGTACTGACTAGCCAAGTCCTGGAGGGGCGCACCCTTCCAATCGTGGGAAAGCTTGTGTGACATAGCGGGTCTTGGACGAAGATTTCTACAATGGGAATGTTTGCTGTCGTTCCATTGCAAAGCGGCAACGTGAGTCCGCGACTCATCTTCAGACGGGAAGTTCCGCCATCGTCATCATTTGCCGGCCGGGCGGATTTTACAGGACTAGCGGTTGAAGGACGGCCGCCGTCTGGCGGGCACCGACGGCTCTTTGCCTTCCGTCAGATCCGTAAGGATCGGGCAGTCCGGCCGATCGTCGCCTGCGCAGCAGTGTGAGAGGTGGCGCAGCGTGTCGGCCATCGCCTGCATCTCGGCGATACGGGCGTCGAGATCCGCCACGTGGCGGTCCGCGATGGCCTTCACCTCTCGGCTGGGCCGCGCACGATCCCGCCAAAGCGACAACAACTGGGTGATCTCGTCCATAGAGAAGCCCAGGCTGCGCGCGCGCTTGATGAAGCGAAGCTCGTTGATCTGGCGATCGTCGTATTCGCGGTAGTTCGAGTCCGTCCGGCTCGCCGGCCGCACCAGGTCGATCTCGTCGTAATAGCGGATCATCTTAGCAGTCACGCCGGTGGCCTTTGACGCCTGACCAATGTTCATGCGGCGGCTCCTTGGACTGTGGGCTGGAATGCGACCGATCGGGGGGCCAAAGGCTTGAAGGCGCGAAGGCGCAGGGCGTTGACGAGCACGCTGACGCTGGAGAGGGCCATGGCGCCAGCGGCGACCATGGGCGAGAGCAACAGGCCGAAGCCCGGGTAGAGCAGCCCGGCGGCGACCGGGATCAGCACCACGTTGTAGCCGAACGCCCAGACCAGGTTCTGGCGGATGTTCCGCAGCACCGCACGGCTGAGCGCGATCGCCGTGGCCACGCCGCGCAGGTCGCTGCGCATCAGCACCACGTCGGCGCTCTCGATGGCGATGTCCGTTCCAGCTCCCATGGCGATCCCGACGTCGGCGCTCGCCAGGGCCGGGGCATCGTTGACGCCGTCGCCGACGAAGGCCACGCGGCCATAGCGCTGCTGCAGGTCCTTCACGGCGGCGACCTTGCCGTCGGGCAGCACCTCGGCGATCACCTCGTCCAAGCCGAGCGCCGCGCCGACCGCCTGCGCCGTCCGCCGATTGTCTCCGGTCATCATCACCACCTTCAGACCCGCCGCTTTCAGCGCCGCCAGGGCCTCGGCCGTGGTGTCTTTGATCGGGTCGGCCACGGCGAGGATGGCTGCGAGTTCGCCATTGATCGCCGCATAGATCGGCGTCTTGGCCTCACCTGAGAGGCGTTCCGCGTCCGTGGCGAAGGCGGCGACCGAGACACCGAGCTTCGCCATGAAGCGGTCCGCGCCAACCTGGATCCGCTGGCCATCGACGAGCGCTTCAGCGCCGAAGCCGGGAAGAGCCGCGAAGCGGGACAACTCGGGCAGCTGCAAGCCGCGGGCTTGGGCCGCCTCGACGATCGCCTGGGCGATCGGATGTTCCGAGCGGCTTTCGACTGCCGCCACCAAGCGCAGGAGATCGGACTCCGTGAACCCATCCGTGACGCGGACATCCGTCAGGATCGGGCGGCCGAGCGTCAGTGTCCCGGTCTTGTCGAAGGCGACCGCCTGGACGTCGCGCAGGCTCTGCAGGGCCTCGCCGCGGCGGAAGAGGACGCCCAGCTCCGCGGCGCGGCCGGTGCCGACCATGATCGACGTGGGGGTCGCTAGGCCCATGGCGCACGGGCAGGCGATGATCAGCACCGCCACGGCGTTGACCAGCGCGAAGCTCAGCGCCGGGCTGGGGCCGAAGATCAGCCAGGCGGCGAAGGTCAAGACAGCGCCGACGATGACGGCCGGCACGAACCAGCTGGTGACCTTGTCGACGAGAGCCTGGATCGGCAGCTTGGCGCCCTGGGCGGCCTCGACCATCCGCACGATCTGGGCGAGCAGGGTGGCCGCGCCCACCTTGGTGGCGCGGAAGCGGAAAGTCCCGGTCTTGTTGACCGTGCCGCCAACCACAGCGGCGCCCGGACCTTTCTCGACCGGGATCGGCTCGCCCGTGATCATGGATTCGTCCACGTAAGAGGCCCCGTCTAGGACTTCGCCGTCCACCGGCACCCGTTCCCCCGGCCGGACCACGACGACGTCCCCGACGAGGACCTCGGAGACGGGAACCTCGAGGACCGCACCCGCCCGCTCCACGCGCGCGGTCTTCGCCTGCAGCGTCATCAGACGCTTGATCGCCTCGCTGGTGCGGCCCTTCGCCCGGGCCTCGAACAGGCGTCCGACCAGGATCAGGGTGACGATCACGGCGGCGGCTTCGAAGTAGATGTGGTTGGCTCCGGCCGGCAGCAGGCCGGGCATGAAGGTGGCGACGGTTGAATAAGCGAACGCGGCCGTCGCGCCGAGCACCACGAGGGAATTCATGTCCGGCGTGCGCCGAACGAGGTTCGGCACGCCCTTGCGATAGAAGCGCAAGCCCGGACCGAACAACACGAAGGCGGCCAGCGCGAAGCTGATCAAGCGCCAAGGCTGCTCGCCGATCGTGCTTGCCAGGAGATGGTGGGCGCCGGGCACGAAATGGCGGCCCATCTCGATCAAGAACAGTGGGATCGTCGCTAGGGCGGCGAGGCCCACTGCCCGCTTCAGTCCCCTGACCTCCGCCGCGCGCGCCTCACGTTCGCGATCGGCGAAGTCCGGGCCGGCTTCGACGATCGGCGCGGAGTGGTAGCCGGCCTTTTCGACGGCGGCGACCAAGGCGGCTGTATCAGCGCCCTCGACCACGGTGACCGTGGCGCGCTCCGTAGCGAGGTTGACCTGCGCTTGCAGCACGCCCGGCGCGGCGCGAAGCGCCCGCTCCACCCGCCCGACGCAGCTGGCGCAGGTCATGCCCTCGATCTTCAGTTCGAGGGTGTGTTCAAGCGGCTCGTACCCGGCCTTGCGGATCGCTTCGACGACGGCCGCAGACTGGCCTTCGGGCGTCAGCTCCACGTGGACGCGCTCGGCGGCGAGGTTCACTGAGGCGCGAACGACGCCAGGGACGGCCGAGATCGCCTTCTCCACGCGGCCGACGCAGCTCGCGCAGGTCATCCCCAGGACGGGAATCTCCAGCGGCTGAAGGATTTGTTCGGGCATTGGCTGGCTCCTCAACGACGATGCCCAGCTCAAATGGGCCTTCCCATGATAGGAAGGTCAAGAGCGCGCGGAATCTGCCGCCGACGGTCGGAGTCGCCGATCGATCTCCTTGGAATACGCGCGCGAAAAGCCGCCCCCCTCGGATGGATGGGGGTTTCGGGCTTAAAGCCGGACGGAGCGCAGGCGCAGGGCGTTGGTGATGACGCTGACGCTCGACAGCGCCATGGCCGCCGCCGCGATGGCCGGCGAGAGGAGCCAACCTGTAAACGGGTAGAGAACACCTGCCGCCACGGGAATGCCTGCGACGTTGTAGGCGAAGGCGAAGAACAGGTTTTGGCGGATGTTGCGCATCACCGCACGGGACAGGCGTCGTGCTTTGACGATCCCGTCGAGATCGCCCTTCAAGAGCGTCACGCCAGCGCTCTCGATCGCCACGTCAGCGCCCGCCCCCATCGCGATGCCGACTTCGGCGGCAGCCAGGGCAGGGGCGTCATTCACGCCGTCGCCGGCCATGGCGACCTTGCGGCCTTCGCGCATGAGCTTCTCGACGACGGCCGCCTTGTCCTGCGGCAGAACCTCCGCCTCGACCTCGTCGATGCCAAGCTTGCGCGCGACCGCCTGAGCCGTCTTGCGATTGTCGCCGGTCATCATCACAAGGCGCACGCCCTCCGCCTTCAAGCCCTGAACGGCGGCGAACGATGTGGTCTTGATCGGGTCGGCGATCGCAAAAATCGCCGCCGCCTGGCCGTCCAGCGCCATGAAGATCGCGGTGGCGCCATCGGTTCGGAGCGCGTCTGCCGCCTCCTCCAAGGCCCCGGTATCGACACCCTGTTCCTTCAGGAACTTCCCGGAGCCGATCACCAGGCGGCGGCCATCGACGACACCCAGCACCCCCTTGCCGACGGGCGAGTCGAACTCGGCAGGTTGCGAGAGCGACAGTTCGCGTTCCGTGGCGGCGCGCACGATGGCGTCGGCGAGCGGATGCTCGCTCGCCCGCTCCAGGCTAGCGGCGAGCCGCAGGACCTCGGCCTCATCCTGGCCCTGCGCAGGTCGAATGGCTGTGACCGCCGGTCGGCCCTCGGTGAGCGTCCCGGTTTTATCGATCACGAGGGTGTCGATCTTTTCGAAGCGCTCGAGCGCCTCGGCGTTCTTGATCAGAACGCCGGCCTGCGCCCCTCGCCCAACGCCCACCATGATGGAGATGGGCGTGGCGAGGCCGAGCGCGCAGGGGCAGGCGATGATCAGGACCGAGACGGCGGCGACGAGGGCGAACGCAACTCGCGGATCCGGGCCGACGAGCGCCCAGACGACGAACGCCACAAGGGCGACCGCGATCACGCTGGGGACGAACCAGCTGGAGACCTGGTCGGCCATCCGTTGGATGGGGGCGCGGCTCCGCTGGGCCTGGGCGACCATCTGAACGATCTGCGAGAGGAGGGTGTCCGCCCCGATCTTATCGGCGCGCATGACGAAGGAGCCGGTCTTGTTGATCGCGCCGCCCACCACCTTCGCGCCGGGTTCTTTGGTCACCGGCATGGACTCGCCCGTGACCATCGACTCGTCGATGGACACCCGGCCCTCCAGGATCTCGCCGTCCACCGGCACCTTTTCGCCGGGCCGCACGCGCAGACGATCGCCCACGGCGATCAGGTCGAGGGTGACCTCCTCGTCCGAACCGTCGTCGCGCAGCCTGCGGGCGGTCTTGGGCGCCAGGTCGAGAAGCGCCTTGATCGCGCCGGAGGTGCGCTCCCTCGCGCGTAGTTCCAGGACCTGGCCCAGGAGGACGAGGACCGTGATGACGGCGGCGGCTTCGAAGTAGATCGGGACCGAACCGTCCTCGCGCCGGAAGGCCGGCGGGAAGATGTGCGGCGCCAAGGTCGCGACGACGCTGTAGAGCCACGCCACGCCGACGCCCATGGCGATCAGCGTGAACATGTTGAGGCTGCGGGTCGCGAGCGAGCGCGCGCCCCGCTCGAAGAACGGCCACCCCGACCAGAGGACGACGGGCGTGGCGAGGGCCAGTTGGATCCAGGCGGAGGTCTGCCCTTCGAGGCGCATCATCATGCCCGTGAGATGCCCCCCCATCTCCAGGGCGAACACGGGCAGGGCGAGGACCAGCCCGATCCAGAAGCGTCGGGTCATATCCTTCAACTCTGGGCTGGGGCCCGTTTCGGAGGTCATCACCTCCGGCTCCAGCGCCATTCCGCAGATCGGGCAGGAGCCCGGCCCCACCTGGCGGATCTGAGGATGCATCGGGCAGGTGTAGATCGTGCCGACCGGGGCCGCCGGCATAGGCCGCGGCGCGCTTGCCGTATAGCGGGAGGGCTCCTTCTGGAACTTCGCCTGGCACCCGGCCGAACAGAAGAAGTACTCGTGACCCTCGTAGAGCGCCTTGTGCGGGGTCTTGGCCGGGTCGACGTCCATTCCGCAGACCGGATCCTTTACGGCCGCTGTCGCTGCGACCGAGTCCGGCCCACTATGGCCGTGGCGCTCATGGCCATGATGATGATGGGGGCGCGCTCCGTCATCTGCGCCGTCCGTCGAGACGTGCTTTTCGGGGTCTTCGGGCATGCGAGTAGCTCCCATTGGCGGCACAGCCGCCCGTCATCAATCGCTACGCAGTCGTCGGGGCAGAACCCTCGACTAAGTCCTCGAGGTCCCGCCGAGCCTACGCCGGCGCGACGCCGCTACTGAGACGGCGCCGCGCGGCTGAAGGCAGCTTACCTCTTTGCGGCCCCAGCCTGCACGTTCCAGTCGTTGGAAGGTCAAGAAGGCATCAGACCGGCTGAACTATAGGAAACGCACTGCAGCCTTGAATACGCAGCCAGACATTCACCCCCTCACGCGCGATCACACTTTTCCGGTTTATTTCCAGATCCGGAACCGGCGCCTCGGGGAGGGGTTGAGCGGCCATTCACCTGCATACGGAGGACGGCTATGCACGCCCATGAAATGATCAGTACGCACCCCCAGGTCCGCGGAAACACAAATGACAGCCTGATCCGCTGTATCGAGGAGTGCTTCGACTGCGCTCAGAGCTGCACGTCGTGCGCTGACGCCTGCCTGGGCGAGGAGATGGTCGCGCAGCTAACCCAGTGCATCCGCCTGAACCTGGACTGCGCCGACATCTGCACGGCGGCCGGTCACATCGCATCGCGCCGCACCGGCTCAAACGAGCCGATCATCCAGAGTGTACTGAAGGCATGCGAGGAGGCTTGCCGCCTCTGCGCCGAGGAATGCGAGCGTCACGCCAGCATGCATGAGCACTGCCGCATCTGCGCCGAGTCGTGCCGGCGGTGCGAACAGGCCTGTCAGGCCGCCCTCCAGACGTTCCACTGATCGCAAAAGGCTCACAGATGAAAATGATCGCCATCGTTGCGGCTGCGGCCGTGCTGCTCGCCGCCCCGGCGGTCGCTCAGCAGAGCGGCGCCGGGATGCAGCACGGCCAAATGGCCAAGCAGGACTACATGAAGGGCATGCAGGACATGCATCAGAAGATGATGTCCGCCAACGACGCCGATCCCGATCGAGCCTGGGCGCTCAAGATGATCGAGCACCATAGGGGCGGGGTCTCCATGTCGGAGGCGGTGCTGAAGCATGGTGACGACGCGGAGATCAAGAGGATGGCGCAGAAAACGGCGGACGAGCAGCGCAAGGAGATTGCCGAGCTGCAGGCCTGGCTCGACAAGCATGGCGGACGCACGCCGAAGCCCTGAGCACATCCGCGGCGGGCAGGGTGCCCCGCGCCCGCCCAAGGCGATCGCTCGCCCCTGACCCCATGACCTAGACGTCGGGCGGCTGGGAGCCTGGCGGCATCTGGGCCCGCGCCTCAGGGGCGGGCCAAAGACGATCCGCCCTGCGCCGAATCCAGGCACGAGCCGGGCCTTCGAACAGCAGGTGAAGGGCGATGGCCGCTAAGAGCGAAAGCGCCAGGAGGGCGGCCACCTCCCACCAGCCGAGGACATATTGGCTGTCGCGCCCCTGGGCGGCCGACCAGACGCCCTTCCAGGCGATCAGGATGGGCATGTGGACGAGATAGAGCGCATAGGAGGCTTCGCCGCCGAGACGGGGCCAGCGCGCCTTGAGGACGCCCTCGGCTTGTACCTTCGATAGCATGGCCAGAGCCAGTACGAGCGGGCCCGCCGCGGCGACGACCCATCGGTCATCGGCCTTCAGGTGCATGAGCGCGACGAGAAGAATCGCCGCCGCCCAGGCGAAGAGGACAGCGGCCCGCCGACCAAGCAGCAGCCGTACTCCCAAGTGGTAGAGGGCCACCCCGTAGAGGAATTCCGGGATGATGCGCAGGATGCCCATGCTCGCTTCGGCGTGCACCACGACATCGCCGAAGGCGGCTTGGTAGAACTGGTCCAGCGCCATGAAGAGAAGAGCG
>NZ_JAYRST010000040.1:0-27169 GCF_041920015.1 Phenylobacterium sp.
CTAAAGAGCGCCCTCCCGATCCGAAGGGAACGGGCCCAGGTGGCGGAATTGGTAGACGCGCTGGCTTCAGGTGCCAGTGGCCGAAAGGTCGTGGAGGTTCGAGTCCTCTCCTGGGCACCATTCCTTCTCTCCTATAGGGAGAGATAAACCTACGAGTTCGGAGCGAGAGGCCCTTGGCCAACTTCCTGCATATCGGTGACCTGCCCGGCGATGTCTTCGCCGACGCGACGGCTGTGGCCGTCGATTCCGAGACCATGGGCCTTGCGCTCGGCCGCGACCCGCTCTGCGTGGTCCAGCTTTCCGACGGCCGGGGCGATGCGCATCTCGTCCAGTTCGACCGCTCGACCTACGACGCGCCCAACCTGAAGCGCGTGCTGACCGACCCGAAGATCCTGAAGATCTTTCACTTCGGCCGCTTTGATATCGCCATGTTCCACCTCCATCTGGGGGTGATGACGGCTCCGGTCTACTGCACCAAGATCGCCTCCAAGCTGGCGCGCACCTATACGGACCGCCACGGCCTGAAGGACGTCTGCCGCGAACTGCTCGGCGTCGACATCTCCAAGACCCAGCAGAGCTCGGACTGGGGCGCCGCCAAGCTCAGCGACGACCAGGTGGCCTATGCGGCTTCCGACGTCCTGCACCTGCACGCCCTGCGCGCCAAGCTGGACGCCATGCTGGTCCGCGAGGGCCGCGACGGCTTGGCCCGCGCCTGTTTCGACTTCCTTCCCCACCGCGCCCTGCTGGACGTGAGGGGTTGGGAAGGGGTCGACATCTTCGCGCATTCCTGAGGCGGCCATGACCCTGGCCGCCGCCGTTCCAGCGCAGCCGCACGGCCGGGACTTCGAGCGCTGGCGGCGGCGCTCGCGCCTGATCCGCCGCCTGCGGGTGATCCTGCCGGCGCTGATCGCCCTGATCCTGCTGGCCATGGCCGGTTTCGTCCTGCACACCACCTTCCTGGGCCGCGACGCTGCGCCGCGCGAGGCGGACGCGCCGATCGAACTGGTGAACCCGCGTTTCGTGGGCAAGGACGACAAGGGCCGCGCCTTCGTCATCACCGCCACAGCCGCGGTGCGCGATGAGAACGACTACCAGCGCGTACTGCTGGAGGAGCCGGCCCTGATCCTCGACGCCGAGGGCGTCAATCCCCGGCGCGTCACCGCCAAGTCCGGCGTCTACAGCGAGGACCGCCGCGTCCTGAACCTCGACGGCGGCGTCAGGATGAGCGGCGCGGACACCAGCTTCGACACCCTCAGCTCGATCTTCAACACCGCCACCGGCGAACTGGAGGGCGAGGGACCGATCTCCGGTTCGTCCTCGCTTGGCGAAATCACCGCGAAGTCCTATGGCGTGTACGACAAGGGCGAGCGGCTGGTCTTCAAGGGCGGGGTGCGCGGACGCATCGATTCGAAGTAGAGCTTTCGGACTCGACCTTTCGGACCAGGCTTCCCAGATGGGCTTCATGAGCATGAGCGGGCTTGAAATGACGAAGCTGGCGGCCGTTGCGGCCTTGGCGCTGGGCCTGGCAGGCCCCGCGGCGGCGCAGATCGCCGGCGGTTCCGACGCCCCCGTCGACATCACCGCCGACGCGCTGGAGGTCGTGAACAACCAGTGTATGTCGATCTGGAGCGGTTCGGCTGAAGCGCTGCAGGACCGCACCCGCCTGCGCGCAGACACCATCAAGACCTATTCCAAGAAAGCCCCCGGCAAGGCGAACGGCCAGGGCGCGTGCGGGGCGCTCGACCGCATGGAGGCGATCGGCAACGTCTACTACGTCACGCCCCAGCAGAAGGTGCGCGGCGACAACGCCGTCTATGACGTCGGCGCCGAGCGCATCGTCATCACTGGCGACGTCGTGGCCGTCTCCGGCCAGAACGTGATCCGCGGTTCGCGACTGGTGGTGAACTCGGCCACCGGCGACGCCCAGATGGAGGCCGGCGCCAAGGGCCCGGGCAAGGCCCGCCCGCGCGCAGTGATCTATCCGAACCAGAAGGCGGGCCCGGCCGCCTCGCGGCGCTAGGCGAACCGCCCTTGCAGCCCGACAGCCGCGAGGCCGAAGCGACCCTGCCGCTGGACGGCCTGGTGGTCGACAACATCGGCAAGTCCTTCCGCAAGCGCCCGGTGGTGAAGGGCGTCTCCCTGCGCCTGGCCCGCGGCGAGGTCGTCGGCCTGCTCGGTCCGAACGGCGCGGGCAAGACTACCTGCTTCTACATGATCACCGGCCTGATCCCCGCCGACTACGGCTCGATCTACCTGGACGGCGAGAACATCACCCGACAGCCGATGTACCAGCGCGCGCGCATGGGCGTCGGCTACCTGCCGCAGGAGACCTCGATCTTCCGCGCCATGACGGTGGAGGAGAACGTGATGGCGGTGGTCGAACTGCGCGAACGCAGCCAGGCCCGCGCCAGGCAGACCGTGACCGAGTTGTTGCAGGAACTGCGCATCGAGCATCTGCGCAACTCCCCGGCCATCTCGCTGTCGGGCGGCGAGCGCCGCCGCGTGGAGATCGCCCGCGCGCTCGCCAGCGAGCCGTCCTTCATGCTGCTGGACGAGCCCTTCGCCGGCATCGACCCGCTGGCCATCGCCGACATCCGCGAGGTGATCGCCTATCTGAAGGGGCGCGGCATCGGCATCCTGATCACCGACCACAACGTCCGCGAGACGCTCGACATCATCGACCGCGCCTCGATCATCCATGCCGGCGAAGTGCTGTTCGAAGGCACGCCCGACCAGATCGTCGACGATCCGGAAGTCCGCCGCGTCTATCTGGGCGAGCGCTTCGGCCAGGAATAGGGGCGGCCTCCTCGACCGCCCCCCTTGGGGATCACGCCACGCCCGCGAACCGCAGCAGGTCGACCATGGTGAAATCGTCGCCCTGTTTCGAAGCGTCCACCGTCGGGAGGTTCGGCTGCCAGTCCGGCTCCTGCGACAGGTAGGAGCTGCGGTCCCCTTCCAGCAGGCCGTGGAACACCTCGGTGACGATCCGGCCGCCGACCTGCCCCAGCCGCTCGCCGTTCTCGGCCACCTGGGCTTCGCGCAGGATGTAGAACCAGAGCGGAGTACGGTCGTCCAGGCCGTGCGGCTTCAGGTCCGCCAGGTCGCCCTTGGAGAGCGGCGTCAGCCCCATGGCCTTGGCCACCTTCTGCCCCGAGGGCAGCGAGAAGGTCAGGTGCCGCAGCAGGTTCCGCTGGGCCAGGGACGAGGGGTTGGTCTTCGGATCGGGATTGGCGACCACCGAGCCGGGCAGCTTGAAGAGGGCCGTCGACAGGGCGGTGTCGATCTTCTTGTTCGGCCGCACCTGGCCGTCGCCGAAGTCGAAGAAGGTCGGCCAGTCCACGAACCGCCGGGGCGCGCGGCAACCGCCGGACAGGTCGTCCGGGTCCAGCGGATTGGACGGGGTCGGGGTGAAGATCATGCCGAAGAACGGCTGGCCGCCGGGATTGCCCGTGAAGTTCGCCCGATAGGACGGCCGGATCTGGCTATGGCCGAAGCGATAGGCCGCGACCGAGAACTCGACCGGGATATAGGGCTCGTTGTTCCACTTGTAGTGCTTGCGCCCGTTCGCCAGCACGTCGTCGACGATCGCCGTCCCGCAGGTCTTCTTGAGGAACTCGTGCACGACGATCCATTGGTAGTGCCAGCGCACGATCCGCTGGGCCTCGGCGAACACCGCATCGGGCCGGGTCAGGCCGAACTTGGCCTTCACGTGGTCGACCACCGCATTGTGGAACTTCAGGAACGCGACCTGGAGCTGGCAGATGATCAGGTTCTCGTCGTCGCGCGGATCGCCGATCAGCGCCACGCCCTGGCTGTTGCGCGGCACGTCGAACTTGCCGGGCGTGCCGGTCTCCTCCAGCAGGAACTTGATCCCCTGGCCGGCCGGGCTCTGGTCGTAGAGGTGCGGGCTGCCGCCCGGACCTGCGCCATAGACGTTGTCGAGCCCCAGACTCGGCGTGCGGAAGTTCGAGATCTGCTCCGGGTCGGCCTGGCGCTCCAGGCTCGAAGTCGGATCGGAAGTGATGTCGTGGTCGATGAACTGGCCCAGGAAGGTGAAACCTGCCGTGAGGGTCGGATTGTTCGGGTTCTTGGTCGACAGCGGCGCGTCGGTGATCAGCTTGATCGGCCCTTCGGACAGCTTGTCCTTGGCGTCCATCACGCCGCCGACCTTGCCGATCTCCAGCAGGGCTGCGCGAATCTCCGGCGTGTCCGAAGCAAAAGGCGGCAAGTCGCCGAACATGCGGCCGAAGCGGCCGGAGTCGAAGTATTTCGACCGCGGCGGAACTATGTCGTGCGGATATATGCCATGACGCGCCATGAGCGTTCTCCCTTGCAGGCAGTGGGGGAACCGCCCGCCATTAGTATTAATAACGTCGTTCTCGGTCGACGCCTGAATTCGCCTATATGGCGAAAACGACGACTTGCAAATACTGGAAATTATACTTAAAGAATAACAGCAAAGCTTGTTATCTATACTTTGCCGGCGCCCACCCTCAGACTGAGGCGTCAGGGCGCATCTTCTCCAGATGGCGCCGCCCCTCCGCCTCGCGCTCGACCCGCCAGCGGGCGCGCAGCAGCGCCGGGCGCTCTGGATAGCGCTCGTCCAGGAAATCGCAGGCCACCACCCGGTCGGTGCGGAAGTTGCGGAAGGCTGCGCGCAGTTCGCACCAGCCGACCAGGATGCGCACCGTCTCGTGATAGCCGACGGTCACCGGCCAGATGACCCGCTCGGTCTGGCGCTCCTGTTCGTCGCGATAGCGCAGCGAGAGCTTGCGGCCGCCATGGATCGCCGCCCGCACCTGCGCCATGTCGAGCTGGTCGGGCGCCCCCGCGCGCCAGGCCGGCACCGCGCGCCCCGCAGGCTCCAGTACATAGGGGCGCAGCCGCTCGGGCACCGAGGCGCCGATCTTGGCGATCAGGTCCTGGGCCGCACGCGCCAGGGACGGGTCGCCCCGGCTGGCCACCCACTGGGCGCCCAGCACCGCCGCCTCGATCTCGTCGGGAGTCAGCATCAGCGGCGGCAGGTCGAAACCCTGATCCAGCACATAGCCCATGCCCGCCTCGCCGCGGATCGGCACCCTCTGGCCCATCAGGGTGGCGATGTCGCGATAGACCGTGCGCTTGGAGGTCTCCAGCTCCTCGGCAATCGCGTCGGCGGTGATCGGCCCGCGCGCCCGGCGCAGGATCTGGATGATCTGGAACAGGCGGTCGGCGCGGCGCATGGAAATCTGCTTCATGGGGCCGCAGCATCGCCCAGCGGTGCTGACAGCTAATGGCAGCATATTGGCGGCAAGGGCTACGGACGCCAATCCCGCATCGTCGCAGCGCGCGACCAAGCGGAAAGCTTGGCCGTCCGGTTAACACTTCGGTTGTGATGCCCGCGCTAACCTGACCAGCAAGATTCAGGCCAGGAGAGCGGATTTGGCGCTGGGGGCGCGGTTAGAGCTTCGTCAAGGGCAGGGGCTGGTCATCACCCCTCAGTTGCAGCAGGCGATCAAGCTGCTGCAACTGTCGAACCTTGAACTCGAAGCCTTCGTCGAGGGCGAACTGGAGCGCAACCCACTGCTCCAGCGCGACGAACGCGACTCCGAGCCCGACCGCGAGGAAACCCCGCGCGCCGAGGACGCCTCAGCCGAAGCCGCATCCGACCACGCCGCCTCGGCCGACATGGACATGGCCCACGATCAGGCCTCGCCCGGCGAGCACGCCACCGGCGACGCAGCCGAAGCCGCCCACGCCGGCGGCGCCATCGACTGGTCGCGCGCCGGCAAGGGCGGAAGCTTCGAGGATTCGGAGGATTTCGAAGGCCGGCTCACCCGTGAGAAGACCCTTTCGGAACACCTGTACGACCAGTTGACCGTCGCGGGTCTGTCGCCCGCCGCCAACGCCATCGCCGCGGTGCTGATCGACGGGGTGGACGAAGGCGGCTACCTGCGCTGCGACCTGACCGAGACCGCCGAACGCCTGGGCTGCGAACTGCCGGCCGTGGAGGCCGTGCTGGTCACCTTGCAGGGCTTCGAGCCGGTCGGAGTGTTCGCCCGCGACGTGCGCGAATGCCTGATGATCCAGCTCAAGGACCGGGACCGCTGCGATCCGGCCATGGTCGCCCTGCTGGACAATCTCGACCTGCTGGCCCGGCGCGACATGAACGCCCTGCGCAAGGCCTGCGGCGTCGACGACGAGGACCTGCGCGACATGGTCGCCGAGCTGCGCGGCCTTACGCCCCGCCCCGGCGCGGCCTTCGGCGGCGAGCCGAGCCAGCCGGTCGCCCCGGACGTCTATGTGCGCGAGGGCCTGGGCGGCCTCTGGCACGTCGAACTCAACACCGACACCCTGCCCCGGCTGCTGATCGACCAGCGCTACCATGCCCGCGTCTCGGGCGGCGCGCGCACCGAGCAGGAAAAGGTCTTCGTGGCCGACTGCATGGCCAGCGCCAACTGGCTGGTGAAAAGCCTGGACCAGCGGGCCAAGACCATCCTCAAGGTCGCCAGCGAGATCGTGCGCCAGCAGGACGGGTTCCTGGCCTTCGGGGTCGAGCACCTGCGCCCCCTGAACCTCAAGACCGTGGCCGACGCCATCGGCATGCACGAGTCCACCGTCAGCCGCGTGACCTCGAACAAGTACATCGCCACGCCCCGCGGCCTGTTCGAGCTGAAGTTCTTCTTCACCTCCTCGATCGCTTCGACCTCAGGCGGCGAGGCGCACTCGGCCGAAAGCGTGCGCCACAAGATCAAGCAGCTCATCGACGGCGAACACAACGAGGCCGAGGTCCATTCCGACGACCGCATCGTCGAGATTCTCAAGGAAATCGGCGTCGACATCGCCCGTCGCACGGTGGCCAAGTACCGTGAGGCCATGCGCATCCCCTCGTCCGTCGAACGGCGGCGGATGCTGAAGGAAACCGCCTAAGGCGCGAGGGCGGCCGCCGCCCACTCCGCACACACCGCCTCGTCGGCCTCCTGAGCGCGCTCGCCCAGCCGCGCGAACGCCGCCGGCTCCAGCAACCGCGACAGCGCCCAGACCGCCGCCCCGCGCACCAGCGGCGAGGAATCGTCCAGCCGCCGCTTCACCGGCGCCGCCAGCGCCGCATCCCCGGAATTGCCCGCCGCATAGAGCACGTTGCGCAGGAAGCGGTCGCGGCCGATCCGCTTGACCGGGTTCTTGGCGAACAGCGCGCGAAAGGCCGGGTCGTCCAACTCCAGCAGATCGGCCAGGGCGGGCGAGCGCAGCGCCTCGCGCGCCGCCAGCCGCTGCTCGCGCGCCCGGGCGGCGAACTTGTTCCACGGACAGACCGCCAGGCAGTCGTCGCAGCCATAGATGCGGTTGCCCAGCATGGGGCGCAGCTCAGCCGGAACCGGCCCCTTCAGCTCGATGGTCAGGTAGGAGATGCAGCGCCGCGCATCGAGCTGGTAGGGCGCGGGGAACGCCCCGGTCGGACAGGCGTCCAGGCAGGCCCGGCACTGGCCGCACGATCCGCCGCTCGGTCCGTCCGACGGCAATTCCAGCTCGGTCAGGATCGAGCCCAGGAAGAGCCAGGAACCGAAGTCGCGGCTGACCAGATTGGTGTGCTTGCCCTGCCAGCCCAGCCCCGCCCGCTCGGCCAGCGGCTTTTCCATCAGCGGCGCCGTGTCGACGAACACCTTCAGCTCGCCCCCGAACCGCGAGGCGACGAACGAGGCGAGCTGCTTCAGCCGCCCCTTGATCAGCTCGTGATAGTCGTCGCCCTGGGCGTAGACCGAGATCGCCCCGCGATCCCTGGCCTCCAGCGCCTCCAGCGGGTCGTGGTCGGGCCCATAGTTGACCCCCAGCATGATGGCGGAGCGCGCGCCCTCCCACATGGCGGTCGGATGGCGACGGCGCGCCTCGGTGTCGGCCATCCACCCCATCTCGCCGTAGCGGCCGGCCTCTACGAACTTGCGCAGGCGCGCCTCGGCCTCCCAGCCCGCGCGTGCATCGGCGAAGCGGCAGGCGTCGAAGCCGAGTTCGACGGCGCGCTTGCGGATCAGCTCTGTCGTTCGGGTGTCAGAAGTCGAGGTCGTCATAGTGCTGCGCCGGCGCGAGGCCGGGCCAGCGGTCGGCCAGCAGCGGCCGGAAGCACGGCCTCGATTTCAGCTTCATGTACCAGGTCTTCACCGCCGGGAAGTCCCGCCAAGGCACGTCGCCGAAATAGTCGATGACCGACAGGTGCGCCGCCGCCGCGAAATCGGCCAGCGACAGCCGCCGTCCGGCCAGCCACTCGCGCCCAGCCAGCAGGGCCTCGACATAGACCAGGTGCGCGCGCAGCGCCTCGCGTCCGGCCCGCATGGCGGCCAGGTCCGGCGCGCCCAGGCCCAACAACCGCTTTTCCATCTTCTCGTGAAGCAGGAAACCGCCGACCTCGTAGTCGAACTTGCGGTCGAACCATTGCAGCAGCCGCCGCGCCTCGGCCCGCTCGGCCGCATCGCGGCCCAGCAGCGGCGGCTCCGGATAGGTCTCCTCCAGGTGATCGAGGATCGCCCGGCTTTCGCACAACACCAGGTTGTCGCGGCCGTTCGAGGCGACCAGCACCGGCGTCAGCCCGGAGGGGTTCATCTTCACCAGGGCGGCGGGCCGCTCCCAATAACGCACCTGCTCCTCGGCGAAGGGCAGGCGCTTTTCGCCCAGCGCGAGGCGGACCTGACGCGAGGCCGGGTCGAGCGGGAAATGGTGAAGGGTGAGGTCGGGACGCATGAGACGGCTTAGTCTTGCAGATCCTCGTTAAGGCCGCGTTTACCGAGGGCCGTCCAGGCGGCGTCCACGGCTTGTTTCCAGCCCCGTCCCTACCCTAGCCGATCCGGCTCGACATGCCGCCGTCGACGAACAGCACCGTGCCGGTGATGAACCTCGCCTCGTCGCTGGCCAGGAACAGGGCCGCATAGGCGGTGTCCCAAGCCGTGCCCATCCTGCCGCCCAGCGGCACGCGCGCGTTGCGGGCCTCGCGCACCGCCTGCTGCTCCTGACCGCTGGCCTGTGCGATGCCGGCCACGGCCATCGGCGTGTCGAGCAGGCCCATGGCCACGGCGTTGCAGCGCACGCCCTTGGACGCATTGGCCTGGGCGATGCTGGTGGTCAGCCGGTTCAACGCCGCCTTGGAGACCTCGTAGGCGGTCTGGTTTCCTCCTGCGATCGAGGCCAGGGACGAGATGTAGACGATCGAGCCGGCGCCTTGCTCGCGCAGGGTCGGCAGGACGGCCTTGCCGACCTGCCAGGCGCCTTTCAGGTTCACCGCCAGGATGCGGTCGAGCGCGTCCTCGGTCAGCCGGTGGGCCGGGCCGTCGCCGCCCCCGCCGATCCCGACATTGTTGACCACGATGTCGACGGCGCCGAACCGCGCCTTGGCCGCCTCGACCATGGCCGCGCAATCCTCGGCCCGCACGATGTTGGCCGCGAAGGCCGCCGCGCGTCCGCCTTCGCCCTCGATCATCGCCACCGTCTCCTGGGCCCGGTCGAGCTGGCGGTCGACGCAAAACACGTCGGCGCCTTCCCGCGCGAACAGCAGGGCGATGGCCCGACCGTTGCCCACGGTCTCGCCCGGCGTCTGACCCGCCCCGACGACGATGGCGCTCTTGCCTGCCAGCCGCATGGTCAGAAGCCCTTCAGGTCGGGATCGAGGCTCTGGCCCGCGTCGAGCTGCACCCCGAACGAATTGAGGATCATCGAAACCTGGGTGTACTGGCCGGCGGTGAACACCACGTCCATGCACTGCTTGTCGGTGAAGTGCGCCTTCAACGCCGCCCAGGTCGCATCGGTGATGAACTGGTCGTGGTGCAGTTCGTCCGAGGCGCGCAGCAGCGCCTGGTCGGCGGCGCTCCAGCCGGGCGCGTCGGCGCCGCCCTTGATGCGCGCCACATCGTCGTCGGTCAGGCCCGCCCGCTGGCCGATCGGCACGTGCTGGGTCCACTCGTAGCCGGAGCGGCAGAGGAAGCCGATGCGCAGGATGACGATCTCGCGCTCGCGCGGCGTCAGGTCGTTCTTCTTCGACAACACATAGTTGCCCCAGGCGAGAAAGCCCTTCGCGGCCTTCGGCGCCTGGACCATGGTCCGGAAGATGTTCAGCACCCGCTCGCCCATCGGGGCGAGGATTTCCTTCTGCTCGTCGGTGAGGGCGGCGTCCTGGACCGGCGCGATCCGGGGCTTGGCGAGGCGCATGCGGCGTTTCCCCTAACTGGTTCTTCTGGTTGCGGCGCCAGCAAAACCCGCCTGCGCCGCCCATGCAAGCTTTCGAACCGTCGGTACGTCAGGCTTCCAGGTCGGCCTTCAGCCTTTCCAGCACGCTCACCGCCCGCTCGGCGTAGGGGCCGATCCAGCGGTCGTGGATCTGCTTGATGGGCATGGAGTTCAGATGGTTCCAGCGCTCGCGGCCCCGGCGCGAGGCGATCACCAACCCCGCGGTCTCCAGAACCTTCAGGTGCTGCATCACCGTACAGCGGTCCAGTTCCGGAAACCGTCCGCACAGATCCCCGGTGGTCAGCGGCGCATCGCGGAGCCGGTCGAGGATGCCCCGCCGGGTGGGCGAGGCCAAGGCCTTGAAAATCAGGTCGTTTTCCGACTCGCTTGACATGTTATAAATCTATAACATTATGGAGCCAGGAACAAGGAGCAGGATCATGGACCTGACCTTCCGCGTGACCGCCCGCATCGCCAAGCCCGTGGCCGAGGTGTTCGAGGCCGTCGTCGATCCGGCCGAACTGTCGCGCTACTTCACCACCGGCGGCGCCCAGGGGCGGATCGAGACCGGCGCCACCGTCTACTGGGACTTCGCCGACTTCCCGGGCGCCTTCCCGGTCTGGGTGACGGAGGTGGTCCCGCAGCAGAAGATCGTCCTCGAATGGGCGGCCAATGACGGTCCGCCGGACGAAGCCGACGGCCAGATCGCCGACGCCGGCTATCGCACCACCGTCACCATGACCTTCGAGCCGCTGGAGGACGGGCGCACCCTGGTCGCCATCGAGGAGCATGGCTGGCGTCCGACCGAAAACGGCCTCAAGGCCTCCTACGGCAACTGCCAGGGCTGGAGCCAGATGCAGTGCGCGCTGAAAGCCTATCTCGAACACGGGATCAACCTGCGCGACGGCATGTACAAATAGCGCTGAAAACCGCTGGTCAGCCGCCACGACGCGGCCGACAGTGCCCGCCCTTCAAGCTTGAGCAAGGGCCGGTTCCATGGCGATCTCCCTCTACGACGTCAGCGTCGCATCCTTCCTGCAAACCGTCGGCGGGGTGGCCGGCTTCCTGGAGCGAAGCTTGGCCCATTGCCAGGACAACGGGATCGACCCGCAGGAAATCCTCGCCTCGCGCATGTACGAGGACATGTTCGACTTCCGCTTCCAGGTGATCTCGGTCGCCCACCATTCGCTGGGCGCCATCGAGGGCGTAAAGGCCGGCGTCTTCTCGCCGGGCGGCGACCAGAACGCCCAGGACCTGCCGGCGCTGATCGCGCTGATCAAGGACACCCACGCCGGGCTCGCGGCGATCAAGCCGGACGAGATCAACGCCTACGAAGGCAAGGACGTGTTCTTCGAGTTCCGCGGCACGAAGATCCCGTTCACCGCCGAGAACTTCCTGATGTCGTTCTCGCTGCCGAACCTGCACTTCCACGCCACCACCGCCTACGACCTGCTCCGCAGCCGCGGCGTCCCGCTCGGCAAGCGCGACTATATGGGTCAGTTGCGCGTGAAGATGGGCTGAGCCCGCATAGGGCGCAGTTGCGCCCGCCGGGGCGAGGCAGGTGGGCGCGCCAAGACCAGACATTGGCCTGGGGTCGAAAAGCCGGCGTTGATGGACGGTCCGAGTTGAAAGAGACGTATCGTCGCCGAATCCTCAGGGTTGACGCCCTCAACCCAGCGGCGCTCCACTCATCCCCAGAACGACGGCCTGGGAGGCGAGACATGCTCAATCACTGGAAAGCGCTGACTTGCGCGGCCGCCCTCGCCGCCTCGTCGCCGGTCTTCGCCCAGAGCGCTCCGCCAGCCGCTCCCGCGCAGGACGAAGCCGGTATGGCCGACTTCTTCGAGGGCTCCCTCATCATCACGATGCCCGCCTTCAAGAAGTTCCGCCTCGCCCGCCAGTTCGCCCCCGATCACACTTATGTGGACCTGGAGCGTGGCAAGCCCGTCAGCGGAACCTGGACCTTGGAAAATGGCAAGATCTGCACCCAACGTCCCGACGCTCAGCGCTACTGCAACACTGGTCTCGGCCGGAAGCTTGGCGAGACGTGGCAGGATAAAGACCCGTACACAGGGAACGAGGTGGACTTCGCGTTGGCAGCGAGCGCAAGGCCCAGCCGCTAGAAATCCCTTGCTGACGTCAGCGGCCCCAGGCGGCGAATCCGGAACGGATTGGTTCAGCGCCTTTCAGGCCCAGGAATCCTGAATGGCGATTCGTCCTAGCCCTGGCCGACGCGCCCCGGCGCGGGCAGCACGTCGATCAGTTCGATGCGGAAGATCAGCACGCTGTTGGGCGGGATTTCTCCAGCGCCCTCCTCGCCATAGCCCATGGCCGGCGGGACGTAGAGAACCCACTCATCGCCCGGCCGCATGAGCTGCAGGGCTTCCTTCCAGGCCGGGATCAGGGCCGGCAGCGGCATGGCCGCCGGCTGGCCGCGCTCGTACGAGGAATCGAAGATCGTCCCGTCCACCAGCTTGCCTTCGTAGTGGACCTTCACCTCATCGTCGGGGCCGGGCTTGAGGCCGCTCGCCGGGCCGGAGCGGACGATCTTGTACTGCACGCCCGACGGCAGGGTCTGCACGCCTGCAGCCTTGGCGTTGGAGTCCATATAGGCCTTGGCCTCGGCGGCCGCCTTGGCCAGCACCGCCGGGTCGGCGGTGGCCGCGCCGCGGTTGCAGGCGGCCAGCAGCAGGGCGACGGCCACGGCGGAAAGAACGCGCTTCATCTCAGTGTCCCTCTCAGACGGCGCGGGGCGGATAGCCGTGCTCGCGCAACGCGTCCATGATTTCCTGCGTATGCTGGGCGTCGCGGGTCTCGATCATGATGTCGAACTCCGCGCCCTTGGCCGGCACATCGAGGGCGAGGCGGTTGTGCGCCACCTCGACGATGTTGGCGCCCATCTGGCCGATCACCGCCGAGACGGTCGCCAGCAGGCCCGGCCGGTCGTCGCCGATGAT
The DNA here is from genome assembly GCF_041920015.1 of Phenylobacterium sp. Taxonomy (GTDB): domain Bacteria; phylum Pseudomonadota; class Alphaproteobacteria; order Caulobacterales; family Caulobacteraceae; genus Phenylobacterium. The sequence continues at coordinate 13,143 of NZ_JAYRST010000040.1, forward strand.
CCGCAGCGAGACCAGGCGCTGGTCGCGCACCAGTTCGCGCGTCAGCACCGAGGCCAGCAGGCGGGTGTCGATATTTCCGCCGGTGACGATCAACCCGGCCTTCTTGCCCTTGAACTTGTCCGGATAGGCGAGCAGCGCCGCCAGGGACGCCGCCCCCGCGCCCTCGACCACCGTCTTCTCGACATTGCAGTAGAGCGCCACCGCCCGCTCGAAATGCGGCTCCTCGATCAACAGCACCTCGTCGATCAGCGGCCGGGCGATGGCGTAGGACAGCTCGCCCACCTGCTTGACCGCGATGCCCTCGGCGATGGTCGCTCCGCCGCTGGCGCCGTTCACGCCGCGCATCTTGGCGGTGAAGGACGGATACATCGCCGGTTCGACGCCGATCACCTCGATCCCCGGGTTCAGCGACTTGGCCGCCGTCGCGCAGCCGGCGATCAGCCCGCCGCCGCCGATCGGGATAGGCAGGACCTCCAGGTCGGGAACGTCCTCGAGCATCTCCAGGGCGACCGTGCCCTGGCCGGCCATCACCTGCAGGTTGTTGAACGGGTGGACGAAGGCCAGGTCCTGCTCGTCGCGCAGCCGCATGGCCACGGCCGAGGCCTCGTCGTAGTTGTCGCCCTCCAGCACCACCTGGGCGCCGTGGCCGCGGGTCTGCTGCACCTTCACGAAGGGGGTCGAGCGCGGCATGACGATGGTCACCGGAATGCCCAGCCGCGCGGCGTGATAGGCCAGGCCCTGGCTGTGGTTGCCGGCCGAGGCGGCGATGACCCCGCGCCCCCTTTCGTTGTCGGAGAGTTGCAGCAGGGTGTTGAGCGCCCCGCGCTCCTTGTAGGCGGCGGTGAACTGCAGGTTCTCGAACTTCACCCACACCTCGGCGCCGGTGATCTCCGACAAGGTCCGCGAATGGCGGCAGGGCGTGCGCTCGATCCGCCCTTTCAGGCGATCGGCGGCTGCGCGAATGTCGTCGAGGGAAAGCGTCATGGTCAAGCCGAGGTGGGAGGTGCGCCACGTCTAGCGGCGCAAGGCCCGAACCGCAATGCAAGCGGGACGCGCGCCCGCCCTGGGGTCAGCTCAGGCCGCGCCACAGGTCCATGCGCCGCATGGCCTTTCCGGGCAGGGCCGACATCCGTCCCAGCGGCAGCGCTTCGGCCGCGCGCCGCACGCCATAGGCCGCGCGCCTGGCCAGCAGCGCCGGCGAGGGCAGGCCGACGAAGCCGTGCGTCACCCACTGGCCGCCGTTGGAAAGCTCGCGCTTGAACCGATAGTCGCCGGGGCCGAGATCGAGCCGCGTATAGGGCGTCCCGTCCATCCAGCGCAGGATGTCCTGGAACAGCAGCAGGCCCGGCGAATAGCGGTCGAACCGCGGATCGTGGGCGATGATCCAGCCGTGGATGGTCCGCCGGCCATGCAGGTGCAGGTGGACCGCCGCCAGTTCCCCGCCCAGATGCAGGGTAAAGAGGCCCGCCCCGAAGTCCGGCTCGCGGCCCTCGAACAGCCGCCTCAGCAGCTCCAGCGTCCAGGGCGTCTCGAAGATGTCGGTCTGTCCGGTGGCGCGATATTGCGCGCTCTTCCAGGCCCGGAGCCGGTCGAAATCGACGTCCGAGCCGGAAAAGGCCTGGAACTGCGCCGGCCCGACCTCGCGCTCGGCCTTGCGGCGCTTCTTGTCGCAGTCCTTGAGCACCGAGGTCCCCGCCGCCCGGCGCTCGGCCTCATAGGCCTGATAACCCTCGTCCACGTCGATGAGGTAGGAGAGGTCGCGTCCCCGCGCATGACGAGCAAACGGGGCCTGCTGCTCGAGCATGAAGGTGAAGTCGAGCCGGTGGACGCCCAGCGCCGCCACCAGTTCGCGCGGGTCCAGGGTCAGGCCCGGCTCGGCGATCAGGCCCTGATAGTCGCACATCGGGGCGCCGACCGGCATGGCGATCACCGACCCGACCCGGGCGGGAAAGAAACCGACCTCGCGCCCGCCGTCCTTGAGGATCGCCACGCGCACGCTACGCGCGCCCTGGCGCTGCACCGCCTCGACCGCCCGCGCCCATTGCGGCGACAGGAACGGCGTATCCAGGGCGATGTCCGCGGCTTGCAGCTCGGCCCAGCGTGCGATGCTGGCGGGTGTCAGATCCTGCGGCCGAACGATCTCGAAGTCCAAGAAGATGCTCCGGCGCTTCCCGCGTCTCGAAAGTGCGCGGAGCCTAGCAGCCAACTCTTTCCCGGAGGTTGCCGCCGGCCCGCTAAAGTAGATCCTCGCGGCCGGCCGCACGCACCGCCTCGACCGCCGCGCGCACGGCCCCGGGCGCGTCCTTGCGGGTCACCAGCACCACGCCGTCCTCGACCACCACCACCAGGTCCTCCACCCCGGCCAGCACGACGACCGGCCCGTCCGTGCGGGCCAGACAGCCCGCGCTGTCCACGGCGATCACCTCGCCGTCGAGCGCGTCGCCGCGCGCGGTCTTGGCCGACAGTTCCCACAGCGCGCGCCAGTTGCCGACGTCGGCCCAGCCGATATCGGCCTCCACCACCCTGGCGCGGTTCGTCCGCTCCATGATCGCCACGTCGACCGCCACGCTGGGCGCCTCCAGAAAGGCCGGCCCCAGGGCGACCACGTCGCCATGACGCGCCGCGCCCGCCAGCCCCGCCTCGGCCGCCCGCGCCACCTCCGACGCCAGCCGCCGCGCCTCGTCCAGGAAGGCGCCGGCCCGGAACAGGAACATCCCGCCGTTCCAGCTATAGTCGGGGTCGGTGACGAACCGCCTCGCCGTCTCGAGGTCCGGCTTCTCCACGAAGCTCGCCACCTTGCGCGCCGGCCCTTCGCCCTCGGCCCGGATGTAGCCGTAGATCGTCGCCGGCCCGGTCGGCCTGAGCCCCAGCAGCACGATCTCGCCGGCCAGGGCCGCCGCCCGTCCGGCCTCGATCGCCCGATGCAGCGCCGCCACGTCGGCCACCAGGTTGTCGGCGTGCATCAGCACCATCAGCGCATCGGGATCGCTGGCCGCGCCGAAAGCCGCCGCCGCCACGGCCGCCGCCGCCGTATTGCGCGGCTCGGGCTCGGTGAGGATCGCCGCCGGCGGAACGCTGGCCTCGACCAGTTGCGCGCGGGCCAGGTCCGCGTGGGCCGCGGCGCAGATCACCACCGGGGGGGCGAACATCTCGCCCGTCAGCCGCCGGGCGGTGTCCTGGATCAGGCTGCGCTCGCCGCCCAGGCGATGGAACTGCTTGGGCCGCGCGCGGCGCGACAGCGGCCAGAGCCGCGTGCCCGCGCCCCCCGACATCAGCACGGGAATGATCTTGCCCAACTCGACCTCGGCGCTGGAATCCTTGCGAAGGCGACCATAGCCTTCGCCGCCCCGAAACGCGAAAGCCCGAGCCACGCCGCAAGAGGCGGGGTATAAATCCCGTCATCATGACCACGCTTCGACCCGCCCTGTTCCTCGACCGCGACGGCGTTCTCAACGAAGACCCCGGCTATGTGCACCGCTGGGAGGATTTCCGCTGGATTCCCGGAGCGCGCGAGGCGGTCGCCGCCTTCAACCGCGCCGGCTGGTGGGTGTTCGTGGTGACCAACCAGTCGGGAGTCGGCCGCGGCTATTACGCCGAGAACGACGTCATCGCCCTGCACGCCAGGATGAGCGAGAGCCTGGCCGAGATCGATGCGCGCATCGACGCCTACTACTACTGCCCGCATCATCCCGACGCCCGGGTCGAGGCCTATCGCCACCCCGATCCGCCGGACCGCAAGCCCAATCCCGGCATGATCCTGCGGGCGCTGGGCGAATGGCCCGTCGATCTCGCCCGCTCGATCATGGTCGGCGACAAGGAATCCGACCTTGAGGCCGCCCGCCGCGCCGGACTGCGCAGCCTGCACTTCACCGGCGGCGACCTGGCGCAGTTCCTGGAAGCCGAGGTCCTCGCCGCATGATCGGGTCGCCCATGATCGAGGTCGCCGGGGTGGTCTACGACTATCCGGCCGCCCGCGCCCTGCGTGGCGTCAGCTTTTCGGTGGAGGCCGGATCGGTCCTGGCCATGGTCGGCCCCAACGGCGCGGGCAAGACCACCCTGCTGCGCTGCATGGCGGCGCTCGATTCCCCGACCGAGGGGCAAATCCGCATCGCCGGCCTCGACACCCAGGACGATCCGCGCGGGGTGCACGAGGCGATCGGCTATCTGCCGGATTTCTTCGGCCTCTATGACGATCTCACCGTGCGGCGCGCCCTGACCTATGCGGCCCGCTCGCGCGGAATGGACGAGGCGGCGACCCCGGCGGCGGTCGAGGAGGCCGCGGCCCGCGTGCAGCTTTCCGACCGCATGGAGACGCGAGCCGGAGAGCTTTCCCGCGGCCTGCGCCAGCGGCTCGCCATCGGCCAGACCATCGTCCACCGCCCGCGCGTGCTGCTGCTGGACGAGCCAGCCGCCGGCCTCGATCCGGAGGCGCGCCGCGCGCTCTCCGAGCTCATCCTGCGCCTGTCGCGCGAGGGCATGACCATCGTCGTCTCCTCCCACATCCTCGCCGAGCTCGAGGACTATTCGACCCGGATGCTGATGATCCGCGACGGCAAGGTGGCGGGCGGGGGCGTCGTCGCCGCCGGCGCCGGGACGCGCGACGGCCTGCGCGTGGAGGCGAGCTTCGCCGATGCGCCCTCCGACCTGGCCGCGCGGCTGACGGGCCTCGGCCTCACGGTCGAGCGGCTCGACGGCGAGGTCGCGGTCATCGTCGCGCCGGAGGGCGAGGACGACTCGGCCCTGCTCGCCCGCCTGGTCGGGACCGGCCTGAAGGTCCGCGCCTTCCAGCCGGTCCGCCGCACGCTGGAAGACGCCTATCTGGCCGAGGTCGCCCCATGAACCCTGAATTTCAGCGGAACCTCTGGCTTGAGGCCTCGCCCCGCCGGCTGGCCTGGGCCGGCGTCGTGCTGCTGCTGATCTACGGCGCGACCGTCGCGGCCACCCGTGACAACCCCTTGGGGCCGCTGCCGGCGCTGGGCGGGGTCGGGGCCGCGGTCTTCGTCGCCTGCGCGATGATCTGGGGGGCTCGCGCGGCCGCCAGCTCGGTGCTTTCCGAGATTTCCGACCGCACCTGGGACTTCCAGCGGCTGTCGGCGCTCGACCCCTGGGCCATGACCTGGGGCAAGCTGGCCGGCGCGGCCAGCCTCGCCTGGCTGTGCGGCCTGACCGGCCTGCTGCTCTCGGTGATCGCCGGACTTCAGCGCGGCCTGCCAGGCCTCGGGATCTCGGTGGTGTTCATGGTCGCGCTGGCCGTCCTGCTGCAAGGCGTCTCCCTGGCCGCGGCGCTGATCGGGGTGCGCAAGGCCCGCGCCGAAGGCCGCCCCGCCCGAGCTGGCGGCGTGCTGGGCGGTCTGGTGGTCGGCTTCGTCCTGCTCTCCTGGGTCGCCGGCTCTTCCGGTTTCCAGCACGGCGCTGGGCTGGAGGGATTCCAGGCCCTGGCCAGCGCCCGCGGCTTCGTCGACTGGGGCGGCAAGATCTGGCCGGCCGACAGCTTCCGCGCCATCGGCGTCGGCCTGTTCGCCGCCTGGGCCGTGGTCGGCGCCTGGCGGCTGATGCGGCTGGAGTTGCAGATGCGGGCCAGCCCGCTGGTCTGGCCGGGCTTCCTGCTATTCGTCGCGGTCTTCGCCGCCGGCTTTCCTCTGCGCACCGGGGGACTGGGGGCGGCCCTGGTGACCGCCGCTCTGGCCGTCGCGCTCTGCGCCTACGCTGCGGCCTTCGCCGACCCCGCCGACCGTGTCCGCGCCCGGCAGTTCCTGGCCGCGGCCCGCGAACGCGACCTGCCGCGGGCCGGCCGTTTCGCTCCAGCGACGCTGGCGCCGTTGCTGCTGGCCGCGATCCTGGTGCTGGCGGCCTTCGCGGCCGGCGCGCGCGAGGGGGCGGGACTGCCCCAGGCCGGCGCCCTGATCGCCTTCCTGCTGCGCGATCTCGGGGTCATCGCCTTCTGCCGCATGGGTCAGCGGCCCGAGCGGGGCGACTTCGCCGCGGTCGTCGCCCTGGCCCTGCTCTACGGGGTCGGCGGGATCGTCGGCTGGTCGACGGGCGGCGCCCAGGGCGCCGCCCTGTTCGCGCCGCTCAGCGCTGCGCCGCTGCTCAGCCTCGTCTCCGGCCTCGTCCAGGCGGCGATCGCCTGGACCCTGGCCGGCCGGCGGATCGGCAAGGCCGGTTAGCGCCCTTCGATCTGGGCCAGCATCCGCTCCAGGCTGGCCAGTTCGTCGGCCTCGCCAGCCGGCTTGTCCCAGCGGATGCGGCTGATGCGCGGAAACCGCATGGCCACGCCCGACTTGTGCCGGGTCGAGCGTTGCAGCCCCTCGAACGCCACCTCGAACACCAGGCCATGGCGAACGTCGGCGCGCACCGCCCGCACCGGGCCGTAGCGGTCGACCGTATGGTCGCGGACATATTTGTCGATCGCCTTCAACTCCTCGTCGGTGAAGCCGAAATAGGCCTTGCCGACCGGGGTCAGCACCCGCGCGCCATCGACGGCCTCGGTCCAGACCCCGAAGGTGTAGTCGGAATAGAAGCTCGAGCGTTTGCCGTGCCCACGCTGGGCGTACATCAGCACCGCGTCGATCAGGAACGGATCGCGCTTCCACTTGAACCACGGCCCCTTCGGACGCCCGGCCTCGTAGAGGGAATCCCAGCGCTTCAGCATCACGCCCTCGGCGATCTGCGCATCGCCCGCCGGCGGCTCGGCGCGCAGGGCCGCCAGTTCCTCCCAGCTCTCGAAGGCCTGCAGCGGCGACAGATCGATGCGCGTGGTCTTCAAGCCGGCCACGAAGGCTTCCAGCCGCAGCCGCCGCTCGGCGAAGGGCAGCGGACGCAGGTCCTCACCTCCTTCGGAGAGCAGGTCGTAGGCCCGGATTCCAGCGGGATAGTCGGCCCGCATGGCGTGGGTGACGCTCTTGCGGTTCAGCCGCTGCTGCAGGTCGGAAAAACCGGCGATCGCGCCGTCGCGCAGCACCAGCAACTCCCCGTCGATCGCGCCTTCGAAGTCCAGCGCCTCGAGCACGTCGGGAAAGGCGCGCGAGATGTCGTCGCCGCTGCGGGCGTAGAGCCGCCGCACCCCGCCCTCGCTCACCGCCTGGACGCGGATGCCGTCCCACTTCCATTCGGCGGCGTAGTCGGCCGGATCGAGCTTTACGAAATCGACCGCCTCGTCCAGAGCCTGGGCCAGCATCACCGGCCGGAACCGGCCCGGCGCATCCGAGGTCGGCCGCTCCGAGCGGCCCTCCAGCCAGGCGAACAGGTCGTCGTAAGGCGGGCGCAGGGCGTGCCAGACCTCCTCGACCTCCGCGGTCGGGACCGGCCCCAGTTCGGCCACCGCGGTCTTGGCGAGCTTGGCCGACACCCCGATCCGCAAGCCGCCGGTCATCAGCTTCAAGAGCGCCCAGCGCCCGGTGGGGTCCAGCGCATCCAGCCAGCCCTCGATCAGCCGCTGGACCTCGGCGCGCGAAGCATTGCGCAAGGCGTCGACCACCTCCGACAGCTCCGGCTGGCGATTGGCGCCCGGCCGCGCCGGCCAGACCAGGGCGACGGTCTCGGCCAGGTCGCCCACATAGTCGTAGGACCAGCCGAACAGCACCGGGTCCATCCGCGCCTCTACCGCCTTGCGGATGAAGGCCGGCTTGGCGGCGTCGAACGCCAGCTCCCCGGTCAGGGCCGCCAGCGCCCAACCGCGGTCCGGGTCGGGCGCGCTTGCGAAATGGTCGCGCAGCAGGGTCAGCTTGGCGTTGCGCGAGGCGGTCAGCGACAGGCGGTCCAGCAGTTCGGCGAAGGCGCGCATCAGTCCTCCGCCTCGTCCTCGTAGCCGACCAGGGCCAGGGCGCGGGCCTTGACCCCGTGCAGCTCGGCCCAGCGCAGCAGCGCCTCCTCCCGGCCGTGGGTGATCCACAGTTCGCCCGGCGCCAGCTCGTCGACCGTGGCGGTCAGCTCGTCCCAGTCGGCGTGGTCGGAGATCACCAGCGGCAGCTCGACGCCCCGCTGCCGGGCCCGCGCCCGCACCTGCATCCAGCCGGAGGCGAAGGCCGCCACCGGATCGGGAAACCGCCGCGACCAGCGGTCGGCCAGGGCCGAGGGCGGGGCGACGATGATCTGGCCGGCGAAGTCCTGCCGGGTTTCGGAGGTGGCCGGCGCCAGCGGCCCCAGCCCTATGCCGTGCGCCTCGTAGAGCCGGTTCAGCCGCTCCAGCGCGCCGTGGACGTAGATCGTCCGGTCCCAGCCGGCCTCGCGCAGCAGGGCGATGATCCGCTGCGCCTTGCCCAGCGCATAGGCTCCGACCATGTGCGCCCGCTGCGGAAACTGCTCGATCGAGCGCAGCAGCCTGGCGATCTCGTGCCGGTCGTCGGGGTGGCGGAACACCGGCAGGCCGAAGGTCGCCTCCGAGATGAAGACGTCGCAGGGCACCGGCTCGAACGGCGGGCAGGTCGGATCGCGCCGGCGCTTGTAGTCACCCGACACCACCATGGTCAGTCCCTTCCAGCGCACCACCGCCTGGGCCGAGCCCAGCACATGGCCGGCCGGGACCAGCGTCACCTCGACCCCGTCGCGCGAGACGCTTTCGCCATAGGCCAGCGGCTGCACCGAACCGGCGAAGTCCGCGCCATAGCGCTCGGCCATGATCGCCAGGGTCTGCGGCGTGGCGATCACCGTCCCATGCCCCGCGCGGGCATGATCGGCGTGACCGTGGGTGACCACCGCGCGCGCCACCGGAGCTGTCGGATCGACGAAGAAGTCGCCCGGCGCGCAATAGAGCCCCTCGGGCCTGGGGCAGAGCAGGGTTTCCGGACGGATCATGCCTCAGCATATGGGTGAGACGGCCGATGGTTGCTCGGGACGTCGCCGCGCCTTGCCCCACCGTCACGTTGACCCATCGGCCCAGGCGCTGCAAACACGCAGGATGACGATCTCCCCGCAGATCCCTCGCGAGGCGTTGCTGCGCATGGTGGAAGCCGTGCCGCAAGCTGTCGCCCTGGGTTTTAAGCTGCTCTCTATCGAGCCGGGCAAGGGCTCGATCCTGACCCCCTGGCGCGAAGACCTGGTGGGCGATCCCGGCACCGGCGTCATCGCCGGTGGAGTGGTCACCGCGCTGCTCGACCACTGCTGCGGCCTGGCGATCACCTCGCGCAGTCTGGAAGGCGGCTTTCTCTCCACCGCCACGCTCGATCTGCGCATCGACTATATGCGCCCGGCCGCGCCGCGCGCCGACGTCACCGCGACCGCCCACTGCTACAAGCTCACCCGCAGCATCGCCTTCGTCCGCGCCCACGCCTTCGACGCCGATCCGCAAGACCCGATCGCCACGGCCCAGGCGGCCTTCGTCCTGAAGCGGGGCGAGTCATGAGCCAGGCCGCCGCCCAGAGGCTGGAAGCCTTTCTCGAGCGCGTACCCTATGTGCGCTTCCTCGGCATGCGCGCCGAGCTGGCGGGCGACGAGATGACCGCCGTCCTGCCCTTCGCCCCGCACCTGATCGGCAATGTCGCGCTGCCGGCCCTGCACGGCGGGGTGATCGGAGCCTTCATGGAGATGACGGCGCTCGCCCAGCTCTCGGTGATCGCGCCCAGCCCCAAGGTCCACAAGACCATCGACATCGCCATCGAATACCTGCGCCCCGGCAAGGCCCAGGTGATCTACGCCCGCGCCGACGTGCGCAAGGTCGGCCGCCAGGTCGCCAACGTCCACGTCGAGGCCTGGCAGGACCACCGCGACAAGCCGGTCGCCTTCCTGCGCGGTCACTTCCTGCTGAGCGGAACCTGAAACCCTACTGGGCGGCCTTGCGGTCCTCGTACGGATGGCGGCTGGCGCGCGCGGCCACCACGATGTCGAACACCGCGATCGCCGCCACCGCCCCCAGGGCGACATAGGCCGCCCGCTTGCGCGGTTCGGCGCGGCCGATCGCCCGGCCCAGCGCCACCAGGTCCATCACATCGCCCCCGGCCCGCATCCAGAACCACGGCCCCGGCTTGACCGGCGCCAGCAGGCCCGCGCCCGAGGCGATCTCCCGCGCGCCGAACGCGCTCATCGCCTGGTCGTCGAACCGCAGCCCCAGGAACCGGCTCACCCGGTCGGGCGCGGCCACCGCGACCACCCCGGCGGCGATCGACAAGAGGCCAAGCGTGCGTTTGACGGCGAGCAGGTCCATGGCGGCTCCTTCGGAAGGCTCCGCTTAAGGACGCCGAACCCGCCCGCCGGTTCCCGCCTAATCCAAGCCCGCCGCTTTCCTGTCCTGGGCGATCTTGTCCAGTTCGGCCTGCGCGGCCGTCATCGCCGCCGCATCGCCCTTGGTCCGGGCCTGGATCAATTGGCCGGTCGCCTCCATCTCGCGCACCGGGATCAGGTGGGTGTCGTCGGCCGGCTTGAAAGGCAGGGTCTGGATGCGCTCCAGCACCTTGCGCTGGCGCTCGGCTTCCGGCCCCTCGCCGGTCCCGTAGCTGAACATGAACGCGTCGATCTTCGCCTTCAGCGCCGGATCGAGGTCCTTGCGCCGCACCATCGGATCTTCGGGAATCCGCGGCGAGGTCCAGATCACGTCCAGGCTCGCCAGGGTCTTCTTCGACATCTGCGTGCCCAGCATCGCCATCCGGTCCATCGAGGCGGTGTTGTTGGTCGCCGCGTCCAGCAGGCCCTGGGCCACCGAGAACAGGTTGGCCTCGTGATTGGCCGAGCGCACGGTCTTGAAGCAGGTGTTCGGATCGACCCCGCGCGGCGCGAACAGGTAGGTCATGGGCGCCAGCGTGCCGGAAGTCGACTTGGCGTCGCCCATGCCGAAGTTCAGCTTGCGGTCGCATTTGAGCAGGCGCTCCAGCGTGATCCCCGCGCCCTTCTTCACCACGATCACCGCCTGGTAGCCGTCCGTTCCCGACGGATTGACCGTGCGGGCGAAGACCTCGCCGTTCGCCCGCCGCACCGCCTCCAGCCCCGACTGGTTGGTGAACCAGCCCAGGTCAGTCTGCTTGAAGCGCATCGCCTCGATCAGCGAGGTGTAGTTCGTGCCGAAAAACGGCTTCACCGGCACGCCGACGGCCTTTTCCAGATCGGCCAGGAACGGGCCCCAGTCGTCCATCTGGGTCTGCCGACCCTCGGTGGACATGATCGAGAAGTTGACGACCTGCGGCGTGGCCGGCTCGGCCGCCTCCTGCCGGGCGCAGGCGGCGAGGCTGAGCGCCCCTGCGATGGCGATGACGGTGCGGCGCGTAAGCATGCGATTTCCCCCCGAAGCAGGTCCGGTGCGGCTTCTGCGCCGTTTGCGTGACAGCTCCGCGACGGAGATGAGCGTAAAAGTCTGCTTGAGGCGAGCGCCTACTGGCGTTAGGCCGCGCGCATGTCCGACACCTCGATCCAGACTCCCTCCCTGCGCGGTCTCTCGGCTCAGGCGCGCGAAGCGAAAAGCTGGCCCTTCGAACAGGCCCGCATCCTGCTGGACCGGATTCTGAAACTGCGGCTCACCGACGCCGAGCGCGACCTCGCCGCCAGCCTGATCGGCGAGGGCAAGGCGGCCGAGGCGGTCGCGACCTTCCCGGCCCTCGCCCAGCCGGTGGTCTTCCAGTGCGGCTTCGGCGCTTCGGGCCTGCCGCATATGGGCACCTTCGGCGAGGCGGCCCGTCCGACCATGGTGCGCAACGCCTTCCGCGCCCTGACCGAGGACGCCGTCCCGACCAAGCTGATCGTCTTCTCCGACGACATGGACGGCCTGCGGAAGATTCCGGACAACGTGCCCAACCGCGAGATGCTGGAAGAGGACCGCGACAAGCCGGTCTCGTCCGTGCGCGATCCGTTCGGCGAGTACGAGAGCTTCGCGGCCCACAACAATGCGCGCCTGCGCGCCTTCCTCGACGGCTTCGGCTTCGACTACGAGTTCATGTCGTCGACCCAGACCTACAGGTCGGGCCGCTTCGACGAGGTGCTGCTGAAGATCCTCGAGCGGTTCGACGCCATGCAGGCGGTCATGCTGCCGACCCTGGGCGAGGAGCGCCGCGCCACCTATTCGCCGTTCCTGCCGATCAGCCCTAAGTCGGGCCGCGTCCTCCAGGCGCCGACCCTGGAGCGCGATCTCGCCAAGGGAACCATCGTCTTCCCCGACGAGGACGGAACCCTCACCGAGGTCCCGGTCACCGGCGGCCATGTGAAGCTGCAATGGCGCCCCGACTGGGCGGCGCGCTGGTATGCGCTCGGCGTCGATTTCGAGGCCTCGGGCAAGGACCTGGTCGATTCCGTCCGCGTCTCGAACAAGCTGGTGAAGGTGCTGGGCGGAACGCCGCCGGAGGCCTTCCACTACGAGCTCTTCATGGACGAGAACAACCAGAAGATCTCCAAGTCCAAGGGTAACGGCCTGACCATGGAGGAGTGGCTGCGCTACGGCGCGCCCGAGAGCCTCGCCTATTACATGTACCAGTCGCCGAAGTCGGCCAAGCGGCTCTATTTCGACGTCATCCCCAAGGCGACGGACGAGTACCTCCAGCAGCTCGAGGCCTTCAACAAGGCCCGCGCGGCCGCCAACGCCACGCCGATCGACAACCCCGCCTGGCACGTCCACCGCGGCGCCCCGCCGCAGAAGGGCTCGCCGCTGTCGTTCTCGCTGCTGCTGAACCTGGTCTCGGCCGCCGACGCCTCGACCAAGGACATCCTCTGGGGCTTCATCAGCCGCTACATGCCGGGAGCGACCCCCGAGAGCGAACCGATGCTCGACCGCCTGGTCGGCTATGCGATCAACTACTACGAGGACTTCGTGAAGCCCTCCAAGCAGTTCCGCGCGCCCGACGAGAAGGAACGCGCGGCGATCGGCGAACTCCTGGCCCGCCTCGAGGCCCTGCCCGCCGACGCCGACGCCGAGACGATCCAGAACGAGGTGTTCGAGGTCGGCAAGGCTGCGGGCTTCGAGCCGCTGCGCGCCTGGTTCCAGGCGCTCTATGAAGTCCTCCTCGGCCAGAGCCAGGGTCCGCGCTTCGGCTCCTTCGCCGCGATCTTCGGCCTGGAGCGGACCATCGCCCTGATCGAAAAGGCGCTGTCGGGCGAGCTGGCCGCCGCCTGAGGCTCGATACAATTGGTGATCGCGTTCCTGGGCCGCGCCTATGGAACGCAATCCCTCGCACGCGCATTTCCCAGCAAAGCTTGTTCGCCCCGCCCTCGGGGCGGGTTCAACTGCGTCAGGAAAAATCCGCCATGCGCGCTTCGCAACTCACCGCCGCCCTGCTGGCCGTCTCGCTCGCCGTCCCGGTCACGGCGAGCGCCCAGCCGACCCTGCGGCAGGGCAATCCGCTCTCCTCGATCTTCGGCTGCGACGCGGCCGGCAACAAGCAGGCGGGCGGCGCCGTGATCGGCGGCCTGGTCGGCGGGGTGGTCGGCAGCAATCTCGCCAAGAACGAACGCACGCTCGGCACCGCGCTGGGCGCGGCGGTCGGGGCGGCCGCCGGCTCCTACATCGGCTGCCGCATGCAGCGCAGCGACCAGGCCAAGGCCCAGGCCGCGACCCAGTACGCCCTCGACCGCGGCGGCAATCGCTCGTGGACCAATCCGGAGACCGGCGCCTCGGGCGACGTCCGCGTCGTCTCCACCCAACCCTATGGCGAACCTGTCTCGCTCGGCGGCCTGCGCTTCGCCCCGGGCGTCGAGCCGGCCTCGGGCTACGAGAGCGACGGCGGCCGCTACGCCCCGCGCTCGACCGTCAACCTGCGCGGCCAGCCCAGCACCTCCGGTCCCATCGTCGGCAAGCTGAGGTCCGGCGAGAGCGTCGAGGCCCTGGCCCGCGTCGCCGGCTCCGACTGGATTCTCGCCGGCCGCGGCGGCGAGGCCATCGGCTATGTCGCGGGTTCGGTCGTCCGCTCGGTCGGCGGCGGCGCCTATGCCGGCGCTCCGGTCTGCCGCACCTTCGACCAGACCATCCGCACCCGGGACGGCGGCCCGCAGACCGAGCGCTACACCGCCTGCAAGGGCGCCGACGGCCAATGGGTGGTCCAGAGCTGAGGTTTCTAAATCCTCCCCCGCTGGGGGAGGTGGATCGCCGCCAGGCGGCGAGACGGAGGGGGTTTGCTGAC
>NZ_JAYRST010000041.1:0-26615 GCF_041920015.1 Phenylobacterium sp.
CCGCGATGCTGGCCGGGCGGCGCGCGCTGTAGCAGGATGCGGTGCGCGCGGTGCGGGAGGATTGGTGATGGGCCGGCTGCTGGCGGGCCTGATGGCGACCCTGGCCCTGCTTGGCGCGCCCGCCGCAGCGCAGGCGCCGGACTATCCGGTGGTGCGCCCCGGGGTGTCCTTGAGCTTCCCGGCCGACCACGGCGCCCATCCGATGTTTCGGACCGAGTGGTGGTACGTCACCGGCTGGCTTCGCACCGAGGCGGGCGAGGACCTGGGCTTCCAGGTCACCTTCTTCCGCTCGCGCCCGCCGCTCGCCGGGGGCAATCCCAGCGCGTTCGCGCCGCGCCAGGTATTGTTCGCCCATGCGGCCCTTTCCGACCCGGCGCGGGGGCGGCTGCTGCACGGACAGCGGATCGCGCGCGAGGGGTTCGGCCTGGCCAGGGCCGCGACCGGCGATGCGGACCTGGTCATCGACGACTGGAGCCTGCGCCGTCTTGTTGACGGCCGGTTCGCCGCCAAGGCCAAGGGGGAGGGCTTTGCGCTGGACCTCGCCTTCCGCCCGACCCAGCCGCCGCTGCTGCAAGGCAAGGGCGGCTACAGCCAGAAGGGGCCGCGGCCCGAACAGGCGAGCTATTACTACAGCCTGCCGCAGATGGCGGTTTCGGGCGCCATCGTGCGCGGCGGGCGCAAGGTCGCGGTGACCGGAACGGCGTGGCTCGACCGGGAATGGTCTTCGACCCTGCTGGACCCGTCCGCGGTGGGCTGGGACTGGGTGGGCCTGAACCTGGAGGGCGGCGGGGCGCTGATGGCGTTCCAGGTGCGCGATGCGAAGGGCCGGGCGCTGTGGACGGGCGGGGCTCACCGCACCGCCGCCGGGGTGACGACCCGCTTCGCCAAGGGCGAGGTGCGGTTTGCGACCCACCGCACCTGGCGCTCGCCGCGCACCGGCGCGGCCTATCCGGTCGAGCGCTCGGTGAGCGTGCAACTGGGCGGCCGCGAGCGGACCTGGCGGCTGCGGCCGCTGTTCGACGATCAGGAACTGGACAGCCGCGCCTCCGGCGGCCCCGTCTATTGGGAAGGCGCGGTGCAGGGCGACGGCGCCCGAGGCTATCTGGAGCTGACCGGATACCTCGCGGCCATGAAGCTCTGAGGATCGGTTTTCAAGGCTCGACCAGGATCTTCACGTGGGCTTCGGGATCGCCCAGGTCCTTGAAGGCCTGGGCGACGCCGTCGAGCCCGACCTTGCCGGTCACCACGTCGCCCACGTCCAGGCGGCCTTCTGCGATGTCGTGCAAGGTGGCGGCGAACTCTTCGGGCGTGTAGCCGAACACGAAGGTCAGCTCGATCTCCTTGGTAATCGCGATGGCCGGTTCGATTCGGTCGGTCTCCATGCAGACCCCGGCCACGACGATCTGCGAGCCGGCGGGCGCGGCCTCGATCAGGCTTTGCAGCACGCCGGGCGAACCGACGCATTCGAAGACGATGGGCCGCCCGAAGGTCCGGCCCATCATGCGGGCCATGTTCTGGGCGGCGCGGGCGGTGGGGACGCCGAAGCCTTCCCAGCGGGCGTGCGGGCTTTCGACCGCCGGGTCGATGACGACGTCGGCGCCCAGGCGCTCGGCCGCGCGGCGACGGCGGGGCGAGTAGTCGGCGGCGATGACCGGGCCGTGGCCGCGCGCCTTCAGGCCGGCGATGACGGCCAGCCCCACCGGGCCGCATCCGACCACCAGGGCGACGCTGTCTGGCTCCAGCCGCGCCTTGGCGACTGCGTGGGCGCCGACGGCGAAGGGTTCGGTGAGCACGGCCTTGTCGGTCGGCAGGCCGTTGGGCACCGGCAGGAGCATCGCTTCCGACAGGATCATCTGTTCGGCGAAACCGCCGGGCAGGGTGTTGGAAAAGCCCAGCAGTTCGACGCCGCCGGCCGGGGTCAGGGTCGCCGGGACCGAGACGATGCGGGTCCCGGCCTTCAGGGCGCCGGTCGTGCCCGGGCCGTGTTCGAGAATCTCGGCGCAGAACTCGTGGCCGAAGACGGTGTCGAGGGTCGGGTCGAAGCCCTCGCCGATCCCGCCCGCGCGGCGGGTCAGGTCGATCATGTGCTCCATGTGGTGCAGGGCGTGCAGGTCAGAGCCGCAGATCCCGCAGGCGAGGGTGCGGACCAGGACCTGCCCGGCCTGCGGCTTCAGGTCTGCGATCTCGTCGCAGACGAGCTGCTTGTTCCGCCGGATCACCGCACGCATCCAGACCTCCCGATCCTGTTCTGGGAGGCAAGCTATCGCCCCCGGACGGCGGCTGGCCAGCCTGTCGTAAGGGAAAGGCCAACTTGCCGGGCGAAGCCTAATCCCCTAACCCTCGCGGCAGGAATCGTCGAGGAACCTGGGAGGGCCTTCATGAGCCTCGCCTTCATCTTTCCTGGCCAGGGCAGCCAGGCCGTCGGCATGGGCGTCGACCTCGCCGAGGCCTTCGCCGCTGCGCGCGAGGTGTTCCAGGAGGTCGACGACGCCCTGAACCAGAAGCTCTCGGTCCTGATGCGGGACGGGCCGGAAGGCGACCTGACCCTGACCGAGAACGCCCAGCCGGCCCTGATGGCCGTGTCGCTGGCCGTGACCCGGACGCTGGAAAAGGAATTCGGCGTCGGGATCGAGAAGGCGGCCTTCGTCGCCGGGCACTCGCTGGGCGAATATTCGGCCCTGGCGGCGGCCGGCGCCATCAGCCTGGCCGACACCGCCCGGCTGCTGAAGCTGCGCGGCCAGGCCATGCAGCGGGCCGTGCCGGTGGGGGCCGGAGCCATGGCCTCGCTGATCGGCCCGAAGACCGACGTGGCCCTGGCCGAGGCGGCCGCGCAGGCCGGTTCGGCGGCTGGCGTCTGCGTGGTGGCCAACGACAACAACAACGGCAATGTGGTGATCTCGGGCGACAAGGCCGCGGTGGACCTGGCCATCGAGAAGGCCAAGGAGCTGGGGGCTCGGGCGATCCCGTTGAACGTCTCGGCGCCCTTCCACTGCCCGCTGATGCAGCGGGCCGCCGACGAGATGGCCCAGGCGCTGGCCGGGGCGACCATCGTGGCGCCGCGCGCGCCGGTGGTGGCCAATGTGACCGCCCGGCCGACCCTCGATCCTGAGGAGATTCGCCGCCTGCTGGTCGAGCAGGTCACCGGCCGCGTGCGCTGGCGCGAGAGCATGATCTGGCTGGCCGGCGAGGGCGGGGTGACCCGCTTCGCCGAGGCCGGCGCCGGCAAGGTGCTGTCGGGCATGGCCAAGCGCATCGCGCCCGACGCCGAGGCGACGCCGCTCAACACGCCGGCCGATCTCGAAGCCTTCGCGAAGGGACTCTGACATGTTCGACCTGAGCGGAAAGACCGCGCTCGTCACCGGGGCGACCGGCGGCATCGGCGGCGAGATCGCCAAGGCCCTGCACGGCGCCGGCGCGCATGTGGCGCTGTCGGGCACCCGCGAGGCGGTGCTGCAGGACCTGGCCCAACAACTGGGCGAGCGCACCTCGGCCGTGGCCGCCAACCTGTCGGACGCGGAATCGGTCGACAGCCTGATCGGACGGGCCGAGGAAGCCGCCGGCGCGCCGATCGACATCCTGGTCGCCAACGCCGGCATCACCCGCGACGGGCTGCTGATGCGGATGAAGGACGAGGACTGGGACGCGGTCCTGAAGGTCAATCTCGAGAGCTACTTCCGGCTCAGCCGCGCGGCGATGCGCGGCATGATGAAGCGGCGCTGGGGCCGAATCATCGGCATCACCTCGGTCGTCGGGGTGATGGGCAATCCGGGCCAGGCGAACTACGCGGCTTCGAAGGCCGGCATGATCGGCTTCTCCAAGGCCCTGGCCCAGGAGGTCGCCACCCGCGGCATCACCGTCAACTGCGTGGCGCCGGGCTTCATCGAGAGCCCGATGACCGACGCCCTGAACGAGCAGCAGAAGGCCCAGATCATGGCCACCATCCCCGCCGCGCGGCTGGGGACGGGGGCCGAGGTGGCGGCCGCCTGCGTCTATCTGGCCAGCGACGAGGCCGCCTACATGACGGGCCAGACCCTGCATGTGAACGGCGGCATGGCCATGATCTGAGCCCGCTGGCGCGGCCGTGGCGAACATGCTACGTCGCCGCGCGAACTGGCGAGGCGAAGGTCTCTACCCGTATATCCGCAACGGTTGACATCCAGTCGGACGTCGCGGATGGATTTAGCGAAACACAAGGGACTTTAAGCGAATGTCCGACATCCTCGAACGCGTGCGCAAGATCGTCATCGAGCACCTGGACGCCGATCCGGAGAAGGTGACCGAGAAGGCCAGCTTCATCGACGACCTGGGCGCCGACAGCCTCGACAACGTCGAGCTGGTCATGGCCTTTGAAGAAGAGTTCGACATCGAGATCCCGGACGACGCCGCCGAGCACATCCAGACCGTCGGCGATGCGGTGAAGTTCATCGGTGAACGCCTGGGCGCCTAAGGCGAACCTGAGGAATTCATCGACTATTTGACCGCCGCGAAGCTCCCCGGAGTTCGCGGCGGTCTGCGTTTGGAGGGCCGCTCATGCGTCGCGTCGTCGTCACCGGCATCGGTTTGCTGACCCCTCTCGGCCAAGGCGCCGAGACAAGCTGGAAGGCTATCCTGGCCGGCAAGTCCGGCGCGGGGCGGATCACCACCTTCGATCCGACCGACTACGCCTGCCAGGTGGCGTGCGAGGTGCCGCGGGTCGACGGGCGCGGCGGGGGCGGGGCGGACGTGCCCGGCTCGTTCAACCCCGACGACACCCTGCCGCCGAAGGACCAGCGGCGGGTCGACGACTTCATCCTCTACGCCATCGCCGCAGCCGACGAGGCGGTGAAGGATTCGGGCTGGGTCGCCGAGACCGAGGAGCAGAAGGAACGCACCGGGGTCATCATCGGCTCGGGCATCGGGGGTCTGGCCACCATCGAGAAGACCAGCGTCGAGCTGTTCGAGAAAGGCCCGCGCCGGGTCAGCCCGTTCTTCATCCCCTCGGCCCTGATCAACCTGGCTTCGGGCCAGGTCTCGATCCGTCACGGCTTCAAGGGCCCGAACCATTCGGTCGTCACCGCCTGCGCCACCGGCGCCCACGCGGTCGGCGACGCGGCTCGTCTCATCAAGTACGGCGACGCCGACGTGATGATCGCCGGCGGCGCCGAGGCGGCGATCTGCCCGGTCGGCATCGCCGGCTTCATCGCCTGCCGCGCCATGTCCACCGGCTTCAACGACGCGCCCGAGAAGGCCAGCCGTCCCTATGACAAGGACCGCGACGGCTTCGTGATGGGCGAGGGCGCCGGCGTCCTGGTGCTGGAAGAGTACGAGCACGCCAAGGCGCGCGGGGCGAAGATCTACGCCGAGGTGGCGGGCTACGGCCTGGCCGGCGACGCCTATCACATCACCGCCCCGGCCGAGGACGGCGACGGCGGCTTCCGCGCCATGCGCGCGGCGATCAACGACGCCGGCGTCACCCCGGCCGACATCGACTACGTCAACGCCCACGGCACCTCGACCCCGCTGGGCGACGAGATCGAGCTGGGCGCGGTCACCCGGCTGCTCGGCAATGCGGCCAAGGACGTGACCATGTCGTCCACCAAGTCGGCGACCGGCCACCTGCTGGGCGCGGCCGGGGCCATCGAGTGCGCCTTCACCGTGCTCGCGATTCGCGACCAGATCGCCCCGCCGACCATCAATCTCGACAATCCGTCGGTGGAGACCGAGATCGACCTGGTTCCGAACAAGGCCAAGCCGATGAAGATCGACGTCGCCCTGTCGAACAGCTTCGGCTTCGGCGGCACCAACGCGTCCGTGGTGTTCAAGAAGGTCTCGTGAGCCGAAAGCCTCGCAGGAGCGGGAAAGGCGGACGCCGCAAGTCCGCCGGGGGGCTGACGCCCCTCAAGCGCCTGACGATCATGTTCGGCAGCGCCGTGGCTACGCTGGGCGTGGTGCTGGCGCTCGCCTTCGCCTGGGCGCTCTGGTCCTACCAGGGGCCTGGCCCGGCCGCCGACGGCGGCGAGACGCGGGTGGTGATGCTGCGCAAGGGCGCGGGCCTCACCGAGATCGCCGCGACCCTGGAACGGACGGGCGCGATCCGCTCCAAGGCGATGTTCGCCGCCGCGGCCCAACTGACTGGGGCGGCCAAGTCGCTGAAGGCGGGCGAGTACGAGTTCGCCAGCCGCGCCTCGATGGCCTCGATCCTGGCCGACATTCGCGACGGCAAGATTGTCATCCATCAGGTGACGATCCCCGAGGGCATGACCTCCGAAGCGGCCGTCGCGGTGCTGATGGCCAAGCCCGACCTGAGCGGCGACGTCGCCGCCCCGCCGGAAGGCTCGATCCTGCCCGAGACCTACCAGTACGAACGCGGCGAGGACCGTTCGGCGGTGCTGGGTCGCATGATGAAGGCCCAGGACGAACTGCTGGCCCTGCTCTGGGAGAAACGCCAGCCGGGCCTGCCGATCCGCACGCCGCAGGAGGCCGTCACCCTGGCCTCGATCGTCGAGAAGGAGACCGGGATCGCCAGCGAGCGGCCGCAGGTCGCCGCGGTGTTCGTGAACCGGCTGCGCAAGGGCATGCGGCTGGAGAGCGATCCGACCATCATCTACGGCCTCAATGGTGGAAAGCCGCTGGGCCGGGGCTTGCGCGCCTCGGAACTGGCGCGGCCGAACGCCTACAACACCTACCAGATCGACGGCCTGCCGCCGACGCCGATCGCCAATCCGGGCCGGGCGGCCCTGGCGGCGGTGCTCGATCCCCCGGCCAGCGAGCACCTGTTCTTCGTCGCCGACGGCAGCGGCGGCCACGTCTTCGCCACGAGCTATGACGAGCATCTGAAGAACGTTGCTCGGTGGCGCGCGGTCGAAAAGCAGCAGGGGCAGGCCGCCGCCCTGCAGGAAAAGGCCGCGGGCCTGAAGGCGCGGTAGGTCGCCTCCCTGGAAGGTACGCCGATGACCGGCATGGCCGCGACATCAGACGAGCGGCTTCGACCCGACTGCAGTCGATGCGCCGCGCTCTGCTGCGTGGCCTTCGCCTTCGAGCGCTCGGCGGATTTCGCCGTGGAGAAGGCGGCGGGCGAGCCTTGCCCGAACCTCGATGCCTGCGGCGGCTGCCGGATCTATGAGCGGCGGCTCGACCTCGGCTTCGGAGGCTGCGTGCAGCACGACTGTCACGGCGCGGGCCAGCGGGTGGTGCAGGAGACGTTCGGCGGGCGGAGCTGGCTGACCGAGCCGGACCTGCTGGGTCCGATGTCGAGCGCCTTTGCGACCATGTGGGAGATCCACAAGCTGTTGGCCCTGCTGGCCGCCGCCCGGCGCCTGCCCCTCCAACCGGAGATGGCCGCGGAGATCGGGCGCTTCGAGGCGCGGCTGGAGGCGCTCGCGGCTGCGGCGGAGGAGCCCGCTGTAAGAGGGCGGGTCGATGTGCTGGTTGGCGAAATCGCCGCGTTCCTGCCCAGCCTGCGGGCGCTCGTCGGCCGATAGACGCCGACGCTTTGCAAGACCGGCCCGGATGTGCGACCCCTCGCGGCCTGTCGGAGGAGCTTGCAATGCCGTTGAGCGGAATGACCGGGTTCGGGCGCGCCGAGGGCGCGGCGGGCGACTGGTCGTGGGCGGTGGAGGCGCGGTCGGTGAACGGTCGCAACCTGGAGGTCCGATTCCGGGGACCGCCGGGCTTCGAGGGGCTGGACCGGGCGGCGCGCGAGGCCGCGCAGAGCCGGTTCGCGCGCGGGCAGGTCAATGTCGGCGTGCAGGCGCGGCGGGCCGAGAGCGCCGCCGACGTCCGGGTCAATCAGGAGGTTCTGGAGCGCTATCTGGCGCTGGGCGCGCCGCTGCTGGCCGCCGGCAAGGCCGGACCGCCCAGCCTGGACGGGCTGCTGGCGCTGCGCGGCGTGATCGAAGCGGCCGAGCCAGCGGACGACCCGCAGGCGCAGGCCGAGCTGGAGGCCGCGGTGGCCCTGTCGGTCGGCGCGGCCCTGGAGGCGCTGGCCGCCTCGCGGCGGGAGGAGGGTCTGGCCCTGACCGCCGTGCTGATCGGCCTGACCGACAGGATCGAGGCGCTGGTCGGTGAGGCCGCCGCCCTGGCCGAAGGCCAGCCGGCCGCGATCAAGGAGCGTTTCGAGCGGCGGATGATCGAGCTGGCGGGCGAGGCGGTCAGTCCCGACAAGATCGCCAGCGAGGCGGCCGCCCTGGCGGTGAAGGCGGACGTGCGCGAGGAACTCGACCGGCTGAAGGCGCACGTGGACGCCGCGCGGGGCCATATCGCCGCCGATGGCCCGCAGGGGCGGCGGCTGGACTTCCTGACCCAGGAATTCATGCGCGAGGCCAACACCCTATGCTCGAAATCGGCGCTGGGGGCTTTGACCACGGTGGGGCTGGAGCTTAAGGCGACGATCGAGCAGTTCCGCGAGCAGGTGCAGAACGTGGAATAGGGTTCTGGGCGGGCTGTCGCCTATGAACACGGATGCTCCCGAGCGTGGCGCTGGCGGCGCGGAGCCTGCGCGACCAGGCGTTCATGGGGCCTGGACAGGCGTTGCGCGCCTTCCGGGATGACATGGAAGAGTATGGGGCGAGAGACGAGAGAATGACCGACGGACAAGACCATCCCCGTCCCTGGGAGACGACGCGACGGGGCATGATGCTGCTGATCTCCTCGCCTTCGGGCGCGGGCAAGACCTCGCTCTCGCGGCGGCTGGTGGCCGACCATAGCGACCTGATGCTGTCGATCTCGTGCACCACGCGCGCGCCGCGGCCGGGCGAGGAGGAGGGGCGCGAATACTATTTCGTGGATCGGCCGACCTTCGACGCCATGATCGAGCGCGGCGAATTCCTCGAATGGGCCGATGTGCACGACAACCGCTACGGCACGCCGAAGGCGCCGGTGATGGCCGCGCTGGAGGCCGGCAAGGATGTGTTGTTCGACATCGACTGGCAGGGCGCCAAGCAGGTGGCGGACGCCGCGCCGGCCGACAGCGTCCGGGTGTTCATCCTGCCCCCGTCCTGGGACGACCTGTCGCGGAGGCTGCATGCGCGGGCCCAGGACAGCGAGGAAGTGATTCAGAAGCGCCTGGTGAAGGGCAAGGACGAGATCGAGCACTGGCGGCTCTACGACTACGTCATCGTCAACAAGAACTTCGACCGCGCCTATGCGGACCTGGGGCACATCTACCGCTCGGAGCGGATGAAGCCGGGGCGCAATCCGTGGCTCCCCGATTTCGTGGATGCGCTGCTGAAGGAATAGGGCGGGCGCGTCATTCACAGAAATCGCCGTAAACGACGTGCGCGGCTGTTCCGGCGTGGTCCGACTCTTCCGATGGTGTGCCCTCTCACAACCCTGGCGGAGTCGCGCATGCCTCAAAGTTCTGCTTTTGTTCGCGCCGAGGCTTGGGCTGGAGGCGAAGCTATGGCGGGCGGGACGAACATGCAGTTGGAGCCGCTGATGGCGGGGGTGGGGCTCGATCGCCATCTGGTGGCGCGATGCGCTGCGCCCGGATGCGGGCATGCCTCGCCCTGCGATCCCAGCCATTGGGTCGCGCAAGGCCTGGGCGGCCTGCCGCTGCGCGCCTTTTCCGATCGGTTTCGCTGCATCTGCGGCGGCCGGCGCGCCGAACTCGTGGTGACGCCGGGACCCATGCCGGCGCGCTCGGGCGGTAAGGTCTATCTGTTCCGCTGACGGCGGCGGCCGAGCTTGGACGCTCGAAAAAAAAAAGCGCTCCGCGGGTGGAGGCGGAGCGCTTTCAGACAGAACGGGCCAGCGGCCTATTTCTGAAGCATGGCTTTCAGTTCGTCGGCGGTGGCGTTGATGGTCGCCGAGCCGTCGGCGACCGCCAGCTTGTCGGTGTCCACCGTGAAGGAATCTTCGCCCATCTTGATGGTGGCGACTTGCTTGCCGGCGGCGTCAGGCTTGACCGCCGAGACCGAACCGATGACGGCTCCAGTCTTGTCCTTGACCGTCGAGCCGACGGCGAGGGTGGCGGCGGCGGCGCTGGCGTCCGAGCCCTGGGCGCTGGCGGCCGGCGGGTTTTCAGCCGCGTCCTGAGCGAAGGCCGGCGCGGCGAGCGAGATGGCGAGGGCCGCAGCCCCGAAGGTGAGAATGGAACGCATGAGGTCTCCCAATACTGCTGTGAGGCCCTTCCCCGAGACGTACAGATTGGCCGGCCATTTCGGCGGACGAAGGGCCGGCTTAAGGCGAAATATGGGCATTGGTATGATCCTATTTCCATGAATTATGGATATTGACGATTCAGTTCTATGAATCGGTATGCTCGTGCGTCATCGCCGCCTGATGTCGGGGAAGTGGCGCGGAGCTCGAAACGCGGTCGAGCTTGGGCGCGGAGGAGGAAGCGCGCGGAGACCCGATTGGTTGCGGCCTGGGGCTGGGGCGGATTGGCGCAGGCCCGTGGAGGCCGGCTCTAGACGCTGACCGGCTGGGCGGTGCGGCCGGCCTCGCCGAACACTCGCAGGTAGCGCGCGATCTCGGCGGGATCGCCGGTGGCCTTTTCCGGATTGTCCGACAGTTTCACCGCCGGGCGGCCGGCCGCCTCGGTGACCTTGCAGACCAGGGACAACGGGTCGAGCGCCTCGCCGCCGCCCGGCAGGCAGCCGCGGAAGTCGTTGGTGAGGTTGGTGCCCCAGCCGAAGCTCATGCGCACGCGGCCGTGGAAGTGACGGTGCGCAGCCTCGATCGAGGCGATGTCCATGCCGTCCGAGAAGACCAGCAGCTTGCCGCGCGGATCGACGCCCTTGCGCTTCCACCAGGCGATGATCTCCTCGCCGCCCTCGATGGGCGGGGCGCTGTCGGGGCGAAAGCCGGTCCAGTCGGCGACCCAGTCGGGGGCGTCGTTCAGGAAGGCGCGCGTGCCGAAGGCGTCGGGCAGGACGATCAGCAGATTGCCGCCATAGGCCTGGCGCCATTCGTCCAGCACCCGATAGGGCGCGGCGCGCAGCTCGGCGTCGTCGCGGGCGAGGGCGGCGGCGACCATGGGCAGTTCGTGAGCGTTGGTGCCGATCGCTTCCAGGTCGCCCTCCATGGCTAGCAGCACGTTGGAGGTCCCTAGCACGGCGGGGCCGAGGCCCTCCTTCAGCGCCTCGACGCACCAGCGCTGCCAGAGGAAGGAATGACGCCGGCGGGTTCCAAAGTCGGAGATGGCGAGGTCCGGCAGGGCGCGCAGCCGTTCGACCTTCTCCCACAGCTTGGCTTTGGCGCGGGCGTAGAGCACGTCCAGGGCGAAGCGGCCCTGGCCGCGCAGCACCGCGCGGGTGCGCAGCTCGTTGACGATGGCCAGGGCGGGAATCTCCCACATGGTGGTGTGGGTCCAGGGGCCATGGAAGCTGAGGTCGTACTGGCCGTCGCGCCGCGAGAGCTCGTAGGCGGGCAGGCGGAAGTCGCGCAGCCAGGCGATGAAGTCCGGCGCGAACATCTGGGTCTTGCCGTAGAAGGTGTTGCCGGCCAGCCAGATCAGCTCGCGATTGGTGAAGGCCAGGGTGCGGGCGTGGTCGAGCTGGGCGCGCAACTCGCCCTCGTCGACAATGTCGGCCAGCCGCACGCTGCGGCTGCGGTTGATCATGGAGAAGGTCACGGGCAGGTCGCGGTGGCGCCGCCAGATGAGCTGCAGCATCAGCAGCTTGTAGAAATCGGTGTCGAGCAGGCTGCGGACGATCGGGTCCAGCCGCCAGCCGTGGTTGTAGGTGCGCGTGGCGATGTCGGTGTGCGCCATGGCGTGACTAGAGCACGGAGGGCTATGGTCGCGCCATGCATCAGATCCGCACCGAGACCGTGATCGCGGCCCCGCCGCAGGCCGTCTGGGACGTGCTGGCCGACTTCGGGCGCTATGGCGACTGGAATCCCCTGAACCTGCAGGTTCGCGGCCGGGCCGAGGCGGGGACCAGGGCGGCCATGGTGTTCCGCAACCTGGCGACGGGCGGCGAGGCGGTGGTTCGACAGACGGTGCGGATCGTCGCGGCCGAGCCTGGGCGCGAACTGGCCTGGTCGGGGCATGTGCCGCTGATCTTCGCCGGCCGGCATGGCTTCCTGCTGACGCCGCAGACCGGAGGAACCCATGTGCTGCACACCGAGGTGCTGGGCGGGCTTCTGCCGGCGACCTGGAGCAAGGCGCGGGTCGCGCGGGACTTCACGCCAGCCTACGAGGCGGTGAACCGGGCCCTGGCGGCGCGGGTCGCGGCGCTGGCCTCGGCCTGAAGGAAAAAGCCCCCGACGGAGCCGGGGGCTTGAAGTTCGGCGCTTAGGAGGTCGCCGGAGTCGCCTTTGGAGCGCAACAACTCTGCGCCTGGCTGGCCTGGGGCGCCGGCATGGCCAGGGCCATGCCGGCTGAACACGATCAGAACCGGTACTGGAGCTCCATGCCGAAGATCCGCGGCGGGGTCAGTTCCAGGGTCTGCGCACCTTGCAACAGCGGCGCGTTGCGCTGGGAGCCGGCGACCGCAGCCGCGTAGCCTTCGGTGTCGAACAGGTTCTTCACATAGGCGATGACGGTGTACTTGCCGCCGGACGGCTGCCAGTAGGCCCGCAGGTCGACCTGATCCCAGGACGGGGCCATGTTGTACTCGCGGGTGAAGACGTTGGCGTAGGACTTGGAGCGGTAGAGATAGGTCGCCCCGAGGGTCAGGGAGCCCGGATCCCAATCGAAGGTGTAGGAGGCGTTGATCGCCACCTTCTGCTCGGGCGCCTGGGGCAGCTTGTTGCCGGTGATGTCGACGGCTGCGGTGACGACGTTGTCGTTGACGTCGACCAGCGGCGAGCTCTTCACGATCTTGGTCGGGTTGTAGCCGTAGTCGAGGGTGAGGCGCAGCGGCTGGATCGGTTGCCAGATGGCGCTGAGTTCGATCCCGCTGGAGCGCGACTTCTCGATGTTGATGAACTGGCTGACATTGGTGGGGCCAATGCGGACCGTCACCGGCGCCTGCAGGTCGCGATAGTCGATATAGAAGAGCGCCGCGTTGATCTGCAGGTTCGAGAAGTTCTTCTTGATGCCGATTTCATAGGCGTTGGCGAATTCCGCGTCGGCCTTGGGAACGGCCAGGAAGCCGCCGGCCGAGAAGCCGAACGCCTTGTAGCCACGGCTGTAGCGGGCATAGGCCATGAGGCTGTCGTCCGGCTCCCACTGCAGACCGACAGTGCCGGTCGGGGCGTCGGAGGTGCCGCTGAGTTCGCGGCTGGCGATGCCGGAGTTCTTGTCGACCACGTACTGACGGCAGACGCCCGCGGTGCAGACCGACGGCGTGGATACGCCCTCGATAAGGCCCGCCGTGCTCTTGGGCGCGAGAGTGTCGGTGAGGTCGAAGGCGCCGTTGCCAAGGCCGGCGAGGCCAGCCAGGGCGTTACCGAGGCCGAGGGCCTGTCCGACTGCGGGCAGGGCGTTGAGGTTGCCCAGCAGGCTGCCGTAGTTGGCGGCCGTGCCCGGTCCGAAGCCATTGAGGCCCAGGGCCGAGTAGAGACCCGGATAGCACACGTCCGAGTTACAGACGATACGCCGGTACTCGGTGCCGAACTTCTTGTCCTTGGTGTAGCGCAGGCCGACGGTGAGCTTCAGGGTGTCGGTCATCTGCCAGTCGACCTGGCCGAACACCGCCTTGCTCTGGGTGGTCAGGGCGTAGTTGCCGGTCGACCACCATTGATCCGGGTTGGCTGCGGCGCCGAGGACCGGCGTGGCCAGGTTGCTGGGGCCGACGAGGAAGAAGTCGGCGGTGCTGCCGGTGCCGCTGTATTGTTCCTGATACTGGAAGAGGCCGAAGATCCACTGGACCGGAGAATCGGTCGTGGACGAGATGTTGATCTCGTTGCTGTACCACTTCGGATACTCGAAGTAGTGGTAGCCGTTGTTCGCGTTCACGGTGAGCGGCGTACAGTTCACCGTCGAGGCGCCGGCGGCGTAGAGCGCCGCGACGTTGCCGCAGAGCGAACCGGCGGCGAGCGGGATCTGGAACGACGCCACGTTGGTGGCGTCGGTGTCGCCGTAGAGGTCGTACTTATACTCCTGGATACCACCGACATACTTAATGTCGAAGGACGGAGCATGATAGACGAACTGGGTCGTGAACGAGTTCACGTCACGCAGGCGCACCCGCTGCGGAATGTTCGTATTGAACTTGTGACTGTCGCTCAGGGCCGGATTGGAGGTCGTTGTCCCGCCGTTGTATTGCTGCAGGCTGCCAGGAACGATGTTGTTCGAGTAGCCGAAGGCGGAGTTGTAGACGACCGAGAAGTTGGGGTCGGTGAGGCCGAGTTCATAGGGATCGTTGAGGTAGCCGGCGCGGGCGCCCGGACCGCCGCGGTTGTGCCAGACCAGCGTCTTGTAGGACGCCCATAGTTCGGCGTTCTCGCCGAGGTCGGCCTCGATCTGGGCCTGGACCTGATATTCGTTGCGCTTGGTGCCTTCGGTCGGCCGACCGCTGTTGACGTTCTCGAAGTAGCCTTCGTGCTGGTCGAGCTTGTAGCCGGACAGGCGGAACCGCAGGCCGTCGGCGATCGGGCCGGAGACCGCCGCCTGGACGTTGGTGAAGCCGTAGCTTTCGACGATGCCGCGCACTTCTGCGTAGAAGTCTTCGGTCGGGCGCACCGAGATCACGTTCACGGTGCCGCCGATGGCGTTGCGCCCGTAGAGCGTGCCTTGCGGGCCGCGGAGGATTTCCACCCGGTCGACGTCCAGCGGCGGTCCTCCGGCCAGAACGGTCGAGGTGGTGAACAGCCCGTCGATATAGATGGAGACCGCGCCGTCCACCGAGTGGACGTTGGTCAGGCGGCCGATGCCGCGCATGCTCGCCCGGTCGTTGGACGATTGGTAGACGAAGCCTGGGGTGAAGTTGGTCAGGTCCTGGACGGTCGCGATGCCGACCTTGTCGCGTTGCGTGCTGGTGAAGGCGGAGATGGCGACCGGCACGTCCTGAAGACTTTGCTCGCGCTTCTCGGCGGTGACGACCAATTCTTCGATAACGTTGCCGGTCGATTGCGCGAACGCCGACGTCGAGCCGGCGCTAATTGCTGCGGTGCAAACGCCCATGATGAGCAAATGCCGCATGCGTGGCACTGATCGCATGTATTCTTCCTCCCTAAGCCAAGGACAGGATGGCTCCATCCTGGCTCTTTCGCGTCGCAATATGTTTCGGCAGGAAGACCGCGACTTGCCCCCAAGCCTTGAAGGTGAGGTTCTGCTTGAAATTCCAAGCTGTCAACGATGGTGCGGACGCCACGAAACCGGATGAGGCCGGCGCAACTTAAGGTGACGGCGATTATTCGCGCTGGCCGCCCCCTGAAAGCGCGCGAGCGCAAGTTTCATCAGGCTTTCTGTTCTTGCGGGCATCTGTGGAGTCACGTGCGTCACGCCAGTCGGTTGGTTCGCAAAAACGACCTTTGGTAGTCGAACGTGGGTTTTTGACGGCGCTGGAATCCGGCCTCGCGGCGCTCTTTCGTTAACCTCGATTTCGAAAAGCGGCCTTGCGGCCACGTTTGCGGGCGCGTCGTGGACAATCCCTGGCGGAGGCGGCGGTCGCCTCGGCGAACCCTGGACAGCGCCGGGAGTCAGGCTTGCAGCGGGCGAGTGGAGGGCGGTCGGCGCCGCAATGCGGAAGGTCGGCGTTTTCGGCTATCGCTCGCGCAGCTTTTGAGAGAGAGTCTCAAATAGCATGGCGCGCATCGTCTTCCTGCTTCTGGGCTTCGGGTTCACCGCCTTGGGGATCGTCGGGGCGTTCCTGCCGTTGCTGCCCACGACGGTGTTCCTGATCCTGGCGGCGGCCTGTTTCGCGCGCTCCTCGCCGCGGCTGGAGGCCTGGATCCTGGGGCACAGGCGCTTCGGCCCGCTGGTCCGGGCCTGGCGCGAGAACGGGGCGATTCCGCGCAAGGCGAAGGTCCTGGCCTGCTCAGGCATGACCGGCGGCTTCGTGATCTTCTTCCTTTCGGCGCATCCGGGCCTCTGGCTGGCCCTCGGCGTCGGGGCGGCCCTGGCCGCCTGCGCGGCCTTCGTGGTGTCGCGGCCCGAGCCCTCGCCATAGGGCGGGCCGCTGAATCGACGTAAGCGGGCCGGGTGCTGACCGATCCCTTCTTCTACGCCGTGGCCGTTCCGGCGGTGATCCTGCTGGGCCTCGCCAAGGGCGGGTTCGCGGGCATCGGGGTGATCGCCGTGCCGCTGATGGCGCTGGCGATCTCGCCGGTGCTGGCGGCCTCGATCACCTTGCCGATCCTGATCGTGCAGGACGTGGTCAGCGTCTGGGCGTTCCGGAAGACCTGGGACGCCAAGGTGCTGCGGCTGATGCTGCCCAGCGCGGCGGTGGGGATCGCGCTGGGCTACGCCCTGGCCGCCTTCGTCAAGCCGGGTGCGGTGGAGCTGGCGGTCGGGGCGGTGGCCATCGTCTTCGCCCTGCTGCGGCTGTGGGCCGAGCGCTCGAGCGCGCCGGCGCGTGCGCCGCAGGTCGAGCGCGTGCCGTGGCGAGGCGTCGTCGCCGGGGTCGCCGCGGGCTTCACCAGCCAGATCGCCCATGCCGGCGGGCCGCCGTTCCAGATGTACGTCCTGCCGAAGAACCTGCCGCGCGACACCTTCATCGGGACCAGCGCGATCTTCTTCGCCGTGGTGAACTGGATGAAGGTCCCGGCCTATTGGGCGCTGGGGCAGTTCACGCGCGAGGCGATGGCGACGGCCGCGGTGCTGCTGCCGCTGGCGATCGCCTCGACCTATGCCGGGGTGTGGCTGGTGCGGCGGGTGCCCGCCGCCAATTTCTATCGGATCATCTACCTGTTGCTGATCGCGGTCGGGGCCAAGCTGGCCTGGGATGGAGCGGCCTCGCTGATCGCCTAGAGCGCGTTAGGGCGAAGTGTTAAGCGGTTCGCCCGCCCGAACGCGCTCTACGAGCTTGATTTAGAGCCCTTTTCAACGGGTTTGGTGATTCCACCAAACCCTAAAGGGCTCTAGCGACGGCCTTATGAGCGCCCTTTTCCCCTGGTCGGGTAAGGCGTCACGTCGGAGTGTTCACCATGCGTAGCCTAGCCCTCGCCGCCGCCCTCGCCAGCCTGGCCGGAGGCGCCGTCGCCCAGGAAGCGATGGGCACGGCCGGCGCCTCGGGCAGCCCGCCTGGCGCCGAAACCGCCCAGCAGATCGAGGACTGGATCGCCGCCTCGCCCGCCCCCTCGGACGAGGATGGGCTGGAGGGCGCGATCCGGCCGCGCGACGGCCGAATCCATGGGCAGATCGAACTCGGCGTCGGGACGGGCGGCTATCGCAGCGGCGCGCTGACCACGGTCATGCCGCTGGGCGAGCGCGGAACCCTGATGTTGAGCTACGGGCAGTCGGAGAACGACTATCGCCATTGGGCGCGCGGCTACCGGCTGCGCGACGGCCAGCCGCTGATGCCTCCGCCTGGGCCTTAGCGCCGCGCGCGGCTGGCGTCGGCGAGGGCGAGGAAGCCGGCGACGTCGATGATTTCGGCTCGAGCTTCCGGCGAGAGACCGGCCGTTTCGCAAAGTTCGGCGCCGCCCAGGGCCTTGAGGCTGGACCTCAGCATCTTGCGGCGCTGGCCGAAGGCCGCGGCGGTGACGGCTTGCAGCGCATCTAGGCGTTCGGGCGCCGGGCGGTTCTCGCGCGGCGTCAGCCGGACGACGGCCGAGGCGACCTTGGGCGGCGGGGTGAAGGCGCGGGCCGGCACGTCCATGACCACCTGGGCGTGGTTGGTCGCCTGGGCCAGGACCGAGAGGCGGCCATAGGCGTCCTCGGCGGGCTGAGCTGCGACGCGGTCGGCGACTTCCTTTTGGAACATCAAGGTCATGGAGGCGGGAATGAAGGCGCCGGTCATCCACTTGACGAGCAGGGGCGTACCGACATTGTAGGGCAGGTTGGAGACCATGTGCGCCGGCGCGCCGGCGGCAAGGGCGGCCTCGTCGGTCTTCAGGGCGTCTTCGAGCCGCAGGGTCAGGGCGCCGCCGCTGGCGGCCGACAACTCCTCCAGCAACGGCGCGAAGCGTGGGTCGGCCTCGACCGCGGTGACGCGAGCGCCGGTCTCCAGCAGGGCGCGGGTGAGGCCCCCAGGGCCGGGGCCGACCTCGATGACGTGGTCGCCAGGGCCGACCTGCGCCAGGCGCGCGATCTTGCGGGTGATATTGAGGTCCAGCAGGAAGTGCTGGCCAAAGCTCTTCTTGGCGAGCAGGCCATGGTCGGCGAGGGTTTCGCGCAGGGGCGGGAGCTGATCGAGGGTCATTCGCCGCCGCCATAGCAGGCTGGGGCCTGCGGGCCAAAGGGCCTTAAGGCCCGCTTCACTTCCCGCAGCCAGGATATGGAAAGGTTTGCGAGGCGATTCGCGACGTGAGCATCACGCCGATCCAGAGTCCGCTGACGCCGCAGGTGGCGACGCCGGTGACGCCGGTCCGGCCGGTGATTCCGGTGACGCCCCCGGCCGCCCCGTCGATCGAGATCAATTCCGGCCAAGTCCAGGCCCAGGTGCTGGCCCAGGCGACCCAGGAGGCGGCCGGCCGCCAGGGCGGGCTGGCCCCGCTGGTGGCGGACCTGACCCAGGCGGCGCGCAATCCGAACCTGCCGGGAACGGTGCGTTCGGCCGCCGCCCAGGTGCTGGCCCAGGCCGCGCCGGCCGATGCGCGGCTGACGGGGCCGGACGTGGCCAAGGCGCTCTCGGGATCGGGCCTCTTCCTCGAAGCGCGGCTGGCCGCTCAGCCGCAGGCCTCGCCACTGGGCCAGGACATGAAGGCCGGCCTGCTGGTGCTGCGCCAGGCGCTGAGCGCCTGGCTGGCCGGCGCGCCCCGGTCGCCGGACGCACGCGGCCCGGCCAGGACCCCGCCGCCGCCCTATCGCGCAGGCGGGGCGCGGGCCCAGCCCTCGGCCACGCCAAGCCTGCCGGCCGACGCTGCGCCCAGCGCCATCGGCCAGAGGCTGCTGGCGCAGACCGAGGCGGCGGTGGCCCGCCAGGAACTGCTGCAGATCGCCTCCCTGCCTGCGGGCGAGGATCAGCCCGTCGAGGCGCAGGTGACGCGCTGGATGTTCGAAATGCCGTTCACGACGCCGCAGGGCGCGGCGGTGGCGCAGTTCGAGATCGCCCGCGACGGGCGCGGCGCGCGCAGCGAGGCCGCTGAGCCGATCTGGCGCGTAGGCTTTTCCATCGACATCGAGCCGCTGGGCCCGGTCCATGCGCGGGTCTCGCTGAACGGCCGTCACGCCACCGTCGGCATCTGGGCCGAGCGGCCGAGCGCCCTGGAGCGGTTGCAGGGCGACCGCGACCTGCTGGGTCAGGCCTTGGCCCGGGCCGATTTCGAGGCGGAGATCGCCTTGCACCCCGGCGCGCCGCGCATCGTAGAGGCGCCGTCCGGCCAACTGGTGGACCAGGTCTCATGAGCCAGGAGCCCCGCCGCACACTGGCCGTAGCGCTGGACTATCAGGCGCCGCACGCCCCGCGGGTGGTGGCCAGCGGGCGAGGGGTGATCGGCGAGAAGATCATCGAGACCGCTCGCGCCCATGGCGTGCCCATCGAGCAGAACGCGCCCCTGGCCCAGGCTCTGTCGAGCATCGAGCTGGAGGACGAGATCCCTGAGCGGCTGTACGAGGCGGTGGCGGAAATCCTGGCCTTCGTGCTCAGCGCGGCGCGGGAATAGCGTCAGCCGAGCCGATCATCCATCGTCATCCTAGGCGCAGGGCCCAGGACGACGAGGGGTGGGAAGAGGCCCCGGCATTCTGGACATGGCCCTGGCCGGAGCGGCGCGGGCAGGCCTATTGTTCGAGGCGGAGGCGGCTGGCTTCCAGTTGCGAGTATGCTTTGGAATGAACAAGCTCGTCGGCCCGGACAACGCATCAGAACCCCCTGGGGAGGACCGTCCCGAGCCGGCGCCGACCATGATGTCGCCCTTCGCGAGCCCGATCTTCCGCGCGATCTGGCTGGCGAGCCTGGTCTCGAATTTCGGCGGCATGATCCAGTCGGTCGGCGCGTCCTGGCTGATGACCTCCATCGGCTCGGACAGCATGGTCGCGCTTGTCCAGGCCGCGATCACCCTGCCGATCATGTTCCTTTCACTCCCGGCCGGCGCGCTGGCGGACACGGTCGATCGCCGGAAGATGCTGCTGGCGGCGCAGGGCTTCATGCTGCTCATGTCGATGGGGCTCGCGGCCTTCGCCGCCTTGGGGTGGATCACGCCCTGGAGCCTGCTCTTCTTCACCTTCATGATCGGCTGCGGCGGGGCGATGAACGCGCCGGCCTGGCAGGCCTCGGTCGGCGACATGGTGCCCAGGCGCGATCTCGCCGGGGCGATCGCGCTCAACTCGATGGGCTTCAACGTCGCCCGCAGCCTGGGTCCGGCGATCGGCGGGGTGATCGTCGCGGCCGCCGGCGCAGCGGTCGCGATCTTCGTCAACACCTTCAGCTATATCGGCATTCTCGTGGTTCTGGCGAGGTGGAAGCCCAAGCGCGAGGTGGAGCATCTTCCACGCGAAGCCCTTTGGGCGGCGATGGGCGCGGGCCTTCGCTACGGAGTCATGTCCTCGGCCTTGAGGCTGGTGATGGTCCGCTCCCTGGTCTTCGGCGTCGCCGGTAGCGCGGTCCTCGCGCTCATGCCGCTGGTGGCGCGCGACGGCCTCCGCGGCGGCCCTCAGATCTATGGATTGCTGCTGGGCGCCTTCGGCGTCGGCGCCGTGGCCGGCGGGCTGGCGATCACCCGGCTGCGCAGCCGGCTCGCGAACGAAGTGATCGTCCGGGGATCCTGCATCGCCTTCGGGGTCGCGGCGATCGCGGTCGGCTTCAGCCCCTGGCTCGCCGCCAGCATGGCCGCACTCTCCGTGGCGGGCGCGGCCTGGGTGCTCGGCCTTTCCACATTCAATGTCACGGTGCAGATGTCCGCCCCCCGCTGGGTGGTGGCCCGGGCCCTGGCGCTCTACCAGCTCGCGGCGTTCGGCGGCATGGCCTTGGGAAGTTGGCTATGGGGCGTGACCGCGGAGAAGGAGGGGCTGGCCATCGCCCTGGCCGGGGCCGGGCTCCTGCAACTGGCCTGCGCCGCAGCAGGCCTGCGCTTCCCGCTGCCCTCGACCCGCGGCCTGAACCTCGATCCGGCCGGGGGCTGGACCGAGCCGAGTTTGCCGGCGCAGATCACCCCGCGCAGCGGCCCGGTGGCGATCACCATCGAATACGAGATTCCCGAGCACCATACGGCTGAGTTTCTCCGCCTCATGGCCGAACGCCGCATCGTCAGGCGGCGGGACGGCGCCCGGGGCTGGACCTTGCTGCGCGACCTTGCGGACCCGGAGATCTGGACCGAGCGCTATCAGAGCCCGACCTGGCTGGATTACCTGCGGCACAATCAGCGCGTGACCCAGGCCGACCGCAGGATCGGCGAAGAGTTGCGGGCCCTGCATCGCGGTCCTGGCGGGCCCACGGTCCGGCGCTG
Source organism: Phenylobacterium sp. (assembly GCF_041920015.1). Taxonomy (GTDB): domain Bacteria; phylum Pseudomonadota; class Alphaproteobacteria; order Caulobacterales; family Caulobacteraceae; genus Phenylobacterium. The sequence continues at coordinate 21,355 of NZ_JAYRST010000041.1, forward strand.
GCTCGAGAGCCCGGCGCGGGCGGTTCGAGACGAGCCGGGCCCGCCGCCTCCGCTGTCGGAGCCGCTCACCGACCCGCATCAGTCGAACTGATCCGCCGGTCAGTCGATCGCGACCACCTCGACCTCGGCGCCGTTGACGCTGGCGACGTCGCCGACCGACTTGCCGAGCAGGGCGCGGGCCAGGGGCGAGATGTAGGAGACCGAGCCCTTGGCCGGATCGGCCTCGTCCTCGCCGACGATGGCGAAGGTCTGGCGGCGGCCATCCTCGCGCTCGAACGTCACCTTGCGGCCGAACTGGACGGTGTCTAGCGCCAGGTCGGGCGTGGTGAGCTGGGCGCTGGCGCGGCGCGCGCCGTAATAGCGCAGGTCGCGGGTGGCGCGGGCCATGGCGGTGCGGTCGGCGCTGACGTCGCCATTGGCCTGGGCCGCGGCGTAGGCGGCGCGGGCCTTGGCCAGTTCCTCGTCAAGCTGAGCCAGGCCCGCGGCGGTGACGAGGTTGGGATGGGGGGAGATCGGACGGTCGGGCAGGTCGGCGGCGGCGGCCTCGCTGTCCTCCTCCTTGGTGAAGGCGACGCTCATGGCGCGATTGTCTCAGGTCCGGGGCGTCATGAAAACGTCGTAGCGCAGGGTCTTGCCGACGATCTGGTGCGAGGGGCTGGGCAGGCCGCTCATGGGCGGCGCCTTGCGCGGCCATTTCAGCACCACGCGCCGGCGCGCGCAGGCCAGGGCGGCGTTCATCAGTTCGGCCTGGTCGGGGTCGGTTCCGACCAGGTCGCGCAGGGTGCGCATGTCCTTCTTCACCAGGGCGCTGGAGGACCGCTCCGGATGCATGGGGTCGACCGTGACCACGTCGGGCGAGAGGGTGGGCAAGAGCTCGCGGGCGTCGCCCAGCAACAGGGTCATGCGGCCGGCGGCCTGGGCGGTGGCTGGATCGGCCTGACGGGCGGCGGCGATGGCCTCTGCGAGCCGGGCGTGGACGTGGGGCGAGCGCTCGATCAGGGTGACCTCGGCGCCCAGGCTGGCCAGCAGGAAGGCGTCGCGCCCGAGCCCGGCGGTGGCGTCGACGATGGTCGGGGTGAAGCCCTTGGCGAAGCCGGCGGCGCGCGGCAGATCCTGGCCCCGGCCGCCGCCGAAGCGGTGGCGATGGCCGACAGCGCCGCCGACGAAGTCGATGGTCAGGTCGCGGGCGAGGTCTTCGGGCGACGGCGGCAGGGGCGGAGCTCCAGGCGCTCGCCGCGATCAGGCGGCCCGGCGGGCGGCGATCTCGGCGGCCATGCGGATAGCGGCGATCAGGCTGTCGGGGCGGGCGAGGCCCCGGCCGGCGATGTCGAAGGCGGTGCCATGGTCGGGCGAGGTGCGGACGATGGGCAGGCCGAGGGTGAGGTTCACCCCGCCCCAGAAGTCCAGCATCTTCACCGGGATCAGCGCCTGGTCGTGATACATGCAGACCACCGCATCGAAGCGCGCCCGCGCATCGGCGTGGAACAGGCTGTCGGCGGGCGAGGGGCCGCGAGCGTCGATCCCTTCGGCCTGGAGGCGGGCGACGGCGGGGGCGATGATCTCGGCGTCCTCGCGGCCGATGGAGCCGTCTTCCCCCGCGTGGGGATTGAAGCCGGCGACGGCCAGACGCGGCCGCTCGATCCCGAAGTCGCGGCGCAGGGCCTGGGCGGTGACCAGGGCGGCGTTGACGATCAGGTCCGTCGTCAGCAGACCAGCCACCTTGGACAGCGGCTCGTGGACGGTGACGAGGGTGGTGCGCAGGCCCGGCACGGCCAGCATCATGATCGGTCCGCGCGCGCCCTGATAGCTGGCCGCGGCGGTCAGCTCGCCGAGGAACTCGGTATGGCCGGGGAATTTGAAGCCGGCCTCGTAGAGCGGCGCCTTGGCGATGGGGGCGGTGACCAGGCCGCTGACCGCGCCGGACAGGGCCAGCCCCACCGCGGTCTCGATCCAGCGGACGATGGATGCGGCGGCGACAGGCGAGGGCTGACCGGCGATGACCGGGCTCTGCAGGGGGATGTCAAGAACCGGCAGGGCCTCGGCGAACACCTCCGTCGCCTGTTTGGGCGCGGTGACCCGGCGCACCAGATGCATGTTCGAGCCGGAGGCCGAGGCGAGCGACTGGAAGTCCCCGACGACCACGAATGGCGGGCCTTCGGCGCGCAGCCGGCTCCAGGCCTTGAACACGATCTCGGGACCGACCCCGGCCGGGTCGCCCAGGGTCAGGGCGAGCGGCGCTGCGGGCGTCACCGGGTCTCGATCGTCGCCGAGGTGCGCAGGTCGCGCATGTAGCGGCGCGCGATCATGCTGAGCTGCTGGCCAAACAGCCGGCTCTCGATCTGTTCGGTCGAGAGAGCCTCGGCGCCGCCCGAGCGCTTGGCGCAGACGGCCAGGACGTGCAGGCCGGCCGCGGTGCGGATCGGCGCGGACACCTGGCCCGGCTGCAGGGTCTCGACTGCGGCGCGGAAGGCGGGGGCCAGGTCCTTGATCTCGGCTTCACCCAGGTCGCCGGCGACGACGCCGTTGACCCTGGCCGCCTTGGCTTCGATGTCCCCGCAGCCGCTCACCTGGCCGCGGAGGGTTTCGAGCGTGGCGCTGGCCGCGGCGACCTGGGCCTCGGTCGCGCTCTGCGGCAGGGCGACAGCGGCCTGCTTGAGGCTGACGATCGAGGCGCTGGCGCCCGAGCGCTTGTCGCGCAGGAAGACGATATAGACCCCGTCGCGCACCGGGATGGGCCGTGAAAGCTGGCCAGGGCGCATCTGGTCAAGGGCGGCCTCGACCTCGGGCGGCATCTCGCCAGCGGTGATCCAGCCGGCGTCGCCGCCGTTGGCCGCGGTGGCCGAGGCCGAGAACTGGCGGGCGACGGCCGGGAAGGGCGCGCCCTGCTGCATCTGGGCGACGAGCTGCGTGGCGCCGCTGAGCGCCGCCTCGGGCCCGCCCACGCGGTTCGCGTCGATGAAGACTTCGCTGATCTGGTACTGCGGCTTGGAGGCGGCGGCCTCCTGACGCTGCTGGACCGCCTTGACCTGGTCCTCGCCGATGCGCAGGCGCGAGCCGTAGCGGCCGCGAATCCAGCGCTGCCAGCTCACCTGGGCGCGAATCTGGTCGCGCAGCGTCGAGACGTCGATGCCCTGGCCGGCCAACGAGGCGACGAACTGATCCAGGGACATGTTGTTGTTGCGGGCCATTTCGGCCAGCTCTTCGTCGACGTCTTCGCGGGTGGCGACGATCGACATCTTCTGCTCGCGCTCCTGACGGCGGAGCTCCTGGACCTGCAGGTGTTCGTCGACCAGGGAGATCAGGGCCTCGCGCTGGAACTGGGCGATGTTCTGCTGGGTCGGCTGGATGCCGGAGGTGGCGATCAGCAGGCGCATCCGCTGGGCGAGGTCGTAGGTCGAGATGATGTCGTCATTGACGACCGCGGCCACGGATTCGCTGAGGCCGGCCGGCGCCGGCGCCGGCGCGGGCGCGGCGGCTTGCGGTTCGGCCTGCTGGGCGAAGGCGGCGTAAGGCGGCGCGGCCGCGGCGGCGAAGGCGGCGGCCAGGGCGACGCCGCGCGCCGCGAGGCCCGTGACTTTACGCGCGCGGATCATGGATGAGGTCTTCCTTAAGCCTGGCCGTAGCAGGCGGCGCCGTCCGGCGGCCGCAGTTGTCAGTTGCCATATAACGGTTCGCCCAATGTGGCGAGGGTTAGGCGGATCGTGAAGGACTCCGAGGGGCCGAGGCGCCCGAGGATGGTGTCTTCCTTGCGATAGATGAAGTCGACCCGCGTACAGTCGTCGCGATAGACCACGCCGAGATCGCGAATGACCCAGGCGTCCTGCTGCAGGTCGCGGTTGCCGTAGAGGGTCAGGCCCCAGTTCTTCGTCAGATAGACCTCGCCGCCGAGGTCCAGGTTCTCGACCTTGGTCGAGCCGGCCAGGGCGTTGGGGTTGGAGCGGTCGCGCAGGTAGCGGACGTAACCGTAGCCCCACTTTGACGAGACGTTGGCGCCGGTTTCGGCGCGGGCGACGTCGAGGCTGTCGGCGTCCAGGCGCGCGCGCCCGAAGACCGAGAGGCCGGGCAGGGGTTCGGCGCTGGCCGCGACGATCCAGTCCGAGGCCTTGTCCCGCAGGCCGCTGCCGGCGCCGAAGGCCTCGTTGCGCTCGTTACGCAGCGAGCGGCCGACCAGCAGGGTCGCGCGGCGGCCGTCGTCCCAGAGGATCGAGCCGCGCAGGCCGACATTGGCCCGCAGGCCGTCCTCGTAGAGGTCGTAGCCGGGGAACTTGTTCGGCCGGAACAGATTGGTCTCGTCGAACTCGAAGGTCAGGGCGTCCTCGTTGAGATAGACGAGGTCGCCGATGGCGTTGCGGCCCAGTTCGATCTGCTTCAGCTCCGGCGAGGCTGCGAGCTGAACGATAGGTTCAACAATCGCCGTGAAGCTGCTGTAACGCTTGAAGAATGGATAGCTGACATCAAGTCCGGCGACGCCGAGGGCGCGGGTCATGCTGTCCGAGCGCGAGGCTACGCCGACGACGCCGGCGAAGTTGTCGTCGACCGAATAGGCGTCGATCCGGCCCTGGACATAGGGCGAGATGCGCAGGCCGCCGGCCGTGGTGAAGGTGGTGCGCCAGTCGGCCTCTGCGGTGGCGCGGCGGCTGTCGAGGCCGTCGAGCCGCAGGGGCGGAGCATTGACCGGCGATTGCTCGCGGGTCAGGGCCACGGCGCTGGCGCGCAGGCGCAGGCGGCCGCCGGCGATGGACTGCGGGGCCTCCCAGCGCGACTCGATCAACGGAGCGACGATCGGGAAGGTCCGTTCGTTGTCGCCCGGACGCAGGCCCTGGATGCTGAAGGCCGCAGCCGAGAAGTAGGACTTCTGGCTCGCGCGCGTCACATAGAGCTGGCTGATGAGACGACGGTCGTCGGCGATGTAGGGGCCGCGCGATTCGTAGACGCCGCCGATTTCGTACTTGTCGAACAGCAGGTCGTCGGAGGTGCGTTCGGCGGTGAAGCCCCAGCGCCACTTGTCGTTGATCGCAAAGGCGCCGGAGGCGAGGATGTAGCTGCGCGAGGTCAGGTCGCCGAAGCGGTCGCCGTCGTTGTCGAAGTCCTTGTCGTAAGTATAGCCGAAGCGAGCGTCCACGGCGCCGGAATAGAAGCGCTTGCGATAGTGGACGTTGACGAACGGATTGACCTTCGTGTTGATCTGAGGACTTAGCGTCAGGTCCGAATGCGGCGAGATGACGAACAGATAGGGTTGTTCGTAGCTGAGGCCGCGGCGG
>NZ_JAYRST010000042.1:0-26060 GCF_041920015.1 Phenylobacterium sp.
GACCTCAGACTTAAGCAAGCCCCCTCCGTCGCGCTACGCGCGCCACCTCCCCCAGCGGGGGAGGATCTGGATGGCCTCTATCCCCCCGCCTTCAGCACCGCCGCCAGGCCTTCGCGATAGGTCGGATAGGCCGGGCGCCAGCCGAGCTCGGCCTTGGCGCGCGCGTTCGAGACGCGCTTGCTCTCGGCGTAGAACCGCCGCGCCGCCGGCGCCAGGGCGGCGAGATCGAGCGGAACCTCCGGCGGCGGCTCGATTCCCAGCAGCCGCGCCGCGTGGGCCACGACCTTGCTGTTGGCCGCCGGTTCGTCGTCGCAGACATTGTAGACCGCTCCGGCGCGCGGCCGGGCGATCGAGGCGGCCAGCTCGGCGGCCAGGTCGTCCACATGGATGCGGCTGAACAAGTGTCTCGGCGCGGCGTAGCGGCTCGCCCGCCCCTCGCGCAGCCGGTCGAACGCCGAGCGGCCAGGACCGTAGATGCCGGGCAGGCGGTGGATCGTCACGGTCAGGCCCATCCCGCGGCCGACCTCCAGCCAGTCGCGTTCGGCAGCCACTCGCCGCGCGCCCTCGGGCGACTGCGCCGCCAGGCGGCTCTCCTCGAACACCCAGCCGCCCTGCCGGTCGCCATAGACGCCGGTGGTGGAGAGATAGCCGATCCAGTCTGGAAAGGCCCCCGCGCTGGCCAGGGCCGGGACCAGCACCTGCAGGGCCGGGCAACCTTCCGGTCCCGGCGGCGGCGTCACCAGGATCGCCTGCACCCCCTCCAACGCCCTTGCGATCGCGGCCTTGTCTGCGGCGGGCAGCGGCGTGATCCCTTCGGCGCGCATCGCTTCGGCCGTGGCTGGGTCGCGCCAGGTGGCCGCAACCTCCCAGCCGGCGGCCTGCATCCGCCGGGCCAGCGCCCGTCCTGCGAAGCCGTAGCCGTAGATCAGCAGCCGCAAGCGCCTGGTCCTCAGGTCTTCAGCAGGTCGCCGAGCGCCGCCCGCGCCGCCTCGACGAACTCGGGCCGGTCGAGGGCGAAGGCGACATTGGCCCGCAGCAGCCCGATCTTGTCGCCGCAGTCGAAGGTGGTCCCTTCGTATTCCAGGGCGTGGAAGTCCTGGGCCTTCATCAGCTCGGCCATGGCGTCGGTGAGCTGGATCTCGCCCCCCGAGCCTTTCCCCTGCTTTTCCAGCAGGGCGAAGATTTCCGGCTGCAGGATGTAGCGGCCGGAGATGATCAGGTTCGACGGCGCCGTGCCCGGCGCCGGCTTTTCGACCATGGCGGTCATCCGGTTCAGCCGCCCGTCTTGCCCGTCCAGGGCGACGATGCCGTACTTGTGGGTCTCGTTTTCCGGCACCGGCTCGACCACTACGATATTGCCGCCGACCTGCTCATAGGCCTCGACCGTCTGGGCCAGGGCCGGCTTGCCGGCCTTCATCAGCATGTCGGGCAGGATCACCGCGAACGGCTCGTCGCCGACGATGTCGCGCGCGCACCAGACCGCGTGGCCGAGGCCCAGCGGCGCCATCTGGCGCACGAAGCTCATCGAGCCGGGCGGAAGCAGGTCGCGCCGCACCTGCGCCAGCAGGTCGTCCTTGCCCTTGGCGGCCAGCGCCTCCTCGATCTCGGGATTGCCGTCGAAATAGTCCTCGACCGGCCCTTGGCCGCGGCTGGTGATGAAGACGAAGTGCTCGATCCCGGCGGCTCGCGCCTCTTCGATCACATAGGACAGGATCGGCCGATCGAAGACGTTGAGCAGGTTCTTCGGCGTCGCCCGGGCGACCGGCAGCATGCGGGTTCCCAGTCCCGCCACCGGCAGCACCGCCTTACGAACGCGTTTGGACATTCAGCACCCTCGATTGATCCCGCCGGACGATTCCGATCGTCCAGAAACCTGAAAGGCGTTTCCAGCCGGTTTCGTGGCGGCTTTCAGAATCTCACGAGGGCGTGAACGGCTGGCGACGAAACCGGCGCCTATTCGACGGTCACCGACTTGGCCAGGTTTCGCGGCTGGTCGACGTCTGCGCCCTTCTGGACGGCCACGTGATAGGCCAGCAACTGGATGGGCGCGGAGAACACCAGCGGCGCGATCAGCGGGTCGCACTTGGGCGCGGTCACCACCACCCGCGCGCCGGCCGGGGCGCTCTGCTCGCCCTCCGGGTCGGTGATGAAGACCACCTGTCCGCCTCGGGCCATGACCTCGCTCATGTTCGAGGCGGATTTTTCGAAATAGCTGTCGAAGGGCGCCAGGATGACGATCGGCGTCGCCTCGTCGACCAGGGCGATGGGGCCGTGCTTCAGTTCGCCGGCGGCGTAACCCTCGGCGTGGATATAGCTGATTTCCTTCAGCTTCAGCGCCCCTTCCAGGGCCAGCGGATACATCGGGCCGCGGCCCAGATAGAGCACGTCGCGCGCCTTGGCGACCTCGACCGCTATGGCCCGCACAGCCTCTTCCAGGTTGATCGATTCGGCGATCAGGCGCGGGGCTTCCAGCAGCACCCGGACCAGCCGGCCTTCCTCGGCCGCGTCGATCTTGCCGCGCGCGCGGGCGGCGGCGACGGCCAGGGTGGTCAGCATGCTGACCTGGGCGGTGAAGGCCTTGGTGGAGGCGACGCCGATCTCCGGCCCGCAATGGATCGGCCAGATCACGTCGGCTTCGCGGGCGATGGTCGATTCCACCGTATTGACCAGGGCCGCGCTGGCCATTCCCTTGGCCTGGCAATAGCGCAGGGCCGCCAGGGTGTCGGCGGTCTCGCCCGACTGCGAGATGGCGATGGCCAGCGACCCGGGCCGCAGGGCCGGCTCGCGATAGCGGAATTCCGAGGCGACCTCGACGTCGACCGGCAGGTCGGCCATCTGCTCGATCAGGTACTTGCCCAGCAGGCCGGCGATATAGGCGGTGCCGCAGGCCACGATCTGGATGCGTTCCAGCTTGGCGAAGTCCAGATCGCCGGGGATCGCGGTGCGGGCGGTCAGGGCGTCCACATAGGCCGAGATGGTGCGCTGGCACCCCTCGGGCTGGTCGTGGATCTCCTTTTCCATGAAGTGGCGATAATTGCCCTTCTCCATGACCGCGGCCGAGGCGGCGAGCGTCTTGATCGGCCGGTCGGCCGGCGCGCCGCTGGCGTCGAAGATCCTCGCGCCGTCATGGTCGATGATGACGTAGTCGCCGTCGTCCAGATAGGCGACGCGGTTGGTGAACGGGCCCAGCGCCATGCCGTCCGACCCGACGAACATCTCGCCGTTTCCATAGCCGACGGCCAGGGGCGGACCGTTGCGCGCGCCCAGGATCACGTCGGTGTCGCCGCCGACCAGCACGGCTAGAGCATAGGCGCCGCTCAGCCGGTCCAGCGTCGCCTTGAACGCCGCCAGCGGGTCGAGCCCGCTCTTCAGGTTCTCGTCGATCAGGTGGGCGACCACCTCGCTGTCGGTGTCGCTGGCGAAGACGCGGCCCTTGGCCTGCAACTCGGCCTTCAGTTCGGCGAAGTTCTCGATGATGCCGTTGTGCACCACCGCCACGCGGCCGGCGATGTGCGGGTGGGCGTTGCGCTCGGTCGGGGCGCCGTGGGTGGCCCAGCGGGTGTGGCCGATGCCGGTCATCGCCACCAGGGGGTCGGTTTCCAGCACCGCCTCCAGTTCGCGCAGCTTGCCCGGCGCGCGGCGGCGCTCCAGCACGCCGTTCACCTGGGCCGCGACGCCGGCGCTGTCATAGCCCCGGTATTCCAGGCGCTTCAGGCTCTCGACCAGGCGGCCCGCCACGGGGGACTTGCCGACGATTCCGATGATGCCGCACATGCCGTCGCAGTTCCTTTGCCGTTTGAAGGCGTGATAATCCTCAGTCGCCTTTAGCATTCGCAAACGCGGCGTCGACTAAATCTGAGTTTCGTATCGTTTCGGGAAGACTGATGACCAAACGCGCCTATTTCGGAACCGACGGCATCCGCGGCCAGGCCAACAGCCACCCGATGACCGCCGAGGTGGCCCTGCGCGTGGGCCTGGCGGCCGGCAAGCTGTTCATGTCCCAGGACGAGCGCCGCCATCTGGTGGTGATCGGCAAGGACACCCGCCTTTCCGGCTATATGGTCGAACCGGCCCTGGTCGCCGGCTTCGCCAGCGTCGGGATGGACGTTCGCCTGCTGGGGCCCATGCCGACCCCGGGCGTCGCCATGATGACCCGCTCGCTGCGCGCCGACCTGGGCGTGATGATCTCGGCCTCGCACAACCCCTACACCGACAACGGCATCAAGCTGTTCGGCCCTGACGGCTACAAGCTCTCGGACGCGCGCGAACTGGAGATCGAGGCCCTCATGGACGCCGGCCTCGGCGAAGGCCTCGCCGCGCCGACCGAACTCGGCCGCGTCGCCCGCGTCGACGACAGCCAGGCCCGCTATGTCGAGATCGCCAAGGCGACCTTCCCGCGCCGCCTGTCGCTGTCGGGCCTGCGCATCGTCATCGATTGCGCCAACGGCGCAGCCTACAAGGTCGCTCCGGTGGTGCTCTACGAGCTGGGCGCCGAGGTCATCAAGATCGGGGTCAGCCCCGACGGCGCCAACATCAACGAGGACTGCGGCTCCACCCATCCGGAGGCGGTGTCGCGCGCGGTCAAGGAATTCCGCGCCGATGTCGGGATCGCCCTGGACGGCGACGCCGACCGCGTCGTGATCTGCGACGAGAAGGGCCACGTGGTCGACGGCGACCAGATCATGGCCCTGATCGCCGACCATTGGGCCAAGCGCGACCGCCTGCGCGGCGGGGGCGTCGTCGCCACGGTGATGTCGAACCTCGGCCTCGAACGCTTCCTGGCCGCCCGCAACCTGAAGCTCGAACGCACCCAGGTCGGCGACCGCTACGTCATGGCCCGCATGCGCGAGGGCGGCTTCAATTTCGGCGGTGAGCAGTCGGGCCATATGATCCTCTCCGACTTCTCGACCACGGGCGACGGCCTGCTGGCCGCCCTGCAGGTGCTGGCGGTGCTGAAGGACGCGGGCAAGCCGATGAGCGAGCTGGCGCGCCAGTTCGAGCCGGTGCCGCAGATCCTCGAGAACGTCCGCTTCGCCGGCGGCAAGCCGCTGGAGACCGCCGCGGTGAAGGGCGTGCTGGCCGACGCCGAGCAGCGTCTGAGCGGCTCGGGCCGCATCGTGGTCCGCGCCTCGGGCACCGAACCCCTGATCCGGGTGATGGCCGAGGGCGACGATGAAACCCTGGTCAGCCAGGTGGTGAAGGACATCGTCGGGGCGGTGAAGAAGGTCGCCGCCTGATGGATGACCTGGCCGCCTTCATCCGCGGCCTGCCCAAGGCCGAGCTTCATCTGCACATCGAAGGCAGCCTGGAGCCCGAACAGATGTTCGAGTTCGCCCGCCGCAACGGCGTGGCCCTGCCGTTCGCGAACGTGGAGGAGGTCCGCGCCGCCTACGCCTTCTCCAACCTCCAGGACTTCCTCGACATCTATTACCAGGGCGCGCAGGTCCTGCTGAAAGAGGCCGACTTCCACGACCTGGCCATGGCCTACTTCCGCCGGGTCGCCGCCGACGGCGCGCGCCATGTCGAGATCTTCTTCGATCCCCAGACCCATACCGACCGCGGCGTGCGGTTCGCGACGGTGGCGAAAGGTCTGTTCTCGGCCATGGACGAGGCCGAGCAGACGCTGGGGATCACCTCAAAGCTGATCCTCTGCTTCCTGCGTCATCTCTCCGAAGAGGCGGCGTTCGAGACCCTGGAGCAGGCCAGGCCCTGGCTCGACCGCATCGCCGGCGTCGGCCTCGATTCCTCCGAGGTCGGCCATCCGCCGTCGAAGTTCGCCCGCGTCTTCGCCGCCGCCCGCAAGCTTGGCCTCAAGGTGGTCGCCCATGCCGGCGAGGAGGGGCCGCCCGCCTATGTCTACGAAGCCCTCGACCTGCTGGAGGTCGACCGTATCGACCACGGCAACCACTCGCTGGAGGACGACGCCCTGACCGAGCGGCTGGTGCGCGAGGGCATGACCCTGACCGTCTGCCCGCTCTCCAACCTCAAGCTCTGCGTCGTGGACGACCTTGCGGCCCATCCGCTCAAGCGGATGCTGGACCTTGGCCTGCGCGCCACGGTCAATTCCGACGATCCGGCCTATTTCGGCGGCTATCTCGCCCAGAACTGGATCGAGACCGCCCGGGCGCTCAGCCTTACTCACGCGGAACTGGTCACCTTGGCGAAGAACAGCTTCACCGGCTCCTTCCTCGCCCCCGACGAAATCGCCCGCCACCTCGCCGATATCGACGACTACACGGCGAACTGACCTAGGCCGTCAGAGCCAGCAAGGCGAATGTCGCCAGCCAGTGTTCGCCCATATAGTCCCCGGCCACGTGCTCCAGCCCCGCGGCCAGGTGTTCGTCGGCGGCGGCCACCGCGACGGTGCGAGCCGGGTCGTCTGGAGCCAGGCTTGCGGCGATCGAACGCCAGCACCAGGCCCGGCTCAGGTTCAGGCCGTCGAGGTGGGCGATCTTGCCGTCGCTGCGGTCGCTGACTCTGGCGGGCGTAAACAGGCTCGCGGGACGTCGCTGCGCAGCCTCGGGCAGGAACTTGGAGAACCACAGGCGAAAACCTGCCGATGGCAGCAGCCTGCGCAGGCATTCGGCTTCGACCAGGGTGGGCGAGAGGAAGTCGTCGCCGCTGGGCTCCCAGGCCGCCGCCCCCGCGTCGTCTAGGTACCAGCGGCGCGCCGTCGCCTCGATCAGGTCGGCCAACTCGCGGTCGCCGACCTGGGCGGCGTACTCCTGGGCCAGGGCCAGGGCGAACGCGGTATTGTAGTGGGTTCCGGTGCGGATCGGGTAGGTCGCCTTGGGTAGGAAGGCCTTGAAGCGGCCCGCGAAGGCCTGGGCTAGGGGGCGCAGGTTCGCGGCCCACGGCGCGCCCTCGTGACGCTCGAGTTCGGCCGCCAGCATCAGCAGCCAGGCCCAGCCATAGGGCCGCTCGAACCCCCCGCTGGTCGGGCGCTGGAGATAGGCAAGTTCGCCGGCGATCTTCTCGGGCGTCAGCATCTCGTTGAACAGACTGATGATTTCGCTCCCGGCGGGCAGATCGGCGACCTGCCGATGGAGGCTGGCGAGCAGCCAGTAGCCGTGAACGCACGAATGCCAGTCGAAGCTGCCGTGGAAGATCGGATGCAGGATGCGCGGGGCCAGGACGTCTTCGTCCCCGGCCAGCACCTGGTCGAGCTTGTAGGGATAGGGCCGGCGCACATGGCCCAGCGCCAGGCGGGCGAACTTCTCGGCAAGGTCGGGGTTGAGCTTAGAAGCGGAAGACGAGGACATACATCAGCGCCGTATTGGCCAGGAGAAGGAGGAGGGCGGTCGGGACCTGGGCGCGGATCACGCCGTTGCGGTCGGAGAGTTCGAGCAGCGCCGCCGGGACGATGTTGAAGTTGGCGGCCATCGGCGTCATCAGCGTCCCGCAGAACCCGGAGAGCATCCCGATGGCACCCATGATCGCCGGGTCGCCGCCAAACCTCTGAACGATCAGCGGAAGTCCGATTCCCGCGGCCATGACCGGGAAGGCGGCGAACGCATTGCCCATGACCATGGTGAAGATCGCCATGCCGAAGGTGTAGGCCGCGACCGCCGCCAGCCGGCTGCCGTCGGGCAGCCAGTCGCTGGCGATCTGGCCGATGGCCGCGCCGACCCCGGCGGCGGCGAACACCGCGCCCAGGGCCGCCAGCATCTGCGGCAGGACCGCCGCCCAGCCGACGGTGTCGAGCAGCCGCCGGCCCTCCTGCAACGGCGCCGACGGCGGCGTCCGCAGCATCGGCAGGGCGGTCGCCAGGGCGACGAAGACCCCGAGGATCAGCGCCACCAGCGTCGCCTGCTTGGGATCGACCAGCCCGCCCAGTTCGGGGCGCTTGAAGGCGAAGGTTCCGGCCAGGGCGGTGAGCGGAATGGCCAGGGCCGGCAGGAAGAGGCGGTTTCCCAGCCGAGCGGCGCTTTCGGCGCGCTCCTGGGGCGTCGTCGTGCGCGGCTCGCGGCGTCCCAGGCCGCCGACGCCGGCGACCAGGACCATGGCGATCACGATGAGGCCGTTGGCGAGGTCGGGCAGGTGCGAGCCGAAGAGGAAGCTGGCCGCGAACAGGCCCCAGAAGGCGGTGTTCTTCCAGCGCTTGGGATTGCTCGCGTCGCGGGCGCTCAGCACCGAAATCGCCGCGAAGAATGCGCCGCCGATGACGTAGAGGACCTCCAGCCCGATCATGAGCGTCCCTCGGCCAGGGCGCGGTCGATCCGCCGGTCCAGCATCAGCAGCCGGCTCCCATGGATCAGCAGGGCGATGATCGCGGTCGGGATCGCCCAGACCGACAGGTGCAGGGGTTCGACGAAAATGCCGTTCTGTTCGAGGAAGCCCTTGATCAGCAGGATGGAGGCGATGGCGATGAAGATGTCCTCGCCGAAGAACAGGCCGATATTGTCGGCGGCCGCGCTGTGGGCGCGGATGAACTGGCGGGTCGGATCGGGCAGGGCGCCGTGGCGGCTCTCCGCGGCCGCCTCGGCCATCGGCGCGATCAGCGGGCGCACCATCTGGGCGTGGCCGCCCAGCGAGGTGAGGCCGAGCGCCGCCGTCGCCTGGCGCAGCACCAGATAGAGCAGCAGCAGCCGCCCCGTCGTGGCGGCCTGGATCTGACCGATCAGGGTCTTGGCGCGCTCCTGCAAGCCGGCGCGTTCGAGCAGGCCGATGACCGGCAGCACCACCCAGACCACGCTGACATAGCGGTTCTCCTTGAAAGCCTTGCCGAAGGTCTCCACCACCTCGACCGGCCCCATCCCGCCGGCCAGGCCGGTGACCAGGGCCGCCGCCGTCACCACCAGCAGCGGATTGAGCCGGGCCATGAACCCGATCACCACGACGACTATGCCGATCAGCGAAAGCATCTGGCCCCCTTCGCCGCCTCTCGCAGCGCAAGGCGAACTCTAGCGAGGCCCGGCCGCGCCGCAATCGCGCAAAACCATGCCCTGTGCAAAAGGGTTCAATGGAAGCGCAAGTACGGATCGAAGTCTGTTCTTGCGCGTATTCACCCCAGGAGGCGACAGGACTTTGCAGGTCGGTTAATTCGTGTCAGCCTCCTTTGGATCGCACCGCTCGACCGGTGCGGCGTGAAAGAGAGACTGGGAGCGAAACATGCCACGGAACGTCGCCTTCGGGGGCGCTTCGCGGGGTGCGGCGAGAGGCCTGACCTCGATCGCCTGCCTCGCCTTTGTCGCAGCCTTGGCCGTCGCCTTCTGGGCAGGCGCGCTGTGGATCGGCGGCACGCTGATCCATCTCCTCGCTCGCTAGCGCCTGGATTTTCATCCCTAGGCGAGCCGGACTGCGGCTGCGCGATTTGCGATTGACTCGCAAATATCCCGATGCGCTCATGCGAGTCAATCGCATTTAGCAGCAAGGCGGGAAAGCGCGATGGCCAAGGAGAACCTTCACCGTTCGCCGCTGCGCATGGGCATGATGCTCATCGTCCCGTTCGCGGCCTTCGCTTGGTGGTGGTTCGATAGACCCTTCAACCCTGGACATATCGCCTGGCTGATCGGTTTCGCCGGCATGCTGGCCATCCGCATCCCGCATCATTCCCGCAATCAGCAGAACGCGGTCGAGGCGGACGCCCACGACATCTCGGAGCGCCTCCTGCTGACGGGCATGTGGCTGGCGAGCATGGTGCTGCCGTTCCTTGTGATCGCCACGCCGTGGCTCGACGCTTTCGACTACCGCCTGCCCGATATGGCGACCTGGATCGGCGTGGCGCTGCTGGTCCCTTACCTTTGGCTGTTCTGGCGCTCTCATGCCGACCTTGGCCGCAACTGGAGCCCCGGCCTAGAGGTGCGGACTGAGCATGAACTGGTCACACGCGGCGTGTACGCGCAGATCCGCAATCCGATGTACGCGGCGATCTGGCTCGGCGCCTTCGCCCAGGCTCTGCTCATCCAGAACTGGATCGGCGGCTTCGCCGTCATCCCAGCCTTCGCCGCCATGTGGTTCATCCGCGTGCCGCGGGAGGAAGCGATGATGCGCCGGCGCTTCGGCGCGGCCTGGGACGCCTATGTCGCGCGCAGCGGCCGGCTCTTGCCGCGCGTCGGCGGGCCGTTTCCGTGACCGGCTTGGGCGTCCTCTCCCTCATCCGCCAGCAGCCAGGAGATTTCGACGCATGACCGCGCAAAACCCGACCCATGCCGACGCGCTCACGACCCTGTTGGCGCTGACGGACCTGCTGACGCCTTACGCGATCCGCGCGGCGGTCAGCCTCGACCTGCCCCGGCTGATCGCTGCTGGTCTTCGGACCCCCGAGGCCTTGGCCGAGCGCTGCGGCGCCGATCTCCGCGCCCTGAGCAGCCTGGCGGCCTATCTGGCGCACAAGGGTGTCTTCGAGGAGACCGAGGAGGGGCTTTCCCTGACGCCGGTGGGCCAATTGCTCACCTTCGAGCCGTCCAGGATCATGCTCTCGGCCGGCGGCGCCGGCGACCATCTGCACCGCGCCTGGCCAGGGCTCGCCCACGCGGTCAGGACCCGGACCTCCGGCTACGAAGCGGTGTTCGGCCGCGACCTCTGGAGCACGCTTTCCGACGATCCGGCCCTCTCCGAATCCTTCGATCGCTACATGGAGAACTGGGGGGAGCGATGGATTCCCGCGGCCGTGGCGGCGCGCGACTGGCTGGCCGACGGTCACATCGTCGATGTCGGCGGTGGGGCGGGCCAGCTTGTCGGCGCCTTGCTACGGGCGAACCCGACGCTCGAAGGCAGCGTGGTCGATCTTCCGGCCGCCGCCGACCGCGCCCGCAAGGCCTTTGCAGGCGCAGGGCTGGCGAGCCGCACCCAGGTCTTCGAGGCCAGCTTCTTCGATCGGTTGCCGGCGCATGGCGATCTCTACATCCTGGCCCAGGTGCTTCACGACTGGCCCGACGAGCCGGCGCTGGCCATCCTGCAGCGCTGCGCCCAGGCGGCGGGGCCAAACGGCAAGGTGCTGATCGTCGAACGGGTGATGAGCGACCCGCCGAGCGCCGAACACCTTGCCGCGGACCTCTTCATGCTGGTGCTGTTCGGCGCAAAGGAACGCACGCTCGCCGAATTCGGCGCCCTTGCGAGCGGCGCCGGCCTGGCGATCACCGGGACGCAAGACATCGGCTTTGGGCTTTCCGCCCTCGAACTGCGCTCGGCCGCCTGACCGAAGGAGCGTTCAGGCGCGTCCGATGGAAACGTATTTGAAGCCGCGGCTGCGGACCTCGTCGGGCCGGTAGATGTTGCGCAGGTCGACCAGGACGGGGGCCTTCATGATCTCCTTGACGCGGTGGAGGTCGAGCGCGCGGAACTGATCCCATTCGGTGATGATCACCAGCACGTCGGCGCCCTGGGCGGCGGCATAGGGATCGTCCTTGAAGTCCACCTCACGCAGCAACTGGCGCGCCTCGTGCGTCCCTTCCGGGTCGAAGGCCTGGACCTTCGCGCCCATCGCCTGCAGGGCGGGCACGATGTCGAGGCTGGGCGCATCGCGCATGTCGTCGGTATTGGGCTTGAAGGTCAGGCCCAGCACGCCGACGGTCTTGCCGGCCAGATCGCCGGAGACCGCGCCGGATACTTTGCCGGCCATGGCCTTCTTGCGGTCGTCGTTCACCTGGACGGTGGCCTCGATCAGCCGCACCGGCGAGCCGGCGTCGCTGGCCGTGCGCACCAGGGCCAGGGTGTCCTTCGGAAAGCACGAACCGCCATAGCCGGGACCGGCATGGAGGAACTTGCCGCCGATCCGCTTGTCCAGGCCGATGCCGCGGGCGACCTGCTGCACGTCGGCGCCGACCGCCTCGCACAGATCGGCCATCTCGTTGATGAAGGTGATCTTCATGGCCAGGAACGCATTGGCCGCATACTTGATCAGTTCGCTGGTCCGCCGGCCGGTGAACACGATCGGCGTCTCGTTGAGGAACAGCGGGCGATAGAGCTCGGTCATCACCGGGCGGGCGCGCTCGTCCTCGACGCCCACCACCACGCGGTCGGGGCGCTTGAAGTCCTCGATGGCCGCGCCTTCACGCAGGAATTCCGGATTGGAGACCACGGCGAACTGGGCGTCCGGCCGCTTGGCCCTGATGATCCTCTCGATCTCATCGCCCGTGCCGACCGGCACGGTCGACTTGGTGACGACGACGGTGAAGCCGTCCATCAGCTCGGCGATCTCCTCGGCCGCCGCATAGACATAGGAGAGGTCGGCGTGGCCGTCGCCGCGTCGCGAGGGCGTGCCCACGGCGATGAACACCGCGTCCGCCTTCCTCACGGCCTCGGCCGCATCGGTGTCGAAGAACAGCCGGCCTGCCTTCACATTGCTCGCCACCAGCATGTCCAGGCCCGGTTCGTAGATCGGAATGCCGCCGGCCCGCAGGCGATCGATCTTGCCGGCGTCCTTGTCGATGCAGGTCACGGTATGGCCGAAATCGGCGAAACAGGCCCCGCTCACCAGGCCCACATAGCCGGCGCCGATCATCGTCACGTGCATGGATTACCCTCAAACTCTCTCCGCTGGTCTTTCATCACGCTGCGAGCGCCCCCGCAATCGCGCGCAATGCCAGACCGGAACACTTGCCTTGCAGCGCAGCAAATTGCGCGCCGCAGCGTCAGACTTCCTGATTGTAGGCGCCGATTTGTGGCCGCTTGGCCAGGCGAGGCTTCACCTCTTGGCGGAAGAGCGCGCGCATGTCGTCCTCCGACCGGGTGCTTTCGACCACCACCACGATCTCGGGCTTGTTGGACGAGGCGCGGACCAGCACCCAGGAGCCGTCCTCCAGCGCCACGCGCACGCCGTTGACGGTGATCACCTCGGCGATCTTGCGGCCGAGGATTTCCCCGCCGTCGCGGGCCAGGGCCTCGTATTCGGCGACCACGTCGTCGACGACGCCGTACTTCTCCTCGTCGGCGCAGTGCGGCGACATGGTGAGCGAGGTATAGGCCACCGGCAGGGCGGCCTTCAGCTCCGAGAGGGTCTTGCCGGGATTGCGGTCCAGCATGGCCAGGACGGCGGCTGCGGCGGTCAGGCCGCAGTCGTAGCCGAGGCCGATCGGGTCATTGAAGAAGAAGTGGCCGCTCTTCTCGAAGCCGGCGAGCGCGCCCAGTTCGGCGGTCTTGCGCTTGATGTAGCTGTGGCCGGTCTTCCAGTAGACGGTCTTGGCGCCGTTGGCGGCCAGGACGGGATCGGTGGCGAAGAGGCCGGTCGACTTCACGTCGACCACGAAGGTCGCGTCCTTGTGCAGGGCCGAGAGGTCGCGGGCCAGCATCAGGCCGATCTTGTCGGCGAAGATCTCCTCGCCGGTGTCGTCCACCACGCCGCAGCGGTCGCCGTCGCCGTCGAAGCCGAGGGCCAGGTCCGCGCCATGCTCGCGAACGGCCTTGGCCATCTCCTTGAGCATCTCGTGGTCTTCAGGATTGGGATTGTAGCGCGGGAAGGTCCAGTCGAGGTCGCAGTCCATCTCGACCACCTCGACCCCCATGCGCCGCAGGGCCTCGGGGGCGAAGGCGCCGGCCGTGCCGTTGCCGCAGGCGCAGATCACCTTCAGGGGCCGCTTGATCGCGACGCGCGAGGAGACGTCGGCGATGTAGCGCTCGGAAAAGCCCTGGACGTGGGTCAGCGAGCCGCCGGGCCGGGCCACGCCCTGGCCGCCCAGCACGATCTCCTTCAAGCGCCCCATCTCCACGGGGCCGAAGGTCAGCGGCCGCTGGGCGCCCATCTTCACGCCGGTCCAGCCGTTTTCGTTATGGCTGGCGGTGACCATGGCGACGCACGGCGCATCGAGCGCGAACTGCGCGAAATAGGCGACCGGCGAGAGGGCCAGGCCGATGTCCACCACCTCGCAGCCGGCCGCGACCAGGCCCACGGTCAGGGCCTGCTTGATCGACAGCGAATAGGACCGGTAGTCGTGGCCGACGACGATCTTCGTCTGGCCCAGCTCCTGGATGTAGGTCCCAAGGCCCAGGCCCAGGGCCTCGACGCCCAACAGGTTGATCTCGGGCCCGAACAGCCAGCGCGCATCGTATTCCCGAAAGCCGGTGGCTTTCACCAGCGGCGTGACTTCGTACTCGAAGGTGTTGGGGACGAGATCGGCGCGCGGGGCAGGCAGCATCATAACTCCGTTATCTCAGGCTTTCGGGGCCTTTAAAGCCGCCAGACCTTAAGGCCATGCCAACGCGGCCGCGCAGCGAATGTTTCGTTACAATCCTTGAGGCCCGGCCTTAGACTCCGGCGCGGACGAGGTCGTGCACGCGCAGGATTCCCACCGGCCTGCCGCCGTCGAGGACGAACAGCACCGTCACCATCGGCAGGGGATCGCTCATCAGGGCCAGGGCCTCGGCGGCCAGCATCTGCGGCGGGGCGGTCTTGCGCGGGCCGGGCGTCATCACCTCGCCGGCGGTGCGGGCCAGCAGGCCGTCGATGTGGCGGCGCAGGTCGCCGTCGGTGATCACGCCCTTCAACGCGCCGGCGCCATCGGTGACGCCGACGATCCCGAAGGCCTTTTCCGTCATGACCAGCAGGGCGTCGGCCATCGGCGCGTCCAGCCCCACCAGCGGCAGCTCGTCCTCACCGTGCATCAGGTCGCCGACCGTGCGCAGCATGGCGCCCAGCTTGCCGCCCGGATGGAAGATCTTGAAGTCCTTGGCCGTGAAGCCGCGCCGCTCCAGCAACGAGACCGCGAGGGCGTCGCCCAGCGCGATCTGCAGGGTGGTCGAGGTGGTCGGCGCCTTGACCTCGGCGGTCACCTCCGGCGCGTCGGCCAGCTTCAGCACCACGTCGGCGGCCTGGCCCAACGGGCTCTCGTCCGAACCTGTGATGGCGATCAGCGGGATGTGGAAGCGCCGCGAATAGGCGATGACGTCGGCCAGTTCCGAATTCTGGCCCGACTTCGACAGCGCCAGGATCACGTCGCCGTCGGCGATCATGCCCAGGTCCCCGTGGCTCGCCTCGTTGGCGTGGACGAAGAAGGCCGGGGCGCCGGTCGAGGCGAAGGTGGCGGCGATCTTCTTGGCCACGTGCCCCGACTTGCCGATGCCGGTCAGGATCACCCGGCCCTTGGCCGCGTAGAGCAGGTCCACGGCCTTGGCGAAGGCCTCGCCCAGCCCATCGGCC
The DNA here is from genome assembly GCF_041920015.1 of Phenylobacterium sp. Classification (GTDB taxonomy): domain Bacteria; phylum Pseudomonadota; class Alphaproteobacteria; order Caulobacterales; family Caulobacteraceae; genus Phenylobacterium. The sequence continues at coordinate 15,077 of NZ_JAYRST010000042.1, forward strand.
TGCTGGCGCAGGGCGTCGGCCTCGGCGGCCAGCACCCGGCGGCCCACGGCGATGGCGTCGAATTCGGTCATGCGGCTGGAGCCTGTCATTGGGTGGGGCTGAGGGTTCTGGCCTGCATGTCGGCGACGGCTTCGCGCGCCGAGCGCAGCCTCTGTTCCGAGGCCTCGGTCTCGCGCTTCATGGCGGCCTGGACCTTGGCGGTGCGCTGCACCGGCTCATGGCCGAACGGACCAGGCGAGCGGTCGCCCAGGCCCTGCGGCCAGACGGCCGCCAGCGCCACCATGGCCAGGAAGAGCGCCGCGATCAGGGGAAAGAACAGCCGGTCGAGCATCGCGCCCCATATAGCCAGCGCCGCGCCCATGAGCCAGCGGACCTTGACGCCCCGCCGTGCGAGCCTTAGCCGAACCGCCAGTCCCCTAGCATGGAGCGCCGCGCCTTGCCGACCCTGATCCTTCTCCGCCACGGCCAGAGCCAATGGAACCTGGAGGACCGCTTCACCGGCTGGGTGGACGTCGACCTGACCGCCGAGGGCGAGGCCCAGGCCCGCAAGGGCGGCGAGCTGATCAAGGCCGCGGGCGTGCAGATCGACCGCGCCTACACCTCGGTCCTGACCCGCGCCATTCGCACCCTCTGGCTCGCCCTGACCGCGGCTGGCCAGGTGTTCGTGCCCGAGACCAAGGACTGGCGGCTGAACGAGCGCCACTATGGCGGGCTGACCGGCCTCAACAAGACCGAGACGGCGGCCAAGCACGGCGACGATCAGGTCAAGATCTGGCGCCGCTCCTATGACGTGCCGCCGCCGCCCCTGGCGCGCGGCGGAGAGTTCGATTTTTCCAAGGACCGCCGCTACGCCGGCGCGGCCCTGCCCGACACCGAGAGCCTGAAGACCACGCTCGAACGGGTCGAACCCTATTGGACCGCCGAGATCGCGCCGCATCTGAAGGCTGGCGAGACGGTGCTGGTCGCCGCCCACGGCAATTCGCTGCGGGCGATCGTCAAGCTGCTGTTCAACCTCTCGGACGAGGCGATCATCGGTGTGGAGATCCCGACCTCCAACCCGCTGCTGATCGATCTGGACGCCGAGCTGAAGCCCGTCGCTGCGCGCTATCTCGACGAGGCGCGCGCCACGGCCCTGCCGTCGCTCTGATGACCGACGAGGCCGACCGCCGGTTCATGCGTCAGGCCATCGCGCTCGCGACGCGGCATGTGGGCCTGACCGCCGAGAACCCCAGCGTCGGCTGCGTCATCGTCCAAGGCGGCGAAGTGGTCGGCGAGGGCGTCACCGGCGAGGGCGGGCGGCCGCACGCCGAAGAGCAGGCGCTGGACATGGCCGGCGAACGAGCCCGCGGCGCGATCGCCTATGTGACGCTGGAGCCCTGCGGCGCTCGTTCCAGCGGCGCGGCCTCCTGCTCGGAGCGGCTGGCGGCGGCGGGGATCGCCCAGGTGGTGATCGCCTGCGAGGACCCCTCGCATTTCGCGGCCGGCGCGGGCGCCGAGCGGCTCGGCGCCGCCGGCGTGCGGGTGCGGACAGGCGTGTTGGAGGACGAGGCCGCAAAGCTCTATGCCGGCTACCGGCCCGCAGGGCGTTAACGACGCCGGGTCAGGTTTCGGAAAGAGCGTGTTAAGTCGCCGCCTCTAGACTCCGCCATTGAAAGTGAGTGGGGTTTCCGATGTCCGCCCAGACCGCTCCCGTCCAGGAGCTGCGCAGGCTAGACCAGAGTGAAGTGGACGCGATCTGCGCCAAGCACGACCGTCTTTGGACCTCCAAGCCGGGCGGCGCCCGCGCCGTGTTCGCCTGGAAGGACCTGTCCGGCCTCGACCTGAGCGGCAAGAACCTCTGTGACGCCGACCTGACCGGCGCGCTGCTGGCCGACTGCAAGATGCAGGGCGTGCGCCTGGACCACGCCAACCTGTTCGGTGCGGACATTCAGAACGCCGACCTGCGCGACGCCTCGCTGCGGCGCGCCGACCTGCGCGGGGCCTGCCTGCGCGGCGCGAACCTGACGGGCGCGGACCTCTTCGAAGCCGACCTGCGCGAAGGCTCGATCGCCGTGGGCGATCGCGACCGGGGCCTGCGGGTGCTGGAACACGTCAACCGCGTGGGCGAGGCTTCCGGCGCGATCCTGGCCGGCGCCAATCTCGAACGCTCGCGCCTGTCGGGGGTGATGGCGATCAAGGCCGACTTCAGCGATGCGATCCTCAAGGACGCCAAGCTGGTGCGCGCCAACCTCAAGCAGGCCAACATGTCCGGGGCCAACATGGCCGGCGCGGACCTGTCGGGGGCGGACCTCGCCGGCGCGGACCTGCGCGACGTGATCCTGGTGGGCGCCAAGACCTTCGCCTGGAACGTCAGCCAGGCCGACATGCGCGGCATGCTGACCGACGAGCCGGTGGGCCGTTCGGTGCAGGACCTGCCCTACAAGACCATGATCCGCGACCACGCCAAGTGGTGCGAGACCGGCGGCGGCGAGGGCACGCCCAGCGTCTTCGACGGCGCCGACCTGCGTGCGCTGGAAACGATCCGCGGCTTCAACCTGACCGCCCTGTCGGCCAAGGGCGCGGTGTTCTACGGCCTGGACATGGAAGGCGTGCAGCTCCAGGGCGCCCAGCTCGACGGCGCGGACCTGCGCAACTGCAACCTGCGCCGCGCCGACCTGCGCGGGGCGCGGCTGATCGGCGCCAAGCTGTCGGGCGCGGACCTGCGCGACGCCCAGATGGGACCGCTGCTGCTGGGCGCGGACCGCACCTTGCCGGCCAACCTGACCGGAGCGGTGCTCAAGAACGCCGACCTGGCGCGCGCCGACTGCCGTCATGCGATCTTCGCCGACGCCGATCTCAGCCGCGCCAACTTCACCAGCGCCATGGTCAGGGGCGCCAATCTGACCAACGCCGAGCGCTGGGGGGCGCGCGGCCTCGAAGACGTGATCTGACAGCGCATCCGCAGGCGCCAGCAAAAAGGGCGACGCCGCCGGCGTCGCCCTAGTCATTTGGGGGTGGATCAGGCGGATCAGGCGGCCTTTTCGCCTTCGATCAGCTCGGGCTGCGCCACGGTGCTGATCTCGATCCGACGCGGCTTGAGCGCCTCGGGAAGCTCGCGCTTGAGCGAGATGGAAAGCAGCCCGTCGGCGAGCTTGGCTTCAGTCACGACCACATAGTCGGCGAGCTGGAAGCGGCGCTCGAAGTTGCGTTCGGCCAGGCCGCGATGGAGGAATTGGCGCTGGTCGTCGTTGGCCGTCTTGCGGCCCTGCACGGTCAGCAGGTTTTCCTTGACCTCGATGTTCAGTTCTTCGGGACGGAAGCCGGCGACCGCGATCTCGACGCGGTAGGCGTTCTCGTCAGTGCGCTCGATATTGTACGGCGGATAGCCGGCCGCGGCGTCGGCGCTGGCGGTTTCCAGCAGCGAGGCGAGGCGGTCGAAACCGACGACGGAGCGATAGAGCGGGGAAAAGTCGATCGTACGCATGAGAAGATACCTTCTTGGCTTAAGCAAGGTTGCGTGAAGCGGACGGCGTGCGAGCCAAGATCGGCCTCGCCCAGTGTCCGGAAGGCCCGGGGTTCCAGCGCCTTCGAATGCTTAGGTGGGAGGCGTGCGACCCGGTTCAAGACCTGTTTTTCCAGATCATCGACCGATTTTCTGCTCGGCGGCGCGACTTGGCGCCTCGCGGGACGGAGGAGCCACGCTTTGACCATCGTCGCGGGTCACGCTAGGCCGACGGCGACGATGGCGAGCTGGGGCGCGCATGCAAGACGGACTTTCGACCTCCATGGCCCTGTTTTCCCGCCGCTCGGTCCTGGCTGGGGCCTTGGCCCTGACCGCGTGCGGGCGAAAGCCGGAGGCCGAGCCGGCCAAGGCGATCGGCGGCATGACCCTGGCCGAAGCCGTGGCCGGAGCGTGGCGCAGCCCCGCCGACCGGGCGCGCGACGTCTGGCGCCATCCGGCCGAGACCCTGGAGTTCTGGGGCCTGGCCCCGGGGCAGACGGTGGTGGAGTTCTGGCCGGGCGCGGGCTGGTACACCGACATCGTCGCGCCCTACCTGGCGGCCAACAAGGGCAGGCTGATCGCCGCCAATCTCGAACCGGCCGACCCGGCTTCCGCCGAGATCGTCGAGGCCTATCGCGCCAAGCTGAAGGCCAAGCCGAGGATCTATGGCGAGGTGGAGATCACCGCCTTCGGCCCCACCAGCGGCCCGGTCGCGCCTGCGGGCGGCGCCGACCTGGTGCTGTTCCTGCGCAACCTGCACAACTGGATCGCGGCGGGTATTGTCGAAAAGGCGTTCCGCGACGCCTACGCCGCGCTCAAGCCCGGCGGCGTGTTGGGGATCGAGGAGCATCGCGCCGACGCCGGCGGCGTGCAGGACGTCCTGGCTCCAGACGGCTACGTGCAGCAGGCCTACGCCATCCGCCTGGCCCAGGAGGCGGGCTTCGTGCTGGACAAGACCAGCGAGATCAACGCCAATCCGAACGACACCAAGGACCATCCCTTCGGTGTCTGGACCCTGCCGCCGGTCGCCCTGACCGCGCCGCGCGGCGAGCCGCCGAACCCCGCCTTCGACCGTAGCAAGTACGACGCCATCGGCGAGAGCGACCGCATGACCTTGCGGCTGGTCAAGCCCAAGGCCTGATGAACCTGTCGGCGCCGGTCAGGTTGTAGTCATGTGCGTCCGGCTAGTTTGCGGACGACCGAGTGAATAGGCCCCATGAGCTAAGGCTAAGAGATGCACGCCAAGTCAGCCCTTGCCCTGATCCCCGTCCTGGCCCTCCTGTCGGGCGCGCCGGCGCTCGCCCAGGAGCAGACGATCCTGCCCGGCTATTGGGACGTCACCAACAAGGTCTCGGCGATCATCAGCCAGACCAAGACCGAGAAGCGCTGCATCACCCCCGCCGAGGTGTCGAAGTTCGTGATGGGCCCCTCCAATCGGCACTACAAGTGCGACTACCCGACCCGGGTGTTCAAGGACGGCAAGATCCGCCTGAAGGGCGACTGTGCGACCAAGAACGGCAGCAAGGCGTCGGTCGAGGCGACGGGGACCTATTCGCCCACCACCTTCACCATGAACGCCAAGATCAGCACGGTCTACGCCGGGGTTCCGCTCAGCGCCAACGCCATCACCACGGCCAAGCGCATCGCCGAGAGCTGCCCGGCCAAGCCGACCGCCGACTGACCGACCGCCAACCGCGAAATCGGCGCTCAAACCTCGGCCGAGCCGTTTACTTGTTTTGCGCTTGAGGCGAAGCTGACGCCTCACGACCACGTGAGACGGAGCGTATGGCCAACCTGGAAGAACTGACCCGCAAGGTCGCCGCCGCGGTCGGCGAGGAGTCTGGCCTGGGCCGGTCGTTCAAGGTCGATCTGCGCGGCGAGGGCTTCATCCATATCGACGGCGGCCAGGTCACCAACGAGGACAAGCCCGCCGACCTGACCGTTTCGGTCAGCGCCAGGGACCTCAAGGCGCTCGGCGCCGGTGAACTCAACCCCATGACCGCCGTCATCACCGGCCGCCTCAAGGTTTCGGACATGGGGCTGGCCATGTCGTTGCAGCCGCAGATGCAGTCGCTCTTCGCTCGGATGGCGTGACATGACCGCAGCCCCCCTGATCTCCAGCCCCCAGGCGCCGGTTCCGGCGGGCGCGGAGGCGGCATGGTTCAACGGGGGCGGGCCGGGCGATCTTCGCGCCGCCTGGTTCCCCGCCAAGGGGACGGCGCGTGGATCGATCGTCCTCAGCGGCGGGCGCACCGAACCGATCGAAAAGTATTTCGAGTTCATCGAGGACCTGACCGGCCGCGGCTATGTGGTGCTGGCCCACGACTGGCGCGGCCAGGGCCTCTCGCACCGCAGCCTGGCGAACCGGCTGGCGGGACATGCCGACGGCTACCAGGCCTTCCTCGACGACTATCATGCGCTGCTGGCCAGCTATGAAGCGCGCTTGCCCAAGCCCTGGTTCGCTATCGGTCATTCGATGGGCGGCTGTCTCACCCTGCTGGCGCTCGCCCATGGCGAGGCGTCGCGGTTCGACGGCGCGATCCTCTCGGCGCCCATGCTGGGCATCCAGACCGGCGGCCTGCCGCGTTTCGTGGCGCGCGGTCTGGCGCGGTTGAAGGTGCTGCTCGGCCAGTCCGGCGACCTCGCCCGACCGGAGGGTGCGCCGGAGACCTTCAAGACCAACGTCCTTACCCACGACCAGGCGCGCTACGAGCGGGCCAAGGCGCAGGTGATCGCTCACCCAGACCTGGGCCTGGGCGGGCCGACCTGGGGCTGGCTGGACTTCGCCTTCCGCGCCACCAGCTATCTTTCGCGGCCGGAAAACCTGAAAAGCGTGACGATCCCGGTGGTCATCGTCTCGGCCGAGCTGGACAAGCTGGTCGACAACGAGGCCCAGCGCGCCGCCGCCCGCAACCTGCCCGACGGCCAGTTCATTTCCGTGCCCGGCGCCTTCCACGAAATCCTGATGGAAACGGACCCGATGCGGGATGTCTTCATGCAGGCGTTGGACGCCTTGCTCGGCAGGTCGTCGCCGGCCCCTGAGGCGTCCGTCAAGCCGGCGGCGAAGGCCTGACTATTTCGCCGAGCGCCTGAGCGCGACCAGGGCTTCGTCCAGGCAGGCCCGGTCTCCGGCGATGACGATCTGGCCGCCGCTCTGGCCCACCGGCCGGCCCCGCCAGTCGGTCACCAGTCCGCCGGCGCCTTCCACCAGCGGAATGGCGGACTCGATGTCCCAGGCCTTGAGGCCCGCCTCGATGACCATGTCCATGCGGCCCATGGCGACCATGGCATAGGCGTAGGCGTCGCAGCCCAGCCGCGCCAGGCGGGCGGCCGCGCGCACCTGGGTCCAGGCTCCGAGTTCCGGGCCGTCGAAACAGCCTTCCGGGTCGGTGGTGGCGATGACGGCATCGGTCAGGTTGGGGCAGGGGCGGACCTGCAAGGCTTGCGTCTCGCCGCGGGCGATCAGGCGCGAGCCGCCGGCGTGGCCGATGAAGACTTCGCCCAGATAGGGCTGGCCGATCGAGCCGAGCACGGGTCGGCCCTCGTGGCGCAGGCCGATCAAGGTGGTCCACAGCGGCAGGCCGGCGATGAACGCGCGGGTGCCGTCGACGGGATCCAGCACCCAGACGAACTCGGCCTCCGACCGATCCTCGCCGTATTCCTCGCCGATGATCCCGTGATCGGGATAGCGCTCGGCGATCAATTTGCGGATGGCCGCCTCCGCGCCCTTGTCGGCGGCGGTGACGGGATCGAACCCTCGGGCGCCGCCCTTGTCCTCCAGGCCGTGATCGGCGCGGTAGAGCGGCAGGATGACGTCCGCCGAGGCGGCGTTGAGTTCGAGCAGGAAGGTGTCGAGCTCGGCCAGGCGGCCGGCGGCGAGGCTGGAGACGGGCATGGCTCCCGCTTTACCTCGCCGCCGGCTTCCGCGATATCCCCGAGCGGATTCGCGGATGGCTGGACGGGCGCAAGCAGGCCTTAGGCGGCTTCGTGGTCGCCGTTGAGGGATTTGGCCAGGTCGAGCAGCCGGCGACGGGGGCGTTCGCCGAGCTGGTAGTAGGCGCGGATCAGGTCGAGGGTTTCACGGCTGGCCAGCATCTCGCCGCCGGCTTCCCCTGGGCCTTCGCCGATGGTCTGTTCCTGGTGCGAGGCCTCCGACAGGCCATCGTAGAAATAGCCGACCGGCACTTCCAGGGCCTCCGAGAGTTGCCACAGGCGGGCGGCCGAGATGCGGTTGGCGCCGCATTCGTACTTCTGGATCTGCTGGAACCGGACGCCGCAGGCGCCGGCCAGTTGTTGCTGCGTCAGGCCGAGCAGACGCCGCCGACGGCGCAGCCGCTTGCCGAGATGAACGTCGATGTTGTTCTCCATAGGCTCCATCGCCCCGGACCCCTTTGCTTGGCGCCCGTCTCAAAGCGAGACGGTCTGACCCGAATTTCGCAAATCGCGCGCCAAGCGAGCGCTGTTCGCGTTGCACGACAGGGAACGAGGCGACTACTAGAGGGCCATGACGCAGGCGAAGCCCTCGATAGCTCAGGATATTTTGTGGCGGCTGGAGGCTCTCGCCTTCGACGTGGTGATCGCCTTTGCGCGCATCCTGCCGGTGGATGCGGTGTCCGACTTCGGCGCCTGGTTCTTCAAGACCCTGGGGCCGCTGACCGGCGCGCATCGCGTCGCCGAGATCAACCTGCGCATCGTCTTCCCCCAGGCCAGCGACGCCGAGATCGCCGACCTCCTGAAGGCTCAGTGGGACAATACCGGCCGCACCTTCCTGGAACTGCTCATCATGGATCGCATCATCGGGGCGGGCGACCGTGTCGAGATCGTCGGCGGCGAGCGGTTCGACGAGATCGCCGCGCGGCAGGAGCCGGTGGTCTTCGTCTCGGGACACTTCGCCAATTTCGAGGTGATGCCCGCGGCCATCGTCAATTCACCGGTGAAGTGCCAGATCACCTATCGGGCGATGAACAACCCGCACGTCGAAAAGCGCGTGCGCGACTACCGCTTCCGCTATGGCGTCCGCTATTTCGCGCCCAAGGGCGGCGACGGCGCGCGCGAACTGCTCGGCGCGCTCGGGCGCGGCGAATCCGTGGCGCTGATGAACGACCAGAAGTTCAACGGCGGAGTGGCCGCGCCGTTCTTCGGCCGCACCTGCCACACCGCGCCGGGGCCTTCCCGCTTGGCCCTGCGCTTCGGCACGGTGTTGCAGCCGATGTCGGTTCAGCGTGGACACAAGGCGCGTTTCCGGGTGGTGGTCCATCCGCCGATCCACCTGGAGCATACCGGCGACCTGACCGCCGACATCGCCGCGGGCGTGCGCAAGGTCAACGCCTTCATCGAAGAGCAGGTGCTGGCGCGGCCGGCCGAGTGGTTCTGGACCCACAAGCGCTGGCCTAACGAAACCTACAAGCGCGGCGTCAGCCGTTGAGTTCCTTCCAGCGCGCCAGGGCCTCGGCGGGGGTGGCGTAGGCTTCCTGCAGCGCCGGGTTCCAATAGCGCAGCGCCTCCACCGGGATCTTCACCTTGGAGACGGCGCAGATCACATAGCGGCCCGGCTTGAGCACGACGAATTCGCCGTCCCCGTAGTGGAGCGTGGCGATGTCGGCGCCGGAAAGATCGCGGTCGTGTACGTTCATACAGGCCTATGTAGCGCGCCCCGAGGCGTCAGAACAGCGCGTCAGAACAGATCGCCTTGGTTGGAAGGCGCCGCCGGGCGCGGCGAGCGGACCGGTTTCGGCTGTGCGGGTTTCGATGCGCCGTCGATGACCGCCTGGCGGTCGGTGTCTGCGAAGACCAGGCGCACGGCCTCGCCGCTCTCCAGCCCGCCGCCCTGGCGGACCAGCGACCCGTCCGCCCGATGGACGCGCGCGAAGCCGCGCTTCAGCGGCGCGCTGGGGTCGACGGAGGTGTAGAGCTTGCCAAGCCCCGTCAGCCGCTCGCCCGTCCGCTCCAACTGGCGCCGCATCGCCGGCTCCAGCCGCGCGGCCAGCCGTTCCAGTCGGTCGGCCTGCACCTGTTGCGGCCGCCGCAGCAGGCCAGGCGCCAGCCGGGCCGAGACGCGGACGAGGTCGGTGTGATGGGCCGCGACGTTGCGCGACAGGCCAGCCCCCAGCCGGCTGGCCGCCAGGTTGAACCGCTGGGCGGCCATCTCCACCAGATCGGGCACGCGCGCCAGGGCGCGGCCGGCATGCTCGACGCGGCCGCGGCGTTCCTCCACCAGCCGCCCGCCGCAACGGTGGATGCGGGCCGTCAGGTCGCTGACATAGCCTCTCAGTTCGGCGAAGACGGGCGTCGCCATCTCGGCCGCCGCGGTCGGCGTCGGGGCGCGGCGGTCGGAGACGAAGTCGATCAGGGTGGTGTCGGTCTCATGCCCGACCGCCGAGATCAGCGGGATCGTCCCCTCGGCCACCGCGCGGGCCAGGCCCTCGTCGTTGAACGCCCAGAGGTCCTCCACCGAGCCGCCCCCGCGCGCGACGATCAGGACGTCCGGCCGCGGGACCGGGCCGTCGGGGGGCAGGGCGTTGAAGCGGGCGATGGCCCCGGCCACCTGGCCGGCGGCCGCATCCCCCTGGACCACCACCGGCCAGACGATGACGCGGCAGGGCCAGCGGTCGCGGATGCGGTGCAGGATGTCGCGGATCACCGCCCCGGTCGGGCTGGTGATCACGCCGACCACCGCCGGCATGGTCGGGATCGGCCGCTTGCGCGCCGGGTCGAACAGGCCCTCGCCGTGCAGCTTGGCCTTCAGCCGCTCGAGCTGGGCCAGCAGGGCGCCGACGCCGGCCGCCTCCATGGTCTCGATGACCATCTGATAGCGCGAGCCGGCCGGATAGGTGGTGATCTTGCCGGTGACGACCACCTCCAGCCCCTGCTGCGGGCGGATGGAAAGGTTCTTCACCGAACCCTTCCAGACCACGCCGTCGATGGCGGCGCGCTCGTCCTTGAGGGTCAGGTAGACGTGGCCGTTGGAGTGGTGGGTGACCTTCGACAGCTCCCCGCGCAGCCGCACGAAGCCATAGGCGTCCTCCAGCGTCCGCTTCAGCGCGAAGGCCAGTTCCGAGACCGAATAGGCCTTGGTGTTGCTGTCGGCGTCGGTCATGCAGGAGACATAGCCATAGCCCCGTCCGAAAAGAAGCTAGGGCGCGCCGGGCTCGCGGCGAAGCCGCGGCCTGACGCGCCCCAGCCCATCCCCCCGGATCAGATGTAGCGACGCAGCGAGCGGGCCAGTTCGCTGGCGCCCGACTTCTTCTTGGTCTGCGCGGGCTGATAGGCGATGCGCGCATGCTCCAGGCAATAGGGGCCGTCGTCCTGGCGGCGGCCGCAGAAGGTGAAGCTGTCGCTCGACGGATCGCCGATCGGCCACTTGCACATGTGGGCGCCGAGCGTCAGCACCGTGGCGGTGCCCGGCGCCTCCTCGACATAGCGCACTGGGGCCGGGGCCGCGGCGACCGCCGGAGCGGCCGGTTCGGCGACGCGGCGCGGCGCGGCGGGCAGTAGAGGGGCCAG
>NZ_JAYRST010000043.1:0-25684 GCF_041920015.1 Phenylobacterium sp.
TTGTTGCAACATGGCTTTACGCCTTTCCGACCATCACTGTTCAGAGGCGAACGTAACGGGTGGGACATAACGGCCGGTGAATCACGATAGTAAACATTTCCTTGCTCATGAATTACCGGTGTCCAAAATTGGTACAGTCTAAGTAGTTGTGTTTGGTTTAGAGTGCTAACGCAGAGGTATTACCTCTTAATGTTGATCAGCTCTTCAAGCATCTGGTCGGCAGTTGTGATGATCTTGGAGGATGCCGAGTAAGCTTTTTGGGTCGTGATCAGTCCGGTGAACTCGGACGAGAGGTCGACAGTCGAAGCTTCGAGGGTGCCGGCCGCGATTTCGCCTGCTCCGCCCACGCCCGGCTGCTTGATGACGAATTCGCCGGACGGGATGGTCGGGCGGTAAGCATTACCGCTGACCGGCGCGAGGCCGTCGGGATTGGGGAAGGTGGCCAGGCCGATCTTGGCGATCTTGCGGACCTCGGAATTGTCGTAGATCGCCGAGACCACGCCGTCTTCGCCGACCTCCACGCCGATGACGTTGCCCACGTTGGCGCCGTCGGAGTTGGAGGAGTTGAGGGTGGAGGCCGAGGCGTACTGGGTGACCTTGCTCCAGTCGAGGTCGATGTTCGAGGCGTTGATGCCCAGGCTGTCGGCCCAGCGCGGCGTGGTCCCCGTACCCGAGGCGGCCAGGCTGATGGAGGCGGTCGGACCGAACAGCGTCGTGTTCGCATGTGCCAGGTCGAGCTGGCCGTCGGCGGTGAACTGGATGTCGCCCGACTGGATCAGGCCGAAGGCCGCGCCGTCGACGTCCGCGGTGTCGGCGTAGATTTCCGCATGCCAGAGGTTCGGATCGGTATCGTCCTTCAGGACCGCCACCGAGACCTTGTGGGTCGCGCCCAGGGAGTCGATGACGTTCATGTCGAAGGTGAAGTCGGGCTCGACGCCGGTCCGCGGCGCCGGCGCGGGCAGGGGATTGCCCCATTCGGCCATCAGGCCCGGAGCGGTGTAGGCGGTGTTCTTGGCCGCATCGGCGGCCAGGCTCTTGTCGAGGTTGGCGTTGACCACGACGTTGCTGGTGGCTTTCACCGCCGCGCCCAGGTTCTTCACATTGATGGACTGCATCATGTTGAGATCGGACGGGTTGGTGTCGAAGGTGCCGTCGTCCTTCACCTTCCAGCCCTGCAGGTAGAGCTTGGCGTCGTTGACGAGGTAGCCGTCGGCGTCGACGCTGAACGAGCCCGAACGGGTGAAGACGCGCTCGTCGGAGGATGTCAGCGGGCCGCCCTTGGTGGCGACGATGAAGAAGCCGTCGCCGGAGATGCCGAGATCGGTCGGCGAGCTGGCGCTCTGGATCAGGCCTTGCTGACCGACGAACTGGCGCGTCACCGCCTGAACGCCGCCGGCCGAATAGCGGCCCTTGACCGCCTGGGCGGTCACGACGTTGGCGAAGTTCACCTGGTTGCGCTTGTAGGCGGTGGTGTTGACGTTGGCGATGTTGTCGGAGATCGCGGCCAGGGCGGAGGAGTTGCTGATCAGCCCCGAAACGCCTGCAAGCATGGCGCTGTTGATGCTCATGGGATCTGCCTTCTGCTAAGAACGTGGATGGGAGGCGCCGGTCAGCCGGCCGTCTCGGACGGCGGGTTTTCGGAGGCCTCGGTGTTGTTGCTGGTGGTGTCGTCGTTGGCGGCGGCCTGCTTCACCGGTTCGGCGATCGAGGTGACCTTCTCCCAGCCGACCTGGACGCCGTTGACGGTGATGAGGGTCTTGCCGTCGACCTGCTCGACCCCGGAGACGACGCCCTTCAGGTAGTTGGTGACCGGGACGCTGGCGCCGGCCGCGTCCTTGGCGGTGACGCGCAGGCTGTACTGCCCGCCGTTGGCGAGCTGGGCGCCGGTGCGATCCTTGCCGTTCCAGGCGAAGGTCTGCTCGCCGGCCTTGAGCTGGTCGCCGGAGAGCTTGGCGATCTGGACGACCTTGCCGGCCGAATCCAGCACCTCGACGCTGACGTCGGCCGCGTCGGCGCCGAGCTTGAAGCTCCATTCGGCCTTGCCGGCGGCCAGCTTGGCGACATCGCCGGTGGCGCGCACCTCCTTGCCGAGCAGACTGACCGAGGTCTGGATGCCCGAGCCGGTGTTGGTCACCAGCTTTTCGAGCAGATCGTTGGTGAGCAGTTGCTGCTCCACCCCGGTCATCTGGACGAGCTGCTGGGTGAACTGTGTGGAGTCCATCGGCGACAGCGGATCCTGGTTTTTGATCTGCGCGGTCAGCAGGTTCATGAAGGTTTCGTAGCTGTCGGCCAGGCGGTCGCGCCCGATGGCCGACTTGGCGGCGGTGGTGGTTCCGGCTGCGGCTGCGGCGTCGATGGCCATGGGTTGCTCCTAGATCCGGATGTCCACGCCGGTCTCGGACCGGCGGGCGTATTGAAGGGCGGCTGCGGCCGCGGTTTCGGCGGCCTCGCCCGCCGTGCCGAGCACGGCCTGGAAGGCCCGGCCGCGCCAGGCGGCGCCGTCGTTCTGCTGTTGCTGCTGCTGGGCCTGACGGCCGCCCTCGCCGGCGACGTCGAAGGAAAGGCCGCCGGAGAGGTCGAAGCCGGCCTGCTCGAGGGCGCGTTGCAGCTCGTGCGAGCGGGCGCGCAGCTCGGCGGCCGCCTGCGGCGTGTCGAAGGTCATCGCCGCGGTGAGCTTGCCGCTGGCGGCGATCTCGACCGAGACGCTGACATGGCCGAGACCGGCGGGCGTCAGCTCGACGTCGAACCTGGTGGAGCGGCCCTCCAGCTTCCTGCCGATCTGGGCGGTGAGATTGGCGATGGTCTCGCTGGTCGCACGCGCGGGAGCGGTATGGGCCACGGCGGCGTGGGCCTGGAGCGCCGCGGGGGCGGCCGGCCCGGGCGGCAGAGCGTCGGGCGCGCCTCGGGCGGCCGGCTCGGCCTTGGCCTGACTGGGCGGCGCGGCGTCCGCTTCGAGGCCGGCGGTCGGTTCGGCGTCGGTCTGAGCGGCGGTCTGGGCCGCCGCAGCGGCGGTCACCGGGCGGGTGGCGGGCGTGGAGTCGATCGAGGCCTGGGCGACGGGCGCGGCGTGGGCGGAGTTGCGGCGCGCATCGGCTTGGCGCGTCGCCTTGGCGGCCTGGGGATCAGGCGCAGGAACCGGTTCCGACGCAGCTTCGGCCTGCGCCTCCCCCTGCATGGCCTCGGCGAGCGCGGCCTGGGCCGGAGCTTGGCCTTGAGGCGCGGTGGGCGGCGGGCGCTGGGGCTCCGTCGTCGGCGGCGTGGTGGCCGCCTGTGCCTGGGGCGGAGCCGCCGGTTCGGTGGCGCGGGCGGGTTTGGGTTCCAGCTTCGCCTCGACGGCGGGCGGCCCAGCGGCGGCTTGCTCGGTGGCGGCCAGTGGAAGCTCGGCGGCGGCGTCCGAAGCGGCTGCATCGACGGCCTGGGCGGCGGCGAGGTCCGCCGCGGGAGCTTGGGGAACAGGCGCGGCGAAGGGCTGGGCCGGAGCAGACTTTGCTTGGCTCTCGGCGGCGGGCGGGGACTGGGACGGGGCGGGCTGCGCTGGCTGTTGCGGGACGATCAGCATGGCCGCCAGGGCTGCGGCGTCGGGTGAGGTTCCGGGCGCGGCCAGGGTTTGATCGCCCTCCTGGTCGGAGGACGTTGGCTCGGCCGCCGGTGTATCCTCGCCGACCGCCGAAAGAGCGCTGGTTGTGAGCGCAGCTTGCGCGCCGCCGCCCTGCGCGCCGAAGAAGGCGGCCAGCAAGGCTTCGAACCCGGTCGCTGCGCCCTGGCCGCCGCCCATCGTGGCGGAGGCCCCGGCGAGCGGGGGCGTGAGCGGCGGATTGGAGACAGGCGCTGTCATGGCTTCCGAGGTCTGCTCCGGACTTCGCCCGGGGCTTCGCAATGGGAGCGCTTCTGCGCCGCGTACATTCAGCCGTCGTCAGAGCAACCTTTGGGCCATTCTATTATCTATTTGAAATAAAATATATAATTGTATTTTCCGGGGTGGACGTTCCTGCTGCCCGAGGCGATTTTTGCCGGGCGAAAGCGGTGCAATGGGTCGTCCCTGCCGTCCTGCCACGCCGGCCCAGGCGGCCGACGCGCGGCGTTCTGGCGCCGGTCTTGCGCCCTGATTTCCAGGTTCGAGGCGTCCCGTTCGGGATTTCCTTGAAAAGACTGGACTTTTTGGAGGCCCTTGCGCGGGCGTTCACCATGATCCCGGCAGAATCCGCCGGGTTCGCGCGCAGGGTTTGCCGGGCGGAGGGTAAACAGTGTCACTGACGGCCATGCTGAAGACGGCGGCGTCGGGGCTGAATGCGGCCCAGATGAACCTGCGCGTCACCTCGGACAACATCGCCAACGTCAATACGCCCGGCTATGTGCGCAAGCAGGTGGACCAGGCGCCCCTGGTGGTCGGCGGGCGCGGCATGGGCGTGGAGATCCTCGGGGTCTCGCGCGTCACCGATCAGTATCTGCAGACCGCCTCGCTGGCCGCTTCGTCGGACGCCAGCCGCTGGAGCGCGGTGTCGCAATATCTCGACAACGCCCAGAGCCTGTTCGGCAATCCGTCGGACGAGAGCTTCTATTTCTCGCGCCTGGACGACATCTTCAGCGCCTTCGCGGCGTCGGCGGACGATCCGTCCTCCAGCCTGCTGCGTAGCCAGGCGATCTCCAACGTCGAGGATTTCCTGGCCGAGACCTCGCGGATCAACACCCAGTTCGCCGAGCTGGGCGAGACGGTCGACGCCAAGCTGGCCGCCGACGTGAACCGCATCAACGACCTGCTGGCGCAGATCAACCAGATGAACGCCGACATCAGCAGAGCCAAGCTGACCAGCGGCGACGCCTCGGGATCGGAGAACATCCAGGCGCAGTTGATCGACGAACTGTCGACCCTGATGAGCGTCCAGATATCCAGCAAGCCGACCGGCGGGGTGATCATCCGCTCGGCCGAGGGGCTGCTGCTGTCGGGGGAGGGGCGTGCGGCGACCCTCAGCTACAACCGCACCGCCACGACCAAGGGCTATATCGCCGTCGAGCCGGAAAACGGGTCGGGCTATCCGCAGCCGATCCAGGTCAAGGGCGGGGAAATCCGCGGCTTGATGGACCTGCGCGACACCCGCCTGCCGGCCATGGTCGAGCAACTGGGTGAGTTCATCTCGCGCGGGGTGGAGCAGATCAACGCGGCGCACAACAAGTCGACCTCGTCCCCGCCGCCCAAGGTGCTGAACGGCCGCGACACGGGCCTGGACCTGCCATCGGCGGTCGGCGGCTTCACCGGCAAGACGACCCTGGCGATCCTGGACAAGGACGGGCTGGTGCAGTCGACGGTGGACATCGACTTCGACGCCGGGACCATGTCGCCCGGCGGCGCGTTCACCCCGGCCAATTTCCTGACAAGCCTCAACACCGCCATGGGCGGGGCGGCGACGGCCAGCTTCAGCAACGGCGCCCTGAGCATCGCCGGGACCGGCGACAACCGCATCGCCATCGACGAAGGCACGTCGATGAAGGCGGGGCGGGCCTTCTCGCACTTCTTCGGCCTCAACGACATGATCCGCTCGAGCGGCATGATCAGCTACGAGACCGGGTTGAAGGGGACCGACCCGCACGGCTTCACCGCCGGCGACACCATCAGCTTCCGGCTGGCCCAGGCCGACGGCAAGCCGATCCGCGACGTGACGGTCACCGTCCCGGCCGGCGCCGACATGAACGACCTGCTGACGGCGTTGAACGATCCGGCCACCGGGGTGGGCCAGCACGGCCAGTTCACCCTGGACGCCAAGGGCGGGCTCTCCTTCGCCGGAAACCCGCCGCAGAACGCTACGCTGTCGGTGACCCAGGACCTGACCTCGCGCGGGAGCGGCGGGCCGTCGATGAGCCAGTTCTTCGGCCTGGGCGCGGTGGAGCGCGCGGGCCGTTCGGGCCGGCTGAGCGTCGATGCGGCGATCTCGCAGGACCCGATGCGGCTCAGCCTCGCAACGCTGGACCTGACGGTCGCGGCCGGCAAGCCGGCGGTGACGGCTGGCGACGGACGCGGCGCGCGCCTGCTGGCGGCGGCCGGCGACGTGACGACGAACTTCGCCGCGGCCGGCGCCCTGGGCCCCGTCACCATGACCCTGACCCGCTATGCGGCCGAATTCGGCGGCTCCATCGGCCGTCAGGCGCAGGAGGCCGAGACCCGCGCCAAGGCGGCCGAGGCGGTGAACGCCGAGGCCAACGCCCGGCGCCAGGCGGTCGAGGGCGTGAACGTGGACGAGGAACTGGTCCGGCTGACCACCTATCAACAGGCCTTCAACGCTTCGGCGCGCATGATCCAGGCGGCGCGTGAGCTGTTCGATGTCCTGAACAACATGATCTAGCGGAGCAGAAAGCCATGTACCGCGTGACGACCAACGGCAATTACAACCTGGTCCTGTCGAACATCATGCTGGCCCAGCAGAAGCAGATGGACGCCGGCAACAAGGTCGCGACCCAGAAGAACGGGTCGAACCTGAAGGAGTATGCGCCGCACGCCGAGATGCTGACCGCCATGCGCTCGGTCGAGTCGCGGCTGGGCGGCTATCTGGACCAGAACAAGCTGATCGCCGACAAGCTGACCACCCAGGACTTCGCCCTGACCCAGCTTCACGACTCCGCGGCCAGCACCAAGCAGGCGATCGAGGAGGCCATCGCCACCGGCCGCACCGACACCCTGATGCAGGAGATCGAGGCGCAGTTCCGCAACGCGGTCTCCGCCCTGAACTCGCGCTATGGCGGCAAGTACCTGTTCGCGGGCGGCAAGATCGACACTCAGCCGGTGAACGCCGACGCCCTGTCGGACCTGACCGATCCGGCCACGCCGCTGATCTCCGACTTCTTCGACAACGACGACTTCATCACCGAACACAAGGTCGACGACGCGACCATCGTGAAGACCGGCCTGCTGGCCGACAAGATCGGCGCGCCGCTGATGGCTGCGTTCAAGGCGCTGCAGGCCTTCGAGGAGGGCCCCGACGGACCGTTCACCGGCAATATGACCGATGCGCAGCGGACCTTCCTGGAAGGCGAGCTCTCCAACGTTTGGGACAAGGTGGCTTCGGACATCGTCGACGTGACCGCCCGCAACGGCATGGTGCAGGCGCGCGTCGACAACGTGAAGGAAGACCTGGTTGCGCGGCAGAACAGCCTGAAAGGCATGATCGGCGATATCGTGGACGCCGACATGCCGACCGCCTCGGTGGAATTGGAAAAGGCGACCATCGCCTTGCAGGCCTCGACCCAGGTGTTCCTGACCCTGCGAGACTCCTCGTTGCTCAATGCGCTGAAATAGGCGGCAAACCTCGCAAACCGCGGGGCGAGCCGCTAAATAGCGCGCCATGAACGCGCTCTTCACAGACACGGCGGTCGAAGCCGCCCGCGCCGCCGTCGGCCTGCCGGCGGGAACGCGGGTGATCGCGGCCATGTCCGGCGGGGTGGATTCCACCGTCACGGCGGCCCTGCTGGCGCGCGCCGGCTATGACGTGGTGGGCGTGACCCTGCAGCTCTACGACCATGGGGCGGCGATCCAGAAGAAGGGCGCCTGCTGCGCGGGCCAGGACATCCACGACGCGCGCACGGCCGCCGACATGATCGGCATCCCGCACTACGTCCTCGACTATGAAAGCCGCTTCAAGCAGCAGGTGATCGAGGATTTCGCCGACGCCTATCTGCGCGGCGAGACGCCGGTGCCGTGTATCCGCTGCAACCAGACGGTCAAGTTCCGCGACCTGCTGGACGTGGCGCGCGACCTGGGCGCTTCGGCCATGGCGACCGGGCATTATGTGCGTCGGGCCGAGGGGGCGGGCGGGCCCGAGTTGTTGCGCGCGGTCGATCCGGCGCGGGACCAGAGCTATTTCCTGTTCGCCACAACGCGCGAGCAACTGGAGTTCCTGCGCTTTCCGCTGGGCGGCCTGCCCAAGCCGGAGGTGCGCCGCGTGGCCGCCGAACTGGGCCTGGCCGCCGCCGACAAGCCCGACAGCCAGGACATCTGTTTCGTGCCCGAGGGCCGCTACACCACCATCATCGACCGCCTGCGCCCGCATGGGGCCGAGCCGGGGGACGTGGTGCACATGGACGGCCGGGTGCTGGGTCGCCACGAGGGCGTCACCCGCTACACCATCGGCCAGCGACGCGGCCTGAACATCGCCGTGGGCGATCCGCTGTTCGTGGTCAGGATCGACGCCGACAAGCGCCAGGTGATCGTCGGTCCGCGCGAGGCGCTGCTGACCCGCGCCCTGACGCTCAAGGAAACCAACTGGCTGGGCGAGGGCGAGGATATGACCGCCGCGGTCGGGCGGCCGGTTTTGGCGCGGGTGCGCTCGACCCGCGAGCCGGTGGCCGGGCGTCTGGCGCTGCGCGGCGGTCAGGCGGCCGTCGTGCTCGACACGGCCGAGGAAGGTGTGGCGCCGGGCCAGGCCTGCGTCCTCTATGCGCCCGAGCAGCCGGAGCGTGTGCTGGGCGGCGGCTTCATCGATGGGACAGAGCGCGCGGCTTGATTCCGCTCATCGCGGCCTTCGCCGGGACGACGGGTAGAGGTTCACGCCGCGGAAGCGTTCCGTTTCGCCGGGGCGGGATTTAAGATCGGCGCCATGACCCAGCCCGCCGACCCCGTTGTCATCGCCGCCTACGCCCGCACGCCAATGGGAGGCTTCCAGGGCTCTCTGTCCACAGTGAAGGCCACCGAGCTTGGCGCGATCGCGGTCCGGGCGGCGGTCGAGCGCGCGGGCGTCGCCCCCGAGGCGGTGGAGCAGATCTTCATGGGCTGCGTGCTGCCGGCGGGCCTGGGCCAGGCGCCAGCGCGCCAGGCGGCGCTGGGCGCCGGCCTGCCCCGGTCGGCCCAGGCGACCACGGTCAACAAGATGTGCGGATCGGGCATGCAGGCCGCGATCATGGCGCACGACGCCCTGGCGGCCGGCAGCGCCGACATCATCGTGGCCGGCGGTATGGAGAGCATGAGCGGCGCGCCCTACCTGCTGACCAAGCATCGCGGCGGCGCGCGGATCGGCCACGATGCGGTGCTGGATTCCATGTACCTCGACGGGCTGGAGGACGCCTACGAGCCAGGCCGGCTGATGGGCTCCTTCGCCGACGAGACGGCGCGGGCCTATCAGGTCACGCGCGAGGCGATGGACGAGTTCGCGATCTCGTCCCTGACCCGCGCCAGGGCGGCGACGGAGAGCGGCGCCTTCGCCCGCGAGATCGTCCCGGTGCAGGTCGCCACCCGCAAGGGCGTGGAGACGGTCAATCAGGACGAGCAGCCGATGAAGGCCGACCTGGCCAGGATTCCGACCCTGAAGCCGGCCTTCGGCAAGGACGGGGCGATCACGGCGGCCAACGCCTCCTCGATCTCGGACGGGGCGGCGGCGCTGGTGATGACCCGCGCCTCGGTGGCCGAGAAGCTGGGCCTGAAGGTCGTGGCGCGGGTGGCGAGCCATGCGGCGCACGCCCACGAGCCGGGCCTGTTCGCCACCGCCCCGGTTCCGGCCATGCGCAAGGCGCTGACGAAGGCCGGCTGGAGCGTGGACGATGTCGACCTGTTCGAGGTCAACGAGGCCTTTGCGGTGGTGGCGATGATCGCCGAGCGCGAGTTGGGCCTCGACCGCGCCAGGCTGAACGTCAACGGCGGGGCCTGCGCGCTCGGCCACCCGATCGGGGCCAGCGGCGCGCGCATCCTGGCGACCCTGATCGCCGCCCTGGAGGCGCGCGGCGGTAAGCGTGGCCTGGCCAGCCTCTGCATCGGCGGCGGCGAGGCGACGGCGATGGCGGTGGAGCTGGTTTGACCCAACCCCGGTCATCCCGGCGAAGGCCGGGATCCAGCTCATAGGGCTGTGCTTCGGAGTTTGGATCACCCCGCGCATGGGCTGAATCTGGGTCCCGGCCTTCGCCGGGATGACCGGGTTGGGGCGCGCTAAAAGCCGAGCAGGTTGTTCAGCTCGTCGCTCAAGTCTCGCCAGTCCGGATTTTTCTCCTCGATCAGGTGGAGTTTCCAGGCCCGCCGCCATTCCTTGATCTGGCGCTCGCGCCTGAAGGCTGCGTGACGGGTTTCGTGGCTCTCGAACCAGACGAGACGGGTGACGTTGTATCTGGCCGTGAAGGCCGAGCCGGCGCCCTGCTGGTGATTGAACACCCGTTTGGGCAGATCGTCGGTCGAGCCCGTGTACAGCATGCCGTTGCGCTGGCTGGCCATTATGTAGGTGTAGAACAAGGCGGCCAACCGGTCGGAGGTGAGGGTATGAGCAGCACGCTTCGCAACAACACGGCACAGGGCCGTTACGAGATGGACGAGCAGGGGATGACGTCGTGGGCCGACTACCGGCTTTCGGGCGACCGGCTGTTCATCGACCACGTGGAGGCGCCGCCGGCCTTGCGCGGGACCGGGGCGTCAGGGCGGCTGATGGCGGCGCTGGCCGCCGACGCGCGCGACCGGGGCTTGAAGATCACCCCGATCTGCGGCTACGCGGCCGCTTGGCTGCGGCGTAGTCTGGAATTCCGCAGCCTGCTGGGATAGTCAGCTCCGCCCGGCCAGGGCCTTTATGGTGGCGCTGCTGGTTTCGCACTGGTCGGCGAGGCGGCGGGCGATCTCGCGTACCCCGACCGGATAGGCTTCGCCGCCGCCGGCGATCTCGGCCGACAGCCGTTCGACATCGGCCAGGGCGTCTTCCAGCGCCTTGATGTGGTCGCGCGCCAGGTTGCGGGCCTGGGCTTGCAGTTGCTGGACCCGTGCAGCCACGCTGGGCGTGGCGGCGGCTGAGCTGTGGGCGACGACGCTGAGGGCCGCCGGATTACGCATCGCCATTTCGAGGCTCCCGTTTCGGAACAATCTGGCGGCGGCGCTGCAGGACTCGCGCCAGAGGAGAGCAGCGTCAGGCGCGCGCGGCGATGGCTTCCAGGGTCTGCACCTTCATCTCGCAGTCCTCGGCCATGCGGCGGGCGATGTCGCGCACCCCGACGGGATAAGCCTCGCCGCCGTCGGCGATCTCGGCGGATAGCCGCTCGACCTCCAGCAGCGCGCGTTCGAGCGCGTGGATGTGTTCGCGGGCCAGGGACTTGGCCTCGGCCTGCAACCTGCGAATGCGCTCGGACAGGTCGTTGGGCGCGGCGGGGCGAGCAGGGTCGGCCGAATTGTCGGCCACCACGGAAAGCGGGGGCGTCATGGGACCATCCTTGTGGGCGGCGTCAGTCCGCGGTCCCCAGCGGACCGCCTCGACTGCGCTCCCCATTCGAAAGGTCTACGCGGAAAGCAGGGCTGTGGTTCCGGCCCTGGGGCGCTTGGGGCGGCGGAGTCGGCGCGCTGTGGAGTTTGGGTGACAGGCGCGCGCCGGCGCGTGTGCGACTGACCGTTTTTCCTGCAATTCCAGAGGGATGCGGCGAGATTCGACTGGTGAAAGGGGCTTAGCGCCGCCCCTTCCGGAACCGCTCCTGGCTCTCGGCCCGCGCCTCGGCGCGCACCTTCTTTACAACTTCGCGGTCGGCGGTCTCGCCCTCGCCGGTCAGGGCGTCGTTGGCGAATTCGAGATCGAGCAGCTTCAGGCGCTTGATCTCGTCGCGCAGGCGCGCGGCGGTCTCGAACTCCAGGTCGGCGGCGGCCTGGCGCATCTTCGCCTCCAGGTCGCGCAGGGTGGCCTTGAAGTTGTCGCCCAGGAACGGCTTGCCGGCCTCCTCGGCGACGCCGGCCGGAACCAGGACGCGGTCCTTCTCGTAGGGAGAGGCGAGGATTTCCTTGATCTGGCTCTTCACGCTTTCGGGCGTGATGTCGTGCTCGAGGTTGTAGGCCTCCTGCTTCTCACGGCGGCGCTGGGTCTCGGCCATGGCCCGTTCCATCGAGCCGGTGACGTGGTCGGCGTAGAGGATGACCTTGCCGTCGACGTTCCGGGCCGCGCGGCCGATGGTCTGGATCAGCGAAGTCTCCGAGCGCAGGAAGCCTTCCTTGTCGGCGTCGAGGATGGCGACCAGGCCGACCTCGGGGATGTCGAGGCCCTCGCGCAGCAGGTTGATCCCGATCAGCACGTCGAAGGCGCCCAGCCGCAGGTCGCGGATGATCTCGATGCGCTCCATGGTGTCGATGTCGGAGTGCATGTAGCGCACGCGCAGGCCCTGCTCGTGCATGTACTCGGTCAGGTCCTCGGCCATCTTCTTGGTGAGGACGGTGATCAGGGTGCGATAGCCGCGGGCGATGGTGTCGCGGGCCTCGGCGATGACGTCGTCGACCTGGCTGTGATTGTCCTTGGAGACCGGGCGCACCTCCACAGGCGGGTCGATCAGGCCGGTGGGGCGGATCACCTGCTCGGCGAAGACGCCGCCGGAACGCTCCAGTTCCCAGGCCGCCGGCGTGGCCGAGACGCTGACCGTCTGCGGCCGCATGGCGTCCCACTCCTCGAACTTCAGCGGACGGTTGTCGAGGCAGGAGGGCAGGCGGAAGCCGTATTCGGCCAGGGTGAACTTGCGGCGGTAGTCGCCACGGTACATCGCCCCGATCTGCGGGATCGCCTGGTGGCTCTCGTCGATGAACAGCAGGGCGTTCTCGGGGATGTACTCGAAGAAGGTGGGCGGCGGCTCGCCCGGGCGGCGGCCGGAGAGGAAGCGGCTGTAGTTCTCGATGCCGGCGCAGGAGCCGGTGGCCTGGATCATTTCCAGGTCGAAGGTGGTGCGCTGCTCCAGCCGCTGGGCCTCCAGCAGCTTGCCGTTGGCCACCAGCCAGTCGAGGCGTTCCTTCAGCTCCTCGCGAATCTGCACGACGGCCTGGTTCAGGGTCGGGCGCGGGGTGACGTGGTGGCTGTTGGCGTAGATCTTGATCGCCGGCAGGTCGGCGGTCTTCTTGCCGGTCAGGGGGTCGAATTCGCTGATCGCCTCGACCTCGTCGCCGAACAGCGAGATGCGCCAGGCGCGGTCCTCGTAGTGGGCGGGGAACACCTCGATGGTGTCGCCGCGACGCCGGAAGGCGCCGCGCTCGAAGGCCTGATCGTTGCGCTTGTATTGCAGGGCCACCAGGTCGGCCATGAGCTGCTTCTCGTCGAGCCGCTGGCCGGGCTCGATAGTGAAGGTCATGGCGGTGTAGGTCTCGACCGAGCCGATGCCGTAGATGCAGGAGACGCTGGCCACGACGATGACGTCGTCGCGCTCCAGGATCGCGCGGGTGGCCGAGTGGCGCATCCGGTCGATCTGCTCGTTGATGCTGCTGTCTTTTTCTATGTAGGTGTCGGTCCGCGGCACATAAGCCTCGGGCTGGTAATAGTCGTAGTACGAGACGAAGAACTCGACCGCGTTCTCGGGGAAGAACGCCTTGAATTCCGAATAGAGCTGGGCGGCCAGGGTCTTGTTGGGCGCCAGGATCAGGGCCGGGCGCTGGGTGCGCTCGATCACCTGGGCCATGGTGAAGGTCTTGCCCGAGCCGGTGACGCCCAGCAGCACCTGGTCCTGTTCGCGCGCCTCTATGCCGGCCACCAGGTCGGCGATAGCGGTCGGCTGGTCGCCGGCCGGCTGGTAGTCGCTGACCAGCTTGAAGCGCTTGCCGCCTTCGGATTTCTCCGGGCGGGCGGGCCGGTGCGGCTTCCACAGCATCGGCATGGCGGCTTCGTCGTAGTCGAACATCGCCGACATGTCGGCGACGCCGGGACCGGGGGCGGCGGAACGGGGCATGGACGCCAAGTTAGGATCGTTCATGGCCCGATGCTAGCGGGCGGCGCGTCAGAACCTGTCAGCAGGGTGGCGGGAAGACGCGGTTCAGCGTTCGGCGCGAAGAGCCCGGCGTTCGAGCGCCTCGCACTTGGCGGCGGTGACATCCGGCCAGGGGCCTGGATCGGCGCCGATGCGGCGGTAGGCCTCGTCCTGGGTGATGCGCTCGCGGATGGCGAGCTGTTCGGCGGCGCGGTCGGCGAAGGCGCGGCCCGAGCGCATGGCGTGGTCGAAGCGGACGCGGGCGGCGACGTCTTCGGGACGGGCCGCGGCGCGAGGCTGGCCGCCGAGCGAGACGTTGGCGCTCTGGCCCCAGTTCGCCTGGGGAAAGGCCGGTGTGGCGCGCAGATAGCGCTGCATGGCGCAGGCCTGCTGCACGCGCCATGGCGGGGTCGCGGCGAGCACCGCGACTGGCATGGCCAGCCCTGCCGCAAGGCCCAGCAGAATGGCGTGCTTCAGCATCGGCGTCAGCTTCGCATCAGAAATAAGGCGCCCCCGTGGCGATCACGATCACCGCGACCAGCAGCACGACGGCGAAGGTGGCATGAACCATGGGGGCTCCGCTAGACTCCCGTTCGTCGAACGAGAGACTGGCGGAGGGCCGGGCCGCGCGCATCGTCCAAGTGGACTATATGGCGCGTTTTGCGATCCCCGCGGGGATACTGTCCTATTTGTCGGCGGTCTTGCTGACTGCGGTCCCAACCGCGGCGCCGGCGGCCGCGCCGACCGGGCCGCCGACCACGGCCCCGGCGACAGCGCCGGTGGCGGCGCGCTGCTCGACGTTGTGACCGCAGGCGGCGAGCGTCACGAGCAGGCCCGCGGCGGCGATCAGGCTGAGGGTTTTACGCATAGACATCTCCAGGCCGTTCAAGCGTTGCAATGGGAACGGAGATCAGCGGCCAAGGTTCCGCAAGCTCGAACAGGGCAGGGGCGAAAGATCGGGCTTCGGGCGCATCGCCCTTGGGTCCGCAGTTAACGAAACCTGAAAAAATTCCATGCTGCGACGCAATATCGCCTTGCGAATCCATTCGGCGATCGTCATAAAGCGCCCCAACTTCGCCGTGGCTTGTCACCCTGCGTGTACGTGACAAGCCCTCAATCGCGACGCCGCCAGCATGAGCAGGGGCGCACCGCGGTGACGATGTCGGGGGGCATGATCGCCCTCGCCACACGGGACACGATCTTCTTGAAATTTGCATCCAAGGCTCGCGCCGATTGGCGTGCGCCCACATGCGCCGCATTGATCGGTTCGGGCGTCGGCCTGGCCCTGGGCGCCGCCTATATGGCCGGCGGCATGGCTCGCGCCGCATCGGACCATACGCGCGCCGCCCGCATCGCCGAGGCGGCGGAGGGCGGCTTCGCCGAGGACGTGCTGCTGCGTCAGGCGGCGTTCGACCCCGGCGCGGCGCGCATCGCCCGTCGCCAGGACCCGCTCGCATTCGCCGGTTCGTCCGAGCCGGACCGCCAGGCCACGCTGGTCGCCGCGCGTCTGGAAGACGTGTCCAAGGCCATTCCGCCGCTGCGCGTCCAGACCATCGGCCTTCCCGCCGCCGCGCCGTTCAAGCTGGCCGGGGCGCTGGAAAGCTCGCGCGAGCTGGAATGCCTCACCCAGGCCGTCTATTTCGAGGCCCGCGGCGAGACGCCGGCCGGCCAGGCCGCCGTCGCCCAGGTGGTGCTGAACCGCGTCCGCCATCCGGCCTTTCCCAAGAGCGTCTGCGGCGTGGTGTTCCAGGGTTCGGGTAAGCGCGTCGGCTGCCAGTTCAGCTTCGCCTGCAACGGTTCGATGCATGCGCGCCGCGAAAGCGCGGCCTGGGACCGCGCGCGCCGCGTGGCCTCCCGCGCCCTCGGCGGCTTCGTGATGAGCACGGTGGGCGATTCCACCCACTTCCATACGCTGAACGTCGCGCCGAACTGGGGGCCGCGCCTGGTGCGTACGGCCGAGGTCGGCATGCACGTCTTCTACAAGTTCGGCCGCAGCGCGCCCAAGGCCGAGGAGCGCGTCTATTACGCCAGCCTGGCGACTTCGGCTGCGCCCAAGGTCGAGGTCAGCCCCGACCTGCATGCGGCGGTGATGAAGGCGCCCGAGAGCGCCGTCGCCGTGGCGGAGGCCAAGCCGGCGCTCGCCGAGGCGGCGAAGCCTGCGCCCAAGGCGGCGGTGAAGCTGACCCCGGTGGCGAACCCCGGCCTGAAGCCCGTCGTCGCCCAGCCGCAGGGCGAGGTGGCCGAGGCGATCGTCGGCGACGACTGATCGGCGGTTTTCCGTCGTGCCGGCTTGGGTCATGTTCGCGCCGCGGACATGACGCCGCGGGCGGACGGAACGCCGAGATGACCGACACCATTGCGCGCGACGAGCTGGCGCAAGGCTTGCTGAACTGCGGCTACGAGGACCTCAATCCGGTCCAGCGAAGCGTGATCGACCTGATCGTCACCGAGGCGCCGAGCGCGTCGCCGGGGCTGGCTCCCGACGAGCGCAGCTTCGGCGAGCGGCTGGCCGACAAGGTGGCCACATTCGGTGGTTCCTGGGCTTTCATCGTCGGGTTCAGCGTGGCCCTGGTGCTATGGATGGGGTGGAACTGGCTGGGCAAGGGCCTTCACTTGGCCTTCGATCCCTATCCCTTCATCTTCCTGAACCTGATGCTCTCGATGCTGGCGGCGTTGCAGGCGCCGGTCATCATGATGAGCCAGAACCGTCAGAGCGCCCGCGACCGCAAGGCCGCCGAGTACGACTATGTCGTCAATCTCCGCGCCGAGCTGGAGATTCTGCGGCTGCATGACAAGCTCGACGCCCTGCGCGGGGCCGAGCTGATGAGCGAGCTGGCGGCGCAGGGCGAGCGCATCGAGCAACTCACGAGCGAGATCGAGGCGCTGCGCCGC
This sequence comes from Phenylobacterium sp., assembly GCF_041920015.1. Lineage (GTDB taxonomy): Bacteria > Pseudomonadota > Alphaproteobacteria > Caulobacterales > Caulobacteraceae > Phenylobacterium. The sequence continues at coordinate 16,540 of NZ_JAYRST010000043.1, forward strand.
AGTCGCTAGAGCGGGCCGCGGTTTGACGGAATCTGGATTCTCAAATCAGCGCTGATCTGATTCATCATGGTTGCCGGACGGAGACCGGTAGCCATGACAGCGCCTTACTCGATGGATCTTCGGGAGCGGGCTCTGGCCCGCAAGGCGGCGGGCGAGACGCATCGCCAGATCGCCGAGGCGCTGCAGATCGCGCCGTCATGCGTCTCCAAGTGGGCGCGGCGTGAGCGCGAGACCGGCTCGCCGGCTGCGGCTCAGGTCGGCGGCTACAAGCCAAGGACCCTGTCAGGCGCCGTCGCCGAGTGGCTGCGCCAGCGGATTGCGGCCGGGCCGTTCACGCTGCAGGGCCTGTCGGACGAACTGGCCGAGCGCGGGATCAAGGCTCATGCCAAGGCGGTCTGGGTGTTCGTCCACGCCGAGGGGCTGAGCTTCAAAAAAAACCCTGCTGGCCGAGGAGCAGACGCGCCCTGACGTGGCGCGCCAGCGCACGCGCTGGAAGGCCCATCAGACGAAGATCGCGCCGCAGCGCCTGGTGTTCATCGACGAGACCTGGATCAAGACCAACATGGCGCCCCTGCGCGGCTGGGCCCCGCGCGGGCGGCGGTTGCGGGCTTACGCCCCCTTCGGCCATTGGAAGACCCTGACCTTCATCGCCGCCCTGCGCTGCGACCGTATCGACGCCCCCTGGGTGCTCGACGGGCCGATCAACGGCGAGGCCTTCCTCCTCTATGTCGAGAAGGTCCTGGCCCCGACCCTTCAGCCCGGCGACGTGGTGGTCATCGACAACCTCGGCAGCCACAAGGGCAAGGCCGCCCGCGCCGCCATCCGCGCCCGCAAGGCCCACCTGATCTTCCTGCCGCCCTATAGCCCCGACCTCAATCCGATCGAGCAGGCCTTCGCCAAGCTCAAGCACCTCATGCGCAAGGCCCAGCCCCGCGACGTCGAAGCCGCCTGGCGAAAGGCCGGCGAACTCCTCGACCTCTTCAGCCCCCAGGAGTGCGCCAACTACCTCGCCAATAGCGGATACGGTTCCGTGTAATCTCGGCCCGCTCTAGGCCCGAGCGGCGCGGCGCAACGCCTGGGGCGGCTGGCCGAAGGCGCGCAGGAAGGCGCGGCGCATCCGTTCGGGATCGCGAAAGCCGGCGGCGGCGGCCACTCGGTCGATGGGTTCGGCCGAGTTCTCCACCCGCTCGCGGGCGGTTTCCAGGCGCAGGCGTTCGACCGCCTTGGCGGGCGTCATGCCGGTCTCGGCGGCGAAGGCGCGGGCGAAGTGGCGGGGGCTCATGGCCGCGCGGTCGGCCAGACGCTCGACGCCTAAGGGCTCGGCCAGATGCTCGCGCATCCAGTCGAGCAGGGCGGCGAAGCGGCCGCCTTGGCCGCCCATCTCCAGCAGGGCCGAGAACTGCGACTGGCCGCCGGGCCGGCGGTGATAGACGACGAGCTGCTGGGCGACGGCGCGGGCGATCTCCTCGCCGAGATCCTCGGCGATCAGGGCCAGGGCGAGGTCGATGCCGGCGGTGATGCCGGCCGAACTCCAGACCTCGCCGTCGCGGACGAAGATCCGATCCGGCTCCAGCTTCACCTTCGGATAGCGCTTGGCGAAGTCCGGGCAGCGCTGCCAATGGGTGGTGGCGCGCCGGCCGTCCAACAGGCCGGCCTCGGCCAGGATATAGGCGCCTGAGCAGACGCTGGCCGTGCGGCGCGCACGGGCCGAGGCCTGCGCCACCCAGGATGTCGTCTGCTTGCAGAGCGCCGCCGGGCGCGTGCCGTCGCCGCCGGCGACCATAAGGGTGTCGAGCGGTTCGTCGTCCAGCGGCTCGGCCACCATCAGGGCGTGCGAGGAGGAGGCCACCGGGCCCGGCTCCAGCGCCATCACCCGCAGGTCGTAGGTCCCTGGGACATAGCGTGCGGCGATCTCGAACGCGGCGATCGGCCCAGCGGCGTCGAGGATCTGGAATCCAGGGAAGATCAGGACGCCGAGTTTGCGGGTCATGGCCTGAAAAGAGGGAAGAATGTCATTTCAGACGGACGATAGGCTCGGCATTCTGTAGCCGTCAATCAGGAGATGGCTCCATGCAGATCGTCATTCCGCTCTATCCGAACGTCACGCACCTGGACTTCACCGGGCCGCATCAGGTGCTTTCGCGCCTGCCCGGCGCGACGGTGACGGTCGCCTCGATGGGCGGGGCGGATATCGAGGCCGAAGGGCTGGTGTTCGCGCGGCTGGCCGACCTTTCGAAGATCGAGCGGTGCGACGTGCTCTGCGTTCCGGGCGGGCTGGGTACGACCGACGCCATGCTGGACGAGGCCTTCATGGGCGAGATTCGCCGGTTGGGCGAAGGGGCCAAATACCTGACCAGCGTCTGCACGGGATCGCTGATCCTGGCGGCGGCGGGCTTCCTGCGCGGCAAGCGGGCGGCCTGTCACTGGGCCTGGCGCGAACTGCTGGAGCCGTTCGGCGCGGTGGTGGACGACAGCCGCGTGGCCCGCGACGGAAACATCATCACCGGCGGCGGGGTGACGGCGGGCCTCGACTTCGCCTTCGTGATGCTGGCCGAGCTGGCGGGCGAGACCCTGGCCAAGTCGGTGCAGCTTGGCCTGGAATATGCGCCATCGCCGCCGTTCAATTCGGGGCGGCCGGAGCTGGCCGCGCCGGAAATCCTGGCGGCGGTGAACGCGCGGATGGCGCCGCTGGCGCGGGGCCGCAGGGCGGCGGTGGAAGCGTTGGCGGCCCGGCTGGGAGCGATAGAGCAGGTGTAGGTTTCAGGCGCAGGCGCGCTGGTCGTCGCCGGGCTCGCTCGGAGCCGGATCGAGCGCGGCGCCCAGGGCCGAGATCAGTTCGGCCGGGTCGATCGGCTTGCTCACATAGCCGTCGAAGCCCAGGGCGAGCAGGCGGTCGCGTTCGCCGGCCATGGCGTCGGCGGTGAGCGCCACGACCGGCAGGGCGGCGTAGCCGCCGGCCCGGATCGCGGCCAGGGCCTCGACCCCGTTCATGCCGGGCATGTGGATGTCCATCAGCACCAGGTCGAAGCGGGCGGCGGTCAGGGCGGCTAGGCCCTCTTCGCCTCCGCCGGCCGTCTCCACGTCCACGCCAATGGCGCTCAGCAGGGCGCGGGCGACTTCCTGGTTGGTGGGGTTGTCGTCGACGACCAGCACCCGCAGGTCGCGCTCGAGCCCGGCGGGGTCGGCGGAGCGAACCTGGCCCTCAGGCGTGGCCGCCGCCATGGGCAAGCGCAGTTCGAAGCGCGCGCCATACCCCAGGCGGCTGGTCAGGGTGACGTCTCCACCCATGAGCCTGGCCAGTTCGCGCGAAATGGCCAGGCCAAGCCCGGTGCCGCCGAACCGGCGGGCGACGGTGGAGTCCGCCTGGGTGAAACCCTGGAACAGCCGGCCCTGGGTCTCCTCGTCCAGGCCCGGGCCGGTGTCGATCACCGAGAACAGCACCGCATCCCCGCGCATGGCGACCTCCAGGCGAACGGCGCCGGTCGCGGTGAACTTCACCGCGTTGGAGAGCAGGTTCTGCAGGATCTGGCGCAGGCGGGCGTCGTCCCCGCGCACCCAGTCGGGGACTTCGGGCGCGATGTCGCAGGAGAACCGCAGGCCCTTTTCCTCGGCGGCCGGACGCCAGAGGTCGCAGGTGCGCGTGAGGGTCTGGCGGAGATCGAAGGCGCGCGTCTCGATGTCGAATTTGCCGGCCTCGATCTTGGCGAGGTCCAGCACGTCGTTGAGGATGGTCATCAGGCCGCCGCCCGAGCGCAGCAGGGTGTCGACGAAACGGGCCTGCTGATCGCTGAGCTCGGTGCGGCCCAGGGCGTGGGCCATGCCCAGCACGCCATTCATGGGGGTGCGCAGTTCGTGGCTCATCATGGCCAGGAAGGCGGACTTGGCCTGGTTGGCGGCCTGGGCGGCCTCGGTCTGGGCTTCGAGGTCGCGATGGGCGGCGGCGAGCTCGTTGGCCGCTCGCATCCCGCGCTCGGCCGAGAGCATCGCATAGCCTGTATAGATGACCACGCCGATCAGGACGAAGATTTGCTGGGCCCCCTCGAAGCGCGGGAAGAGGAACGGGGCGAGCAGGATGCAGAGCGCGCTGGGAGCGCCGAAGATCACGCAGGCCAGGGGCGAACGGAAGGAATGGCTCATGCCGTTGGCGACCAGGGCCGACCAGATCAGCAAGGCGAAATAGGACGCGCCCGGAAAGTCGGCCAGCCAGTAGACCACGCCCAGTCCGACCCAGGTCAGGTTGGCGGCGAGGGCCGAGAGCAGGTACGAAATCCGGTGGATGCGGGTGAGCGGCGCGCCGCGGCCGTGCGGGGCAGTGGCCAGCAGGGTCACGGTCTCGGCCACGGCGAAACAACAGACCCAGGCCAGGGCGATGCGTGGCGTGGCGGTCAGGGCGACAAGAACGCTGTAGACGGCGACCGTCAGCCAGCGCGAGGGTGTCATCCTGCGCGCAGACCGTGCGACGCCGTCGAAACCCTCATCGAACGCGAGAACTGGAAACTTCATACGCCGCCGACCCAACTGCGGCGGCAATTTCCATGCGATAGCAAAAGATTGGCTTAACGTGCGGTGCGGTGCGGTGCGGCGCCGCCAGCTCAGCGGTCCTGGGTGCGGGCGTGAACCGTGTCGACGTTCTGATGAATGTTGCCCTGGCGACCCTGGCTCTTGAGGTTCACGTCAGCGTCGCCCGGCTGGTCCGACTGCAGGCCGGTCTTGGCGTCGCGCCGCTCCTGGACGCCGCCCTGGATGTCGGGGCGTTCGCCGCGGAACGAGCGCTGTTCCTTGGGGATCGGGGGGACCTTGCTCATCTCCTGCTCCTTTCGGTGACAGAAGATGAACCGGGCGGGAGCAGGCTGGTTCCGCCTCAGGCGGCGTCGAGGCCGATGTCGAGCACCATCGCCGAGTGGGTGAGGGCGCCGACGCTGATAACCTGAACGCCGGTCTCGGCGATGCCGCGCACGGTCTGGAGGTTGACGCCGCCGGAGGCTTCGAGCGTGGTCTGGCCCCCTGCGATACGCACGGCCTGGGCCAGGTCGCCCAGGCTGAAATTGTCCAGCATGACGACGTCGGGGCGATGGGGCAGGGCTTCTTCAAGCTGGGCCAGGCTGTCGACCTCGACCTCGATCTTCATCAGATGGCCGGCGGCGGCGCGGGCGCGCCTCAGGGCCTCTCCGACCCCGCCGCAGGCGGCGACGTGGTTGTCCTTGATGAGGATGGCGTCGTCCAGGCCGAAGCGGTGGTTGAGGCCGCCGCCGCAGCGGACGGCGTACTTTTCCAGATGGCGCAGGCCAGGCGTGGTCTTGCGGGTGTCGGCAATGCGCGCGCCCGTGCCTTCGACCGCATCGACATAGGCGCGTGTCAGGCTGGCGACGCCGGAGAGCCGGCCGAGCAGGTTGAGGGCGGTACGCTCGGCCGAGAGCAGGGCGCGGGCGCCCGCCTCTACCCGGGCGAGGACCGCGCCGGCCGGGACGCGGTCGCCGTCGGCGGCGAGGGCTTCGAAACCGGCGGCCGGGTCCAGCGCCAGCACCGCCAGCCGCGCGCAGGCCAGGCCCGCGACGGTTCCGGCCTGGCGCGCGGCGAAGACCGCCGAGAACCGGGCCTCGGCGTCGATGCAAGCCTGGGCGGTGACGTCGCCGGCGCGGCCGAGGTCTTCGGCCAGAGCCGCGGCGACGACGGGCTGGATCAGGAGGTCGGGAATGGGAGCGATCATGGGGTCCGTATGACGGCTGGGCCGGCGGCCGGGCTTCAGGCCGCCTGACAGGCCGGTTCGCGCAGGGTGACGAAGGTGCGCTTGGGGGCGGCGTCCTGCACGCCGTCGCTCCGGAAGTGGGCGCCGAGGCTGGCGGGGCGGTCCAGCGCGGCCTGGGCGACCAGGCGGGCGGCGACCAGGGGCGGAGCCTTGCCGTAGGTCCGTTCCAGGGCGTCGATCTCGCCGATCAGGCGCGAGAGCCCGGCGGCGTCGCGCACCACGCCGGCGTCGCGGGTCATGCCGAGGCGCAACTGGGCTAGAGCCTTGGCCGGCAGATCGGGCGCAGGCTGGCAGCGTTCGGGCCGCGTGCCCGGATCGGCCGCCTGAGCGGCGGCGCGGCCGGCGCGGGCGCCGAAGACGGCGGCCTCCAGCAGCGAGTTGGACGCCAGACGATTGGCGCCGTGCACCCCGGTCGAGGCGCATTCCCCGGCGGCGTAGAGACCTGGCAAGGTGGTTGCGCCGTCCGCGTCGGTGACGATCCCGCCCATGTGATAGTGACAGGCCGGCGCGACGGGGATCGGTTGAGTCCGCGGATCGACCCCGCCCGACAGGCAGGCGGCGAAGACGGCCGGGAACTCGTCCGGGAAATGGGCGCCCACCGCTGCGCGCGCGTCGAGGAACGCGCCATGGCCGGCCTGGCGCTCGGCATGGATGGCGCGGGCCACCACGTCGCGGGGGGCCAGCTCGGCGTCGGGATGATAGCGGGCCATAAAAGCCTCGCCCTGCCCGTCGATCAGCTTGGCGCCCTCGCCGCGCAGGGCCTCGGTGGCTAGGGGGGCCGGATCGCGGCCGATGTCGATGGCGGTCGGGTGGAACTGCACGAACTCCGGGTCGGCGATGGTCGCGCCGGCCAGGGCGGCGAGCGCCAGGCCCTCGCCCTTCAGCTCGGGCGGGGTGGTGGTGACGGCGTAGAGGCCGCCGATCCCGCCGGTGGCCAGGATGGTCGCGGGGGCGACGAATTCGACCAGTTGGCCGTTCTCCTCGGCCAGCACGCCGCGCACCGCTCCCTTGGCGTCGCGCAGCAGGCCGCGCAGCCGGCAGCCCGCCCGCACCTTGATGTGGCGCGAGGAGAGGGCGGTGGCGATCACCGCATCCATGATCGCGCGTCCGGCCTGGTCGCCCTTCACGCGGGCGACGCGCGAACGCGAATGGGCCGCCTCCAGGCTGGTGGCGAATTCGCCGTCCGGCGTGCGGTCGAAGGGCGCGCCCAACTCGGCCAGGCCGCGGACCGCGCCAGGGCCTTCTTGGGCCAGGATGGCGGCGACGGCGGGATCGACCAGGCCGGCGCCGGCCGCGACGGTGTCGGCAGCGTGCAGCGCGGGCGCATCCTCGACGCTCAGCGCCGCGGCCATGCCGCCCTGGGCCCAGGCCGAGGAGCAACCCTGGCTGAGTGGGGCGCCGGTCAGCACCAGCGCCTTGCGCGGAGCGGCGGCGAGGGCGGCCGACAGGCCGGCCAGCCCCGCGCCGACGATCAGCACGCCGTCGTGGTTGACGCGTTCCATGGTCAGATCAATTCCACATCCACATGATGGCGCGCCTTGACCAGGTCGTAGCGAGCCGGGACGGCGGGCGGGGGCAGGTCGACCATGCGCTGGACGGCCAGGCGCGCGCGCTCGGCGATCGCCGGATCGACGGTCACCTCGTAGCGTTCGTGGACCAAGGCCTCGTAGATGTTCTCCAGCGTGATCTTCTTCATGTACGGGCAGAGGTTGCAGGGCCGCACGAACTCGGTGCCCACCGCGTCGGCCGCGACGTTGTCGGCCATCGAGCATTCGGTGATGAGCACCACCTGCTTGGGCCTGCGCTGCAGCACGTAATCGTTCATCGCCGCGGTGGAGCCGGCGAAGTCGGAGACCTCCAGAACCTCGGCCGGGCATTCGGGGTGAGCCAGGACCTCGGCGTTCGGATAGGCTTCCTTGAGGTCGAGGATGTCCTGGGCGGTGAAGCGTTCGTGCACCTCGCAGCGGCCCTTCCAGGCGATGATCCCCACCTCGGTCTGGCGCGCGACGTTGCGGGCCAGGAACTCGTCCGGGATCAGGATGACGCGGTCGACGCCCCACTCGCGAGCCACGTGCTCGACCACCTGCACGGCGTTGGCGCTGGTGCAGCAGACGTCGGTCTCGGCCTTCACGTCGGCGGTGGTGTTGACATAGGTCACGACCGGCAGGCCCGGATAGCGCTGCTTGATCAGGCGCACGTCCGCCCCGGTAATCGAGGAGGCGAGCGAGCAACCGGCGCTCAGGTCGGGGATCAGGATCTTCTTCTGCGGCGAGAGGATCTTGGAGGTCTCGGCCATGAAGTGCACGCCCGCCTGGACGATGATCGCCGCATCCGACTTGGCCGCTTCCTTGGCCAGGCCCAGGCTGTCGCCCACATAGTCGCCGACCCCGTGGAAGATCTCGGGGGTCATGTAGTTGTGGGCCAGGATGACCGCGTTCTTCTCGCGCTTGAGGCGGTTGATCTCGGCGATGAGGGGGGCGTAAGCGCGCCACTCCATCGGCGTGACGTGGTGCTTCACCTTTTCCCACATGGGCAGGGTGGCGGCTTCGACAGCGGGAGTGAACGCAAGTTGCGAACCGTCGGCCATGTATCCCTCCTTATGCTCAAATTGAGCATTTTATCGGCCTCAAAAAACGCCGCGGGATGTCTGCAGCGTCCCCTCGGCGTCCTGATTATGCTCAAAACGAGCAAAACCGATGGCTTGTGATATAGACCCGCGTTCGGGGACGCACAAGCCCACTTTATCTTGAAGCGGCTTGCAGGAAATCGCAGGGGGCTCAGGCGGCTTGGCTTTCCGGGTCCAGGGCCCGGGCGATGGCGCGGGCCAGGGCCTCGGCCGAATAGGGCTTGCGCAACAGCGGCCAGGGCGCGTCGGTCACGGCCGAAAGCGCCTCCCCGGTAAAGCCGGAGGAGAGGATGACCGGCAGGCCGGGGCGGGCGGTGGTCGCCGCGCGCGCCAGGTCCAGGCCCGAACGCCCGCCCGGCATGACGAGGTCGGTCAGCATCAGGTCGATCGGCTGGCGGCGGGCCAGACGCTTCAGGGCCTGGTCGACCCCGTCGGCGCGAACGACGCGGTGGCCCAGTTCGCAGAGCATCGCCTCTACCATGTCGCCGACGGCCGGGTCGTCCTCGACCAGCAGGACGTCGAGGATGCGGGAGGAGCCGTCCTCGACCCCTGACGGCGTTTCGCAATCTCGGACCGGGGCGGCGACGCGCGGCAGGTAGATGCTGACCGAGGCGCCTGCGCCGGGCGCGGTGTCGATCGCCACGCCGCCGCCGCTCTGGCGGGCGAAGCCGTAGACCTGGGACAGGCCAAGCCCGGTGCCCTTGCCGATGTCCTTGGTGGTGAAGAAGGGTTCGAAGACCCGCGAAAGGACCTGGGCGTCCATGCCCACGCCG